>NZ_MTIP01000017.1 GCF_002019605.1 Alkalihalobacterium alkalinitrilicum | reverse complement strand
GGGGGGAAGGAGTTAAAGTGTGTGCCCTTTCGTGAATGTTCAGAATATTTAGGAGGGTGTTAATTATGAAAGTTCAGACAATTAATTTCCGTGACTTCATGAATAATGATTACAACGTAAAGAGGAAGTTTGATTATCGTTTGCCTTTGTTGTCTGTCACAACTGTTTTCTCTCCCTCTTCCTTACTCAGTCCACCGCCATTAGTAGCAAAAGCTTATTTATTAATGGGGTGTATCGGTTTTGTTTTAATTACTATGTCTTTAATGGAAAAGTACTTTGCTATAAATGGTTTTTATCAGTTTGCCTCTCAATTGTTAAAGTTCGTTAAAATTGTTATGCCCTTTGCTTTAATTGCGGCCCTTATCCTATTTGTTTATCTCAATCCTTTGTTATAAGGCTTTATCACAAAAATGTTAGAAAGCACCGAGTATATAAGGAGTGAATAGAGTGATTAAAAACTTCATGAGGAAACAACAAGCTAAATCTAAGCTGTTGCAAGCGTTTAAAGCAGGTGACTTGCATCTTACCTATAAATCAGATAACAAAGATATCCCTATCATGCCTAAAATACGTCATGTCGATATAGATCATGAAAACAAGAAACTAACGTATGTCTTTACTATTCCGTTGGGCCTCGATCCGTCCAGTTTCAAAAAGAAAATGTGGGTGTTTGAACAACAATTTGGAAAAAACATTGAGTTAGACCAGGATAATAAAAAGTTCACGTTAACCATTTACGGTCAATCACTACCTGACAAACTGATTTACAACTTTGAAAAGTACAGCTCAATTTTGAGCTCTCATAAATTACCTGTTCTTTGCGGTAAAGATGCAAACGGTCAATATGTGGCCTATGACATGGTAACCTTTCCACATCTTTTAGTGGCTGGTGAGACAGGAAGCGGAAAGAGTACTCAACTCAGAAGCGTTCTAACCACTCTTATTCAATCCGTTTCACATGATCGCTTACAAATGTATTTAGGTGATTTAAAACGCTCAGAATTCCATTTATTCAAGCGTGTGAAGCATGTGAAGGGCGTTTATACAAAAGCAAATGAACTAAAGAACGTCATGAACGAGTTGAAACGTGAAATGGAAGAACGAGGCGACTTATTGGACCAATATGAACTAACGCACATTGACGATCTCAATAAAAACACGAACCATAACAAACCTTATGTTTTAGTTTGCATCGATGAAGTGGCCTTACTCAAGAAAGAAAATGAAATTATGGCCATTATTGAGGATATAAGCGCCATAGGAAGGGCGTTAGGTGTATTCTTGATCCTTTCAATGCAACGTCCAGACCGTGACATATTAGATGGTAAACTCAAGAATAATTTGACGGTCCGTATGGGCTTTAAGCATTCCAACTTAATCAATTCACGAATTACAGATACTCCAGGTGCTGAAAAGATCAAATTAGAACAACGTGGTCGAATGTTATTAAAGCTTCATGAGTTAGTTGAAATTCAAGCTCCATATTTGAGCGATATGAAAGCGAAAAAGATATTAGAGGGGTATAAATCACCTAAAGAAGAAAATACCGAGAAACAGCCTTTAAATGCGTCTGAGACACTCGCCAATTTTGGAGAGTCAAAAATTGAGGTTGAAAAAGATGAAGTGTTTGGGGTGTTAGATGAATGAGAAAACGTGATAAGGTAATTATTGAGGATCTACAGCGGTTCCGTTGCATGTCCCGTGATGACATTTTAGATTTACATTTCAATCATTTAAAATATCCTGTTCCTGCAGCAAACAACGTATTGAAGCGGTTAAGGTTACAAGGCCACGTTACAGCGAATACCAAACAACAACCTTATATTTACTTCACCGATCCTTCACCGATCAAAACAGACAGCCAGAAAATACCGCACTTTTTAGCCATTCTCGATTTTTACAAACAAGTGAGAAAGTATGCTGAACCTTCTATATTCACCATTGAACCTAAATACGGTAAAGGGTACATGGAACCTGATATATTCATGATATGGAAGGGTGCGCCTTTCTTCGTGGAGATCCAAAAGAGTGTTTATTCTAAATCGGTAATGGGTGCCAAAATGCAACGGTATGAGGATTTTTATAATAGTCGTGAATGGGAAAGTGAACCCTGGCAAGGAGAAAAGAAATACTTTCCGAATGTGTGGTTTATTACAGATACCCGTTACGATGTGACATCTAATCATTTCCGTATTTTTCAAAGTCGGACCGTTCAGGAGTTTTTACAATCTCTCAAATAACTTAAATCTCCCCCCGGGGAAAGTTTTGAACTCAAATGTTCCCGACGTCGGGAAGTTTACTAACATCGAGGAGTGATGCAGCATGAAAAAGAAAATGGTTACTTTCGAAACTGGTGAGTTGAAGTTATTGGACCATGCTATGAAACAAGGGTTTTCTGAATATATCAAAAAACTAATAGAACAAGATATGATGCGCCCTGCACGTAAACCGAATATCTACGAAATATACACGAATAAGCACTCTCGATAGAGGGTGTTTTTCTTTTATCTACTGCACGAACATATATTCCGACCTTGTTCATATGGCTAACTATTGCTAACGTTAGTTAATAAAAACCTAAGTTTCTAACTTATATAAAAACCTTAGTAAAAATGATAATAACCCTAATTTATTAAGGTATTTAGGTTTTTACCTAAGTATTGGAGGTGTGTAAAAACATGGATAAAAACCTAAGTGAAGAAAAACCACTTACCGTTAAAGAAGTGGCCAACATACTTGATGAAACGCCTAATGTTATTCGTAATTGGGTAAAGGATCTAAAGCATTATATCCCTTTGCAAAAGAATGCATCAGGCTATAATGTGTTTGATGCAGCCGCTTTAGAGCGTATGAAATTAATACGTGAATTGCATCGAGATCGCAATTACTCTATAAAGCAAATAGAACATTATTTCGCTACTAATGGGGAGTCATATAAACCTGAACCTATAAAAGGCCCTGACGTTTTATTAGCTGAGGAATTAAAGTCAATACGTGAGGAATTACAATCCCTCAAAGAACAGAATGTACAGCAAGAAAAGTTTAATAAAGCCTTGATAACTAAGCTTGATGAACAACAAAAATACATAGACGAACGACTAAACGCACGAGATGAAGCATTACTGCATTCTCTTCGTGAAAGTATGGAAACCAGGTTACAAATAGCTACAGCACAAGAAGAGAAAAAAAGAGGTTTTTTTGCGAGGTTATTCAGTAAATGAAAATAGTGATTGAAATAAAAGTTATCAATGATGATGACGGTAATATAGTTTTTCAAAACCATCCCCAAACTGAAAACACACAGACTGACATCATAGAAACATCGAATGATTACCCTTATATTTTAACTGCAACTCATATTTCTGAAATTATGGGTATTTCTAAGCGTGTAGCTTATGAGATCATGGATTACAAAGATTTCCCTTTAATTCGGATTGGTCGAACTAAAAGAGTAAAAAGGGAATCGTTTTTTCGTTGGTTAGAGCAACAAGAAAACTCACAAAATCCACCTGAGAAAGACAAAACCTATTAAAAGGGGTGCACGAAATGGTGCAGTCCTTTTGTTATGCGGGTTTCAGGTTTTTTCAGGTTCAGCATAAGAAATCTTATGTTTCGAGTTCAATAAAAAAGGACTGCTCAAAGTTGAGCTACCTTCTTTTTCTGTTCGCAAATGATCTATTTAAATCCCTAATTTTCCCTGGTAGGCGCTCAAATTTGAGCACCTAAAATCTACGGTTAACTATTAACGAACACCCTTTGATCCATACCCTTTCTCCTTTGAACCTATATAATTCAAACTTATGCAACAGTTTTCTGTATGTTTTGTAGTGCATATATTTCGGTTTGAATATCGGAAAATTTGTATTTAACCCCTGTTTGTTAAATTCAGGATCTACTTTATTTGCTATTCTGTACATTCGCCAAATAAAGTAACTGCAATCAGTTTTAGCATATTGCTGACTGACATAATTAAGGTCATAACATGAACGACAAGCAAAGCCTAATTGACCATGGTATAACTTTCCTACTCGTTTGCCACATTGGCATAAAAACCAATAGCGATATCCTCCAAAGTGACAAGGTGTTTTATCTAAATAGATTACTTCTTGATCTTTCTTATATTCCAGCTCGATATACATCTCATTAGGATCAACAATTAACTTACTTATTGGATTACTTTTCATTTCTGCTTTTAGGTGTAATTTCTTGCCTTTCTTTAAAAAAGGAGCAAGGAAATTTATATTAAAATGTGTGTATTGTTCAACTGTTTCTTTACCTTTTTCAAGTCCTGCCGCATATCTACCACTACCGTGTCCACCCATTGTCTCACCCCTTATATACTGGTTTACCTAAATCATTAGGAAAAAACAGCATTCTTTTCTGTTCCTAAATGTTCCACATAACGAGTATTATGTTTTGAAAAAGGAGGGTTTCCCTCCCATTTACAACCCGCATTCCACATCACTTACGTTTTTATCATATTCCTTATGCCATATTGAGGTATCGAATACGCCTTGGTGTGTAGTCAGAACCCCACCTTCACCTTTTTTTATGATGAAATAATGACAGTCTGAAGATACTTCAACCTTTTGTAAGTAAGCTATCTGACCATGAAACCCTAACAGCAGATTAACTGCCTCGTTCAATGTTCCCTCTTGCAGCTTAGGCTTAAAAACTTCTGTATACATATTTACTGGTGGGATCATAGCCCATTGAGAATGACTCAAAGGTGCTGGTACTTCCTCCACTTTTGCACCTGGTGACGCGCCATAAACGACTAAACCATTGCTACCATCTTCATAAAAACCATTTAATAACACGTACACCCCGTCTGTTTGATCTAAGAACCAACAAAAGACAGGTGCATGTTCATCTAAGCGGATCTCATCAATAACTGCCTTCAGCTTCTCACCACACGCTTTTAAGTCATCTGTATAGTTAACCCTCGTTCTTAGCTTTTTCTTGATATAGAGAGCAAGCTCAGACGTTCCACCCGTTCCCATCATGACAAAAGCAGATAAGAATTCCACTTTATAACTTTTCTCCTGTGAAACTTTGAGGGGGGAACCCTCGACCGCTTCATATTCCCCCGTTTTTAGATCCTTGTAATACGTTTTATTTACTTTCCTTGTGTCTGTCGTCATCACAGCGAAATCACCACTCACACTTAACGTTGTAACTAATGTCATGCTACACTCACCCCTGCATTAAACATGGTTAATTTACTCATGAGTTTAACGTTATTTTCTGCCTCTTCATCATCTACCCCTATCGGATCTTCACCAATATCCATTGCTACCCGTGATGGTGAAGAAGTCCTCCAAAATCCAGTTATGGCATCTTTTATTGACCCTGCTACTTCGGTTACTTTTTTGATTGCAGCACCGACCATCGAACCAATACCATTAATCAAACCTTGGATAATGTCTTTACCTACTTGGAATAAATCAATACTTGTTAAGAAAGACTGAGCCTCGTCCCATAGGTCTATTACTTTTTGTTTCGCATCGGACATTTTTTCTTGTACAGAATTTACGATGTCTTGAAACTTTTGTTTAACCGTTCCCCATATATCACTAAGTACCGTAGAGAAAAACGACTTAATTCGGTTCCAAATGGAAGAAATAAGGCTTCTTACATTCTCCATTTGCGCCTTAACAGCGTTCTTCATTCCTTCAAAATCGCCTCTTACAAGGGCTTTTAGGAAGTCCAAGACGTTAGAAAATGTTCGTTTAATTGCATTCCAAACATCGGTAATGATCCCTTTTGCCATTTCCAAGTAATTAGCAATGTAATTATAGACACCTTCAAAGTTTTCTTTGACGTAATCTTTGATTTTTTGTGTAACTTCACTAAACCATGTAGCGATAGCATCCCATATTTCAATTGCTTTCTCTTTGATGGTATCCCAATTTTTATAAAGCAAAACACCTATGGCGATAGCAGCGGCAATAGCGGCAACTACTGCAAGTACTGGCCACGAAATTCCACCGATGATAGGTATTAAAAATTTAGCTGCCCCCATTAAAGCGGAAAATCCAGTAGCGAGTTTTCCTACTACAATCAATAGTGGGCCAATTGCCGCAGCAGTAGCTACAAGACCTAAAATAATATTTTGCGTTCGTGGGCTTAGTTCACTGAACTTCTCAGCGAGACTCCCTATTTTCTCTATAAATGACGTTACCGCAGGAACAATGGTATCTCTTATCAGTGGTAGTAACGTATCTTTTAAGAGAGGCATTAATTGAGTAGCGAGTGAACGACCTGTAGAAGCAAATTCCGCTTTTAATTTCTCCATTTCTTGACGGAAACCATTTGCTTCTTGTAAATCTTCCAATGACATTGCTAAATCTTCGCCCTCTTGCTTCATAGCAAACATTTCATCACTCGTCATTCCGACTATGGGAGCTATATCTTTAAAAGCTCCACCTAATAAATCCGTTCCGATCCTCGCTCGTTCCGCTGGATCTTCCACATCAGAAAGACTTTTCATAAGCGTGTCCATCTGTTCATCAGGACTCATTTTTTGTAAATCCTCAAAGCTCAACGATAATTTACCTAATGCTTTCGTTTGCTTCTCCGATCCAGTTTCAAGTTGATACATCGTTTTAGTTAGCTTTTGTGAAGCGTCAGTAACCGCGGTAGTTGACACTCCGGCATGTGCGGCAACTCGATTCCAGCCCTGGATCGAATCACTCGACATTCCAGTTATGTCAACTAAATCAAGCACCTCGTCAGCATACTGTCCTGTCTTCACACCAAGCGCCAATATTCCCGCTGATAAAGCCATGATAGGACCTGTTACAAAACCCGTCATCTTCTTTCCAGTACCCGTCATTCCATCGCCAAATTTCTTAGTTTGTTCCTGGATCCCAGTCATACCTTTTTCAACGTCTGACGTATCAATACCGAATTTGACCATTAATTCACTAATTGTAGCCATTATTATCACCCTCTCGACTGCTACGGAGGGGATAAATAAAAGCCCCCTCCATGCGTGTTTTTTTGCATAGAAAGGGCTTCTTGAGCCTCTAATTATTTAATTTTGTTCATTGTCTTACACTTAGGACACTTCAACTCAGCTTTTGCGTTAATTTCTAACTTACCGAGTAATTTATTGCACTTGCAACACCTAACAGCTATCAGAACCGCTTCCATAGGCTTATACCTTCTTCATTTCGTTTATAAGGGCTTGCATATAGTTTTTACTTTGTTGTTCCCAGGAAGGATAAAGGAAAGGTTGTGCAGCGGCCTTATAACTACCGTACTCTACCCATTGAGAATAATTAGCTGAATTGAAAACTTCAGCCGTTGCACCATCATTTTCAAATCTGATCCCCATTGAATTCTTTAAGTTACCTGTATCTACAGGTGCACGGGCAATAGCACCACCCTCTACAGATACAGCAGTTTCAGCAACAATTTTTTTTAATCCTTCAGGTTTTTCTTTTGCGTATCGCTTAAGTTCTTTTTGTAACTTGTCTAAACCATTCACCTTAATATTAATCTTCAAGGGATCACCCCTTTACTTTGTAATAGTTAAACAAACAAGCAGCTAAGCAGATAATGACTATAGGTAACGTAATCCACTTCGTTAAAAACCGCCCTATTTCAATCATTTCTTTTTCCTTACAAACTCATGAAATTCGATCATAAGACCTTTAGTATGGATAAACTCCATAAGATTAACGTTTTGAGTCGTTAACCCTTCAGCTCTTTTGGTTAGATGGTCAATTTGCCCGTCAACTTCTTTCAATTGAGCCGCTTGTTTTTCAAATCTTTCTTGGTATTTTTCTAACTCTTTTATGATTTTCGCTTCATCCATTCGGCACACCTCGAAACATAATTTTGGTTATGTCTTATTTTGTGATATTCAATTTTTGGGCCAAATCAGCAATTGTTTTTTGAAAATCAGAATGTTCATTAGCCTTTTGTTCTTTCTCTTTTTCGGACTCTTTTTTCACGGACTCATTATAAATTTTTTCGAATTCAGTAATTACCTCTTCTTTCATTCCTGTTTCTTTTAAGAAATTCACTAATGCTTTTTTACTCATCTTCAAAACCTCCAATAGTTTGTTTTAATTGTTTGTAATCGACCTCTAAGCCTTTTAAATGCGAACTATAAATATCATCAACCGTCAAAGGCATGTAACCCAGCTTTTGATGATACATAGACCCAAATTCCTTCTGCTTCTCAGGGCTATGCTTGAGCACAAAACCTAACTGTTCTTTCTTTTTACGTTCCAGTCGAACTACTTCACCGAGTTCAACAATTTCCTTCAAATAATTCTCTTTCGCTTTTTGGACCCGTTCATGTATGGATTTATATTCTTCGTCAAATACAACAAGATCCTCTGAAATGCTTACTACCGCTTTATTAGCAGCATTTTTTACTAAACCACTTGTATTTACTTCTGAGCTATTAAGTACATTCAGTTTGCGAGTATGGCTTTCAATGTTCTTTTTAAGGTTAAAGATAACCTCAAATAGCTGATCCGCTTTCTTGTCTTCCCCTTCTAAAATAAGGTTTTTATACTCTTGTTCATGCAAACGAAGTTGATCTTGTTCACCCCTGATTGTAAGTGCCAACCCTCTTTTCTTTTCCTTAACTCCATCCAATGTATCTAAAAACTCTTGATATGCGTTTTCCATGCTAATCCCCCTATACCACTTTTTCTTTATTAGTTTTTACAGAAGCCTTAAAATTCGTTATAAACTCACGCTTTCCTTTACGTTCTCTATCGTTTTTCCGCTTAATTGCAGATGCCTTTTCCTGTCTCTCACGTTCATATTCAGTCATGCGCTTTTCTTCAATACCAGACCGAATTTCAAGTATTCCAGCAAACAACTTTTCTTTGATACTATTTAGCAATTCGTTTTCATAGTTCTGGTGGATCTGTGGAACACTATCACCGATATAAATAGACCGTACGATGTCTTGTTCTCTTGAAGTTAAGCGACTCATTGCATCAAATAACACCGCTTGATCTCTTTTTAATACCTCTACACGCTTAACGATGCTTTCTCTCGCTTCCTCACGTTCTATAACGATCTTTTCCACATCAACACCCCTTACTCTAATTTCACCGTCTATTGGTATTGTCATCGTCGGGTAAATATCCTCGTCCAATTCTTCTTCAAACTCAATCAAGAAATTTTCTATAATAGGCATATCTTTAACTAATTGAAATAATCGCCTTAATTCATGGTGTATAAAGAGAATTTCCTCACTCATTTTACCCTCCTATTCTCAAACAAATATGATATAATGAGAATATACGTTCGAACTGGTACGGGTATATTAGAGAGGGGATTTTCACCCTCTCCTTTTTTTATGTGCTTCTCAATGCCTCAATCAGGTCTATATTGTGTTTATTCGCAATATTACGGATCAACGCCTTTTCTCTCTCACTAATCTTCCTTACTCTCGATGACAATTGAGTAATCGCTAATTTTTCCTCACTCATTGTCACTGGAATAAAAAAGCCGCTTTCTTTAAACTTAGTTGAACTCCCGATGATATAACCGTATTTCACAATCAATTGATTAACGCATTGTCTAATTCTTACACTTGATATACCTGTAAGTTTCTGTATATCATTAACAGTGATAGCATTTTCTAAGCCTTCTCTCAAAAGGCTAAGTACCTGCCTATGTTCGAGCGGCAACTCGTCCATGGGCTTTTTTTCGTGGTCATTCTCCTTCATCATGTCTCACCCCCTTTCAAGTGGAAACATAATTCTGCTTAGGTGTTGTGTTGTAATTCCTTAGCTTTACGCATCCAAAAGCGTTCATAAATTTCTTTTACTTTGTCGGGATTATTTTCTCTCCATTCTCTTTGCTTTTGTCGGATGCGCTCTCTATTTTGCTTTCTGTACTCTCTCATGTATTCTTTTCTCACTTCATCCAAGTTTGGCATTTACCATCACCTCTTAATGTTAAATAAACTCATTTTCCGTCCTCTTCCAGACGTTTCACCAACAATTTCAATATAACCTTTAGCTAATAAATATCTGATTGCTTCACCACATTTTCTTTCACTAACTCCACACCATGCACGAGCGAAACGCCAACTAAAAGGCGTAGGTTCATTTGGTGTATAAAGCCATTTGCACCCTAACAATAACTTGAAGCCCTCATAAACCTTTTTTACCGTTTCTTTTTCATTGTTTGGTAGTATCTTAGCTTTTACTGGATACGGATCAATCATTTGTAAATCAACTAACATCCTAATGGACCATGTAGCAAACTCAGGCTTTCCAATGTGCTTTTCTCCAAGTTCTCCCCTTGTATTCATTGTAACTACTTTTTTGTAATGGATAGATGCATAGGCTTCTGGCAGCATTAAAACTTGTTCGTTAAATCCCCCATGCCAATCCCTATAAACAAACACCCCGTTATCCCCTTTGTAGATACTTGCTGAAGGTTTGCTATCATCATGACCTGGAATAATACACTTAAAGCCTTGTCCGATTTCTCTTTCAATCCCCATGTAGTCTAAAAAGCGTTGTGCCACTTCTTCACTACTAAACCACTGTGTTAGTTTACTGCTGTCAAACTGCCCTAAGGTCTGTATTTTAGGATACTTCTTGGGGGGTGTAGCGAGTAATGAATATTCATTACTTGCTTCACCCTTTTCCTTAGGTTTCTTAGTCACCAGTTTCAATAGCCATTCAGGAGGATCGGCAAGTGGTATCTCCTCAATATGCATACCTTCAACCCATTCATATTTAGGGGTATTGGGTAAAAGTGCATAACCTCCATCGCCTCTAATGTCTACTTTGTTTAGAATGTTAGCTTTAGATGTAATTGGCTTGTTAGGATATTTGTAATAATAGTGAAAACCGCCACTTTGGGTTCTAACGCACGGGGTAAGGGGTAAACTTTTACCTTTAAGTGACTCCATGCCTCCAAGATCCACATCTAAAATAATAATTCCACTAATATTCCCAGTAACAACAGCAATACCTTCTGCACTTTCCCATTCAATGCGCTCTTGTGGAGTAGGTAAACGGTATTGATACCCTTTCCATGATTTCTTGCCATTCTCTTTAGGGAGTAGATCAAAGTCAGGGAGCTTGTCCTGTTTAACAGGTATAAAACTCCATTTCCTCTTTCTGCATTCGTGAATAGTATCTATAATATTTTCGTTTTCTTCTTGTGGATGTAATGTTACGAGCTTATCAGACACAAAAATAGTCACCCCTTCCCTAATCGGATTGGATGACTATCACCATTTTTTCACCTTATGTAACGAACTGTCTGAACACCACTTTAGTACCGATAATTATCACTTTTTGTACATTTATTTGCACATTTTGATAACTATACGTTACATTTCGCTATATTTATAGCAATTTTTATGTTGCGCTAACACTATGTTAGTGGTATGATATTTATAGACAATTTAGTTTTAGGGTGACTACGGTAATAGTCATCATTTTTAAAGGTGATCGGCGAAAATCACCTTAACGTGACGTAAGGCGGCGAACCTTGCGTCTTTTCGTGTTTTATCCTTTTTTCATTATATCATTTTTTGTTGTCAAGTGCAATCTCTTTAGTATAATTTGTCTAATTATTGAGAACGCTATTAAATTAGGGGGTACGAGCTGTCACTCAATACCCCCTTATTCGGATCATCTTTATTGATTGTCTTTTTCAAAGAATTGTATTTGTATAAACATATTACTTTGAGGTTCTTTTATTTCAATTACATGCTTATCTTTTATGATTTTTGCATATTCAGTAATAAATAATTGATTTCTTTTTTCTTCAAATTCTACCAACATGCCAGGCTTATTAGTGTAAATCCCGTATAAACCTTCTTGCATGTCATATTGACCTTCTATTGGAGTTAAAAAAGCTTGTTTTATATTCAGATAGCTAAGAAAATTAGTTCCTGGTTTTTTCCCAGGTATTGAAGTGACGTTAAACGATATATAATTCCCTTTATTTTGATTGAAAAGTGTTACTAATTCCGAAACAGTTAATTTTGTTCCTGTTCTCATATGACAGTACAACTCCTTGTAATAATGTATTTTTTCACATAATGCGGATTATGTGTTGTGTTTGTGAGCAAAGTAGGAGGAATAAACCTTTACTTTGTAGTAAACTATATATAAGTGTTGTTACTTATTTTGTGTGACCGATCAGTTGCAGCTGGTCGGTTTTCTCTTTGTTCTTTAATTTCATTTCTAATACCGCAAGATTGATTGTTGTCTTTTTCTTTTCTTTTGGTATTACTCCTTGCATGGCTAACAGATAACCCATAACAAACGCCTCTTTTGAAGCTTCAGACACCCACTCAGCCGCTTTGTCTATCAGTTCGCTTTCAACTTCACATGGGAGTTGTAACTCGGCCAATAAATCGTCCCAGTCGTCTTTTTCTACTACATCATCAACAAACTTTATAGATCCTTCTAATTCCGCTTGTTCATCGATTAATTGGTCATATAACTTTTCCGCTAAGTTCATTACATTACCCCTTTTCATTTATAGTTTTTATTGCTTATTTCGGTCCTTTTCTGATAACTCCTTAAATAAATCTAAAAGAACTCCCCTTGTTTCTGGATCGCAATCTCCAAGCCAATAGATAATTTTAGCTTCTTGATCCGTTATAGACCTTTCCAATCCTTTAGTAAGCACGCGCACCATTTCTTTTCTCGTCTCTCCTGGTTTGACAAAAGGATAAAACTTTTCTTTTTCTGTCATTGGACTCACTCCTTTTCTTTTCTCTTCTCTTCATTTTGTTTAACCATCTTTTTATAAGTAGCCACAAAATTTTTAAAGGCTTCATCACTTAAATATGGCCGACCGACATTCTTAATTGTCGATTTACTTGAGTTCACTTCTCCACCTCCTATAAATCATTTACAGCCGCTACAAGTTCGCTACGTGTTTTACGTGTGTAAATTCGTGTTGTGTTTATATCGCTATGCCCTGCAAGATCAGCAACGGTATCAATGGAATAACCATTTTCGATTAACATTTTACAATAAAGGTGTCTAAAATTGTGAGCATGTGCCCTTACTTCGCTTACACCTGCAATTTCAGCGTACTTTTTAATCATATGGTGTACAGTATGCCTATTGATTGGTCCTCTTTGCCCCGTGAATAGCTTCTCAGACGTTTTAACACGATGAGGGATGTATTCAGCCCAGACCGTTCTCAAGCTCACAGGAACGAAAATATCACGGTATTTACTGCCCTTCCCTTTAATCGTGATAGATTGCTTTTCAATGTCACTGGTAGTTAGTTGGAGCATTTCACTAACTCGCATTCCTGTTTTAAGCAACGTATAGAAAACTGCTTTTGCTCTAATGTCGTTATTTCTGACGGCAGCCTCCACCATCTTTTCAAAGTCTTGCTTCTCTAACATCTCTTCTAAATAATCCTGACGATGCTGTTTTTCTGGCTTCACTTTAACTGTTAACCCTAACTTGAAGTGTTCATTAAGGAAGTCGAGGAACTGCTTCATGCTGACTAATTTTCTGTTGATCGTTTTAATGGTCATTTCTTTGTTGTTCAGATGCTTCTTAAAGCCCTCCACATCGTTTTTAGTAACATCCTTAATGTCTTTACCATAGAACGTTAAGAACTGCTCTACATCCCTTACATAACTCCCTATGGTGTTGTCACTCTTTTCATTTTCCTTCAAGAAATCCACAAACGACTCAATATAATTCATGGCGTTCCCCTCCAACCTTCCTTTAATTTTGATCTCGAGTCTTAAGCCACTGAACAACATCTTCCCAATCATAACGAGTAACCTTATGGGAAATCTTAATTTTAGGTAATCCCTCACGTTGCAGTTTATAAATCTGTTGTTCACTTACTCCAAGCTTTTCTGATAATTCCTTAATGCCAATTAATTTTTCATCAACCATTTGATTTCCCTCTCTTTCGTTAAGATAACTATACAATAACTATACATGGGGTGTCAATAACTTTATTGTAAGTTTTTTACTTAATTTCCTACATAACTATTATTATGTTTCGAGTTTGTCTATAAGTACTGATTTATCAACGTTTTCACTGAGTGAGAAATTTCCCTCAGTCCTTTTAGTTTACATAATGTCGGAAAAAATCATAAAAAATACGACCTAAGTTAAACTTAGACCGTCAATAAAGCGAACGTACGTGCTATAATTAAGTTATTTTAGCTTCTTTTTCAATCCGTTTTAATATTCCTCTCATATCCTTATAAATCCTCTTTCCAGAAAATCGAAGCACCTTCCAACCGTTCGCCCTTAGATATTCATTCTTTCGCCTGTCATGGGCTTTTTGTTGTGGGGTAGAGTGATAAGCTTCCCCGTCGCATTCAATCGCTATACGGTCCCCTGGCAACGCTAAATCAATACGATAGCGGCCACATGGCACCTGTGTAGCAACGTAATAACCGTTATTCACCAAAACTTTATATAAACGTTGTTCAATTGGAGACTCGCACCGATCCAAAGGAGTGACCACCTTTTCAGGCACATGTTTTCTTTTAAGAAAGAGTATCAATGGAATAACCAGAATAACCGCAAACACTATATATTCAATTGTTTTCTGATCCATCTTTTTCACCTCACAAGTACGCGCGCATTTTTGGGCATCTACTTCATTAGCTATTACTCAAAAAAGAGTAACAGCAAATTCATTAGCTGATGAATTAAAAATTATTTAGGTACAAGCAACTTATTTCAAGATGCTGCATAGGTTGTTAATGACTTAGATAATTCATTAGCGTAACGGAATTTTCCGCTACCAAAAATTCATTAGCCAATTCATTCAAAAATTCATTTCCTGCTTCATTATCCTTAATTCATTAATTCCCCATTTTCCATTGGTATATAAGCATTTTGTATTTTGTTTAAAAAAAGGAGGTTGGGGGGTTAGGATGGTGGGGGTGCGGGGGAGGAAACCAGGGGGGAAGGAGTTAAAGTGTGTGCCCTTTCGTGAATGTTCAGAATATTTAGGAGGGTGTTAATTATGAAAGTTCAGACAATTAATTTCCGTGACTTCATGAATAATGATTACAA
>NZ_KV917368.1:5128423-5157583 GCF_002019605.1 Alkalihalobacterium alkalinitrilicum | reverse complement strand
AAAAGACCATGCAAATCGATACCATACGTACACGAATTATTAAAGTTGCCAGTAAATTAGTAAAGTCAGGACGTTCCCTTTACTTTAAACTAGCCTCAAGTTTCGTGTATCAGGAATTCTTTTGGAAAGTACTTCAGCGAGTTCAAAAATTGAAATTCAATTAAAAATGATCAAATAACCAATTTTTAGAAACTACACACCAGACCAAGGGAGTAGTCTGCCTAAAAACAGATATTTTCAAGCAAAACTTTTAAAATCACAACTGAAGTAGCCAAGTTACTATGATTTCACTTTATAATGAAGTAATTTATTGGTTTTTTGAGTTCAATCGTGATTTAACTTCGAAGTATGAATAATTCAGGAGTAAGATAAATAGCACATTGATTAAGGTAAAGCCTCTTCCATATCCACTATTCTTTGGAAGATTTTTATGAATCAATTAATATTATGGGTGTCAACTAGTTGTTGTATTTTATAATATACCTTCATTTAACTCTAAATCTAATCACTATTTTGGTCCAATACCTTAAGCAATGATGCTATACATATAGTTTTGGAGTAGATACCTTATGTTCTTTATTCATTTTTTTAGCTTCGATAGGTGTCTTCCTATAATACTTTTTACTTTTTTTAACCACTGGTTCTTTTTCAATATAATTTTCTTTTTTCAGTTTTTTATCTCCTGCTTTTTTCTTTTTGGATGTCTCTATATTACTTTCTTTTATGGCGTCTACCTTTTCAATTTCATCATTTTTATTAGCCTCGCCATCTTCATTATTATTTATAAGGCTTATAAGTGCGGGTATATTTTTAACTAATGGACCATATTGCTCAACCAGTGGAGCAGCTGACTCTGCCATTTTTATAAAACCTTGCACTTTATCAAGTGCCCCCATAAATTTAGAACCATTTGCTTGAGTGCTTGGAGATACCAATTCATGGATTCCAGTTTGAGCAGTAGGTCCTATTGAACTATTAAATGATTGCATAGTGTGCCCTGCCAAATCCGAACTCCTAGACTGATTGAGGTGACTTCTCTTTCCTGATAAAAGTTTTTGTAGAAAGCCACCTGCTTTTAGTGGGGGCTGACCACCTTGTTGTAAACCATTCATACCAAACTGTTGACTATCGTTCCCCCTTCCAAACCCATATGGTCCTAATCCATTCCTGCCTCTTGGCCCAAATCCCCATGGGTCATCCATTCCTCTTGGTCCAAACCCTCCTGGTCCATCGATGCCCCTTGGTCCAGAATTAATACGTCCTTGTCTAAGGGGGCCAGGTCCGAAAGCCTGTTGTCGCATGGATTGGTCGAAAGAACCACCTTGATTTGGCCTTTTTAAAAGTGCTTGTAATAGGTGAATCATATCTTACCTCCGTAATTCTATTTAATATCCGCTAGTTTAGTAATCAAGTTTCTAAATATTTTTATGTTTCTTATCGTTTTAATTAACCTCTACATAGTATTCAATAATATCTGGGAAAGTATAGGCACTTATGTTTTTTAATACTACGAAATGCCTATCTGTTAATGAATACTCCCACCACGTAACTACTTCCCTAGACCATTTATTTCTTCTTATTCATTAGCTTAATTACAATCTTTCACTAAACAAAACAACAAAACCCCTTGCGTAGCAAGGGGTTGAACGTTCATATTTATGGTGACCCATGACGGGAATCGAATCGCCGAACTCAACTTGTCAATCTATAGTGTTATATTTCAGCAAGTATCAACTACTCCCAAGAAAACCTTATATTTTAACGTTTTTTTCTATCTCGGTACTAATTAGGTAAATATGTAAGATTTATACCTTCCTTACCATCATGGGCTACATTAGAAGAAGGAGCCCGACTATTTTGTGCTGCTTTCTTAGATACTTCCTGTATTGGTTCTAATATCTATTACTTGACTATCGTTTTCGACTGGTGGTTCTACACCTGTAGCATTTGTAGTAATATACCATCTTACCACGATACCTTTTGTTACACTTTCTCCAAGTTGCGGCATCTACAGAACTAAAAACACAAGTGATGAAACATCACTTGTGTAATACATAACATAGCATTTAAATTTTACTTGAGCGATTTTCCTCAGTTTCGTATTTAGCAATAAACTGGACCGAGAAAATAGAAGCCGCAAGAACGATTACCCCAGTAATCAAAATTTGTGATGGAGACATTGAAAAAACAGATGTGATAAACAATAGTAAAAAGATAATAGGCAACGTCACTACCATTGCAATAATTAGTTTTGAAAAATCATTTATTAGGTGTACCTCGCCGCAACTACTACAAGTGATTGGTCGATACCCTTTTCGAATCGAAGCTACAACCTCTTTGCGTAAAAACTCATGACCACATTTGGTACAACTTTGTTTGGACATGTAATAGGCCTCCTATCTAATTTAGAACAAAAAAATCTTCAACTCTATCATACCATTAATCAACAAAGTTTGCTTAATATAAAACTTTAACTACAACGTTATGGTTGCGTTATACCATAAGGGGATGAAGACGAAGTTGAATGCAGATACTATAAGAACAATTCCGAGACTCAGCGGATTTATTATATTGAATAAAGGACTTAAAACCTTAATTAAAATAGCTATAGTTGCTATCGGATGAACTCCAATCATCGCCATAATAAAATAAACAGTAGCAATAAAAATGATTTACTGGGTAATCTATAACTGGATTTAAAAGATGTAGAAGCATATTCAGCAAAGAAGTTTGGTGAAAACCTTCAGAAAAAAAGGCAAGAGATAGAACAATACTTTAAAGTTTTGCATGTTGAAAATCCATAATATAATAGAAGTAGTAAAATTTATTAATTAAACCACCCATAAAAAAATCAAAGCTATTAAACTAACCCTACATAAATAGTTCCTTTAACTACCGCCTTGTAAAATATAGTAATGTTATAATATCTCTAATAGATAATATAGTATAAATGAAAAAGAGAATGGTAGAGAAAATTATATACTAGAGTAGAGGGTGATTATTATTCTTGGTTTTCTCAAGAATTTTAGGTCTAGAGATATAAACGGAATCGATATTGCATTTATTTTTGCTCCGCTCACTGCATTAGGCTACGGATTATCGTATACATATTATTATGCATTTTATAGTTATTATCGGGTTCCTACAATTTTTATTGACATCGGTATAATGGAAATAACAAAATCAGTCTTAATTTTAATTGGAATATTAATTGCTGGGCTACTACTAGCTCCTTTTTTATTCTCAATTGCCCTTCTTGGTACAAAAATTACAATGGCTAGATTCCTTATTGTTCGAACAATAATTAGTAATACTACAGATAAATTAGACAAGATTAATAAGAAAAAAGATGCCGAAAAAGTTGAAAAGATGATGTTGATAATCTCTTTAATTTTGACGATAATAACATTTATTGTTATTACTTTTATAATGATGGACCTCTATGTTATTGGTTTAGGATTTACCTTTCTTATGATAATTTCTGTTTATATACTAAGTAAGTTTAAAATGATAAAAACAATCATTGCTTTATCTATAAGCTTGTTATTTTTTAATTGTTATTTTTTTGGATTAGTCAATGCTGCAACCAAAAGTGAATATTTAATAATAGAGAATACAGAAAACCATTATCTCGCACTAGGTGAAACTTCAATAAATGAAACCCTTGTGGTAATAAACTCTTCTAAAGATAAATATATTGTTGCTCCTGTAGATTTAGAAACTAATATTATTACACCTAGCTACAGATTGTATCAAGTCAATAAAGACAATCAAAATATACTAACTCTTGATTTAAAATATACTGGTACACTTACTACCAAATTATATAATGATAGTGAAGAACTTTTCATTCCTTGGTTACTAGCTCCATTCTTAGAAAGTACATCATCTTTAGATAACTAATATTATTCATATAACTGTTTTGCAAAACATAAAAGAAAAAATTATATTATATGGCTAACTTTGCTAGCTAATTCAGTCATTTTAAATTTTAACTTTCCCATCAGTTAATATATTTTCAAATAAAAATAAAGAAAATATATTATACATTATTTATTAAGAAAAATTGGTTAACTCATACCTTATTTACTCTTTAATACTAAGAACCGCTTCAATGGGAAGAGGTTTTTACAAATTGTTACATCCCTTATTTATTTTTATAAGTATAGACTAACCAACCCTTAATTTAAACCTTTGATCCTACTCGCACCTAATATTTTACTAAAATCTCTCCCCCTCCAACCAATTAGTACTACTTAATTTATATTTAAATGTGGTCAAATCGAATTTGAAGAGGAAATTGTGGTCAAGTAGTGGATCCACAAAACAACAAAACCCCTTGCTACGCAAGGGGTTGAACAATTATATGTATGGTGACCCGTGACGGGATCGAACCGCCGACCTCCACCCTGTCAATCTAGAGTCGCCCATTTGAATACATATCAACGTTTTTTGTACTTTTGTAAATTTTCTATTCTGAACTAAAAATAGCTGTTTTTAATTAAAATGTGGTCAAAATGTGGTCATGATTTCATTTTAATTACCTCGATTAAATATACTCCATAGTAAAAAGTAAGATCACTAAATGTAACAACATTGAAATCATCCTTCCTCACTATGTTATTAATCGAAACACGTCTGCCCTCCTCCCTGCCTATCACACAGACTATCAAACAACCGTCTGGGAAAATGGTCAACGCTTTTACGTAAAAAAGACACCACTTCAACTCATGAAAGAAGCTTGTTTAGAAGGCGGTGCCGATTTTGATGGCAGGAGAGCAGCGGTGACTCATAAAACGGGAATTACAACAAAAGCTCCGATTCCTGTGTTCCCACAGGAACAAGTCTACGCCTTCCCCACTCACTCTCCGAAACTCCACGAATGCCATTGGCTCTTCTATCATCACATTCAAGCAATCCAACGTCATCCCGAAATTCCAACTCATACATACATCCGTTTCAAGGACGAGAAAGAACTGCTGCTGCAAGTATCCTATCATACGCTAGAACGACAGCTGCAACGCACATCCTACTGCATCACCCGCTTCACACCTTACCTGGTCCACAACTAGAGTGCCCCAGAACACCCAGTCCCGACCTATCTCACCCTTAACCCCTGTCACCTATCAATCTAACTATTCACTATTAATCATTAAAACTAAACTACCCTAGGAGGCAACCTCGTGAAATCCAGCCACATCGACACCTTTACTATTATCCAACCACCAAGTAAAAAAAGGAAACTTATTAGAGCACAGTACGAACAAAATTTTCTTAACAATACAACAAACAGCCGTCCTGATTCAAATGTCACAAAAAAATTTCAAATTGATTCACCATTTTCCCCTCCAACTCTATATATACATAATGACGGAACGATACGAAGAGGGGGATCTTCACAATGAAATCAGGTCGAATTGAACAGTACATACGATACAGTCAGTTTTCCAATCTACAGGAATTCAACGTTTCCAATAAAAAAGCACTAGACATCCACGGACATCATTTTACAAAAGGAGAGCGAATTGCCTTTGATATCCTGACTCGCTTTAGTGTCAAAGTGCTCGGTGTCTGTAACGCCCGCATCTGCAAATTGGTACAAGCCTGCCAAATTACACAAGGTGGAATTTCACGTTCCACCTTTGAACGCATGCTTAGAAAAGCAAAATCTTTAGGGATCATCTCGATACTCCATACGGTACGAGAAACAGGTGGCTATGCTCACAGCGTGTATATCTTTAACCGCTTTGACACGCCCAACAACGAACAATTGACGGAAGGCAAAAACAGCCAAAACCCTCACCCACCAACGACAAACCTATGCAAAAATCGACAGGAAACTCATTTAGTTGAAACAAAAACATTAAAAGATAAAGATCTTCGTCAACACAAGGTAAAAAAGATCGATCAAAAGAACATGAACGAACTAGACCATACGTTTGTACCAGATTCCATTCCTCCACTGTTCGTCCAAACGGTCAAACCTTTTTTTAACCGTGTGACAGAAATTTGCGGACTATGGAACCGAGCCCAAATGGCCTATCGATCCGCAAAATTCGCTCAAGACGCTTTGATCCATACGTTGCTACCAACCATTGTCCATGCCTTTAAACAAACCGTTTTTCGGTATAAACAAAACCGGATCCAATCTGAGTTTATCCCGTATTTTTACGGGACGGTGGCGAATTTGCTGACGGTGGAGAAACGGAAGATGGTTGCTGAAAAAGCTCAGTGGGGGCAGTGGTTGTTGAATTAGAGGGCTGTTGTTACAGTTGTAGAATAAGAGCAGAGAACAGGCTTAAACCTAAGGAGAACCATAATTTACGGATGACGTCTTTAAGACTAGTAGTTATACGCTGTCAACTCTGATAGTAACGGACTGTGAGGTATCTAGTAATAAAGCTAGCATATTAACGCTATTAATGGGATATAACGTCCTCTCAGTCCCATTGTACCTACATGATGGTGGTTTCATGAACATAAGATCTATGAAGTGATGGTCCATGATGATCAAGTACCTCTGCACAATATTGATATTAACCCGCAGCATGTTCTCATAGAATTTTTATCGACATTATTCGGGTAGTCACAGTGACATACTACTTAGGGAAATCTTGTACTGTCGTTTGAACACCACCGTCTAAAACTTCAATTGCATTTTCTGCCGGCTCAAAGCCATTTAGCATTTGTGTATAGACACAACCTGCTTTACACTCTTCGTCTAGTAATAACGCTTGTAAGTATTGCAGGTTCGTCGTGACCCCGTAAAATCGTGTTTCTTCTAATGCTTGGTGAAGCTTGTTTATCGCATCTTCACGGTTATCACCGTGAACGATAATTTTCGCCAGCATCGGATCATAAAGCGAAGTCACTGTTACACCGTCGCGTAGCCATGTTTCAACACGGGCTTTTTTCGATAAAAGAACTTGGTCCAATTGACCAGCACTCGGCCGGAAGTTTTGTAGGCAATCTTCTGCATAAATACGCGCTTGAATGCTGTGGCCTACTGGCTTTTGAACAAGTGATGGTAAATCTTTCAGTTCATTTGCCGCTTCTTTGACCATCTATTCCACTAGGTCCACGCCTAATATTTCTTCTGTGACGCCATGCTCAACTTGAAGTCTCGTATTCACTTCAAGGAAGTAAAATTCCTCTGTTTCTGGGTCATATAAAAATTCGACCGTGCCCGCACTTCGGTAGCCAACCTCTTCAGCTAAGCTCTTTGACGCTGCAAACATTTTTTCACGAACAGCGTCTGATAGATTGGGAGCTGGAATTTCCTCAATCACCTTTTGGTTTCGGCGCTGGATCGAGCAATCGCGCTCTCCCAATGTAACGACTTCCCCTAAAGCTGTTCCAAAGATTTGTACTTCCACATGGCGCGCTCTTGCAATATATTTTTCTAAAAAGAGGCCGCCATTATTAAAGTTTGTTTTGGCAAGGTGGCGAACCCCTTCATATGCATGTCTTAATGCATCCTCGTCTTCACAAACACGCATACCTATTCCGCCACCGCCTGCTGTACTTTTTAAAATAACGGGGTAGCCAATTTTTTGGGCTTCTAGTAACGCTTCATCTAATTCTGTCAATAAATTCGTTCCTGGTAACAAGGGAACACCAGCTTTAGTGGCAATTTCACGGGCCGAGTGCTTCAACCCGAACATCTCCATTTGCTCGCCAGTTGGTCCGATAAAGGCAATGCCCTTTTCTTGACAGGAACGAGCGAAATCAGCATTCTCACTTAAAAATCCGTAACCTGGGTGAATCGCTTCAGCTCCCGTTTTAACGGCTGTTTCCAAAATAAGCTCAGCATTTAAATAACTGTCTTTTGCTGGACCCACACCGATTAACACTGCTTCATCAGCAAAATCGACATGTAGGCTGTCTTGGTCTGCTTCCGTATAAACAGCAACTGATTGGATCCCTAATTTTTTTCAATGTTCACTCTATTCGAACAGCAATTGCACCGCGGTTTGCAATTAAAACTTTCTTAAACATATGAAAACCTCCACTCTTTTTGTTTATTGGGGAGAAGGTTCAAAAAGCACTCCCTCCCTTTTTGAACCTTCTCGGGAAAAGTAATTACTTTTCCCAGATTAATACTCGGATGGGTGTTGGATTGTAAGCATTACAAGGGTTGTTTAATTGGGGACAATTACTAATCAACGCTGTCGTGTGGCATTCTGCTTTCATTTCGACGTAACGATTTGGACCTGATACTCCGTCAGCGAATGTGAGGCCGCCCTCTGGTGTAACTGGGACATTCATAAAGAAGTTAATGTTCGGTGCCAAATCACGCTTCGTATAATTGCCATCGAATCTTGCCATTTGCAGCATGAATGTATCACGGCAATTGTGCATTGGTAGCGTGTCATGTGCATAACGAACAGTATTACTTTGGGCTGAACACGCCCCGCCTAATGTATCATGGCGACCACAAGTGTCAGCGACAATTGTCATTAATGGTTTACCAGATTCTGCTCTAAGGACCGACCCTGTTGATAGATAAATATTTTGTTGCCCAGCAATCGTCGCAACAGCACTATAGTGGTCATCTGGATTAACTCTTCTATGTTCAAGAAATAAGGAAATCTTTCCGCTGCTATATCATCATTCTTATCTTTCTTTTCATTATCTTTCTTACATGATTAAGTATAATTATAAGGATATTGACAATAAAAAGATAAGATTGAAAAAGGTTTTGTATAGAACACATCAACACTTCCTCCAGATATAGATAGAGGAAATTAGAAGTAGTGAACGCCTGTGTTGGCACTGTGACCATCTTGAACGAAAGCACGACCTGTCTCCCCCACTGCGGTAATTACTTTACTCTAGTGGGGCACAGACCCAAAATCCTTGGAATTCAACCTTAAATATAGTTCGGCAATATTCGAGTTGTCACAGTGACATATACTCACCGCCTTCCTTTTCAAACAATTAATCACGTTCCTATTTGTTCTAGGTTCTTGTATTAAACTGCTTAATACTTTAATGACATGCCTTTACAATCTTAAATAAATATTAACCCTAGTACAACCAAAAAAGCTCATAAATACGGTTCAGTATCAGTCAAACACGAAAGACGATCACTTTATAAGCAACTCCCTTTCTCGGATATTCTATGACAAGCATCGTTGGCCTGCGTAGTAAAAGATCGTATAGAGATGATAGATTTTTTTCAATTAAAAAGCTTTAGTTTAAAGTGTATTTATTGAAAAATCCCGTATGTAAGAATAGAAAAATGAGCTACCATAGCAGCTCAGATATACAATTCAAATATAATTTTATTTCTTCAAAACTGCCTAACACCCTCCAGGAAACTTGGGGGAGAATTTATTCTGAGTGGTTCCCATCTTCAAATTATCAAGTAGCGGAAGGCCCTGAAATCTTGTCGATTAAAAGTAGAGATTTGGCTTCACCATCAGTAAAATGCGAACGTCTGGGATGAGCTTCACTTTCACATCTAACCTTGAAGGCTCGTTGTCTATTACAGAAAACAAACAGACATGGGGAAAAGGAGATCTAACTGAAAGCTTTCTTGTACGATAGCCGCAAGGCCATCAATGGATTTTCGTAAGTCTGTACTTCCTTTTGCAAGGTACACTTTATCAATGGAGCGTTGATTGATCATCCATTTCTCAACACACGGAGTACACGGTAAAGGTGTTCTTCGCTTACATCTTCGGGAACAAAAATTGAAACATCCTCTCCTCTCATTTCAATAGCTGCCCTGGTTGTAAAGGCAGGAACATCTAAAGATGTCCAACCACTGTTTTCCAGGGTGTTTGAGTAAGACTTTGTTTCTGTCTTTAACTTCTTACGCCAATAATGGAATTGATACTCCGTAATGTCTTCTTGTTTGGCTACCCATTCGGGTATAGTCTCGCCGCTAGTTTCGAAGTCTTCCATTCGTCTTTTCCATAGGTCATATTTTTCTTTACGATTGATTACGACACCCTTTCGCATGCCCTCAAACCTATTGGAATGTGTGCATTATTTGACGCTTACTTTTATCGTTAAACGGAGGCTACTGTCGGCATCCGTTCTTCACCTTAATTTCTTTACTATAAACGTGAGCACACATACAATCAAAAATGTTCCTTAATCCGTGCTTGTAACGGCTGTTACATACTCTCTATCACAATCCTCAACTGCCCTATCTAGCCTAAACCCCTTCATCAGCAACCTTAATATTCTTAATTATGAAATGCGCATATAAATTTACTTCCATGTAAAGCTGTTGTGATTTCTTTTAAGATGCAGGAGTACCGTCCCGCCGCCTCAAGACCCTCAGCAGCATTAAGTAACAGTGCAGATATAGAGGTTGAGAAAAAACTAGTTAAAAAATTTGCAGGTGGCTTCACGCGCCACAAGCCCGTTGTGAGAAACACACTCACAACGGGCTTTAAAAAGATGGTGGGAGGTTACGCTCATTGCTTAAAGGATGGGACAAAAGGTTAAAAAACAACCTTTTGTCCCATCCTCTTCAGTAAAACATTGATATGAATATCAATCTACTAAATAGTCAATTGTTTTGTGATTGTTTCCACCGAGAAATCGTCAGTAATTTCTCCACTATCAATAATCGAACCGTTGTCCATAACTGAAAAGTAATCAGAAATACCAATTGAAAAATTGATATTTTGCTCTACAAGCAGTATCGTCGTGTTGTAAGTTTCATTTACCCATTTCAATGCATGGCCGATTTTATCAATCATTGATGGTTGAACGCCTTCAGACACCTCATCCAATAATATTAATTTTGGTTGTGATAATAATGCTCTAGCTACTAAAAGCATCTTTTGTTCACCACCGCTTAACGTACCTGCTTTTTGATTCATACGTTCTGCCAATCGCGGGAAAAAATCAAAAATCTCTGGCCTTTCTTTAAATTGCTCTTTTTTTATTACGAGACTAAGATTTTGTTCAACAGTTAATTGGGGAAAAATTGCTGCATCTTGTGGTGCATAAGCAATTCCTTTTTGAGCAATTTGAAAAGGCTTCAATCCACTTAATTGCTCATTGTCTAGAGAAACAGTTCCTGAAAATACAGGTAAGATTCCCATTATTGATTTCATCAATGTCGTTTTGCCTACCCCATTTCTACCTAGCAAACATGTAACGGCCCCTGCAGGAACCGTTAGTTGTAGATCCCTTATGATTTGTGTTTTTTTATATCCACTAGATAGATTAGATATATTTAAAGAATTCATTCAGCTTTCACCCCAAGATATATGTCTTTCACCAATTTGCTGTTTGTAATTTCTTCAACAGTTCCATCTGCAGCAATTTTTCCATTATATAATACAGTAATCCGGTCAGCAATTTCTTTTACAAAATCAATATCATGCTCTATAATTAGGATTCCTATACCTAACTCTGCCACCATTTTCTTCAGTAATTTCCCAACTTCATTTCTTTCCTCTTTTGTCAAACCGGCAGTCGGTTCATCGAGCAAAAGAATATTAGGCTCAAGTGCCATAACCATACAAATTTCTAACCATTGCTGTTCACCATGAGACAGATTAGATGCTATTTCTGTTATCTTCTTATCTAATCCGCTAAATTTCAACATTGCTTCAACAGATGAAGGAATCTCTAAATGTAAATTTGACTTCCATATCGTCGGGAAGCTACCTTTTTTTATAGCAAGTTGTAAATTTTCTCCCACTGACATAGTATCATAAACATTAGTGGACTGGAATTTCCTACCAATCTTTAATTTTGCAATACTTTGTGCCTTTTTCCCTGTCAGTTCATGTCCCTGATAAGTGATTGAACCTTTTGAGGAACGAACCTTCCCTGTTATAGAATTAATTAATGTTGATTTTCCTGCTCCATTAGGGCCTATTATACACTGAAGCTCGCCAGGACGAATTTCTAAATCAACTCCCTTTAATATAGAAAGACTACCGTAGCTAACTTCCAAGTTAGCAATCTTTATTGGACCTAATTCTCTAGCATTCGAATCAGCTGGTTTATTAGTCTCTATTACATATAGAGATTTATCTCCTTTTTTCCTAATTAAATAAGCATATAATCCATTAGGCGCAAATACAACGACAATAATAAAGATAAGCCCGATAAAAATTTGCCATAGATTTGGATAACTATAGTTAAACAGAGGGGTTAAGATATTTATAATTAGCGCTCCAATAATTGCCCCCACTAAATAACCCCTTCCTCCAATTGCTACCCAAACTAGAACAGATGTAGATAGTGCAAAACCTATTAATTGAGGGGAAATAAATCCACTTACGGGAGCATATAAAACCCCAGCAAATCCAGCAATACCTCCAGAAATTGCATAAACTACAGATTTCACAAAAACACTATTGTATCCTAGAAAATTGGACCTTTCTTCATTGTCCCTAATTGCGACGATAAGTTTGCCAAAGTCACTCGTTGTAATCTTGTATAAAAACAAGCATACAATTATTAAACAGGCTAATATGACAAAATATTGGGTAAGACCGGAAAATGGAAAAGTACTAAAACCTGATAATCCGTTCGCTCCACCAGTAATCGATGGAATTCTTAACACAATCTGCGAAGCCAAAACAGTCATAGCTAACGTGATAACACCTACAAATAAATCACTAGATTCTTTATAAAACACAATTAGTCCCACTAGCCCAGCCAACATCGAAGCTAAGATTATTCCACAAACAACACCGATAAATACAGAAAGTGCGGACCCCGTATTTTCCAACGTTAAATAACTATAGGAATAGGCACCAACACCAAAAAAAGTAGCATGTCCTAAACTTAATATCCCAGCGTATCCCCAAGCTAAATCTAAACTAAGGGCTAAAATTGCATATATTAGCGCCAACGTAAGAATTCCAACCATATATCTTGGTAGAATAAAGGGTGAAATTCCAAGCAAAACAATAATGAGCGTTAAATGTTTATTTGATATTTTTTTTAATATAGATTGATTATTCATTAGATTTCCTCCTGAAAATGCGGATATAGAACCTTTAGTTTGTTATTGCTTTCTTTTCATAAAGAAAATAGCAATAGCAATCATTAATATGCTAGCCCATACCGCATCAGTCCAATAGGACATTAGACTTGAGCTTCCTCCTAGTAAACTCGAACTTCCAGCTAATCCTATTAATGAACTACCACCCACTAGTACTGCCATAAAAGCTCTTATAATATAATCAATCCCCATATTTGCATGTACAACTACTAGCGGTGCCAACAATGCCCCTGCTAAACCGGCTAGTGCACTGCCTACAACGAAAGTTCCTTGATATACACGATTAATATCAATTCCTAGTGTTGAAGCTAACTGAGGATTTTCAATTACTGCACGAATTGTCACACCCAAATTCGTTCTACGTTGGATAAAAAACAATAGCAAAAATAAAACAATAGCAATAAAAATAATAAAAAGTCGATATGATGGATAATTTGTACCCAGTATTAATACAGTATGAGTCATAACAGGCGGAACAGGCTTATAACCCTTTCCGAAAATAAATTCTACAATTTGACTCAAAACGATACTTAACCCAAAAGTAGCTAATATTGATTGCATTATTTTCCCATATAACTTACGTACCAATAATTTTTCTGTTATTAAGCCAAAAATACCAACAACTATTGGCGCTAATAACAATCCAAACCATGGGGATAATTGAAAGCTAGTAATAAAAAACATCGTATATGCCCCGAGCATGATAAACTCTCCGTGAGCAAGATTAACGACTCCCATTAAACCAAAAACAATAGCTAGTCCTAAAGCAATGATAAATAACAAGGCAATGTCATTGATGAAATTTAATAGCACGAGAATAGACATTTGTCACTTCCCCTTTTTAATATGGGTTATAGTTAATAAAATATGCCCCCACTCTTTCATAGGGGTGGGGGCAATTACTATTATTCTACCGGTTCTACAATTCCAAAACTTTCCACTATTTTCAATTCTCCGTTTACTACTTGAGTTAAGTAGATCGGAAGACTTGCGTGATTCGTTTCAGTCTCATATTGTACTGCTCCACGCGGACCTTCAAAAACAATGTCACCAATGACTTCGTCAATTTTCTCCCAGTCAAGACTTTGTGCTTTATTTGCAGCTAATGCCCACATATGAATAGCTTCATAAATTCCTATAGACATAAAGCTTTGAAGATCAGCATTTTCCCCGAATACTTCTTTATAGTTATTTGTGAATGCTACATTTTCAGGTGTGTCAATACTTTGGAAGTATTCTCCAGTAGAAAAGATTCCATTAGCACTGGAGCCCATAGCTTGTACAGAATTTTCGTCGATTGCGACACCTAGAATTTTCGTTTGTTGATGAAGACCTTGCGCATCAAACTGATTCAGAAATGAAACAGCATCCGAACCGACAAGAATTTGCAAGATAAAATCTGGTTTTGCTGCGTCTATTTTTGCTAGTATAGAAGAGAAGTCAGAAGTTCCCATTGGAGCAAAATCTTCTCCTACAATTGTTCCTCCAAGTTTTTCAATTTCTCTTTTTGCTGCTTCTGCCGTATTTTGTGGGAATACATAGTCATTTCCGATTATGTACCAGCTGTTTGCTCCTTCATTTTCTACTAAATACGGAATAACAGGTTCAATAATTTGTTTTGGAACAGCGCCATTAACGTACATATACTTTAAGTATTCTTCCCCTTCATATACTAGCGTATAGAAGAATGGAATTTGAGCTTGATTAATGATTGGATATAGTGCATTCCTTGTAGCACTCGTGTCGGCAGTAAATAATGCAACAATTTCATCTCGCTCAATTAAAGAATTAGCTTGTACATTTCCAGTAGCGGGGTCAGAATTAGAATCATTAATAATAAGTTGAACAGGTTTGCCCATTACACCGCCGTTCTCATTTATTTCTTGAACAGCTAATTCACCAGCATTTCCTAAACTATTTGCCCAAGGTGCTCCGGCCCCACTTAAAAATGAAACCATTCCTATTTTAATAGAATCATCGGATCCTGCATTTCCATTACTAGAACTATCTGTTCCAGCAGTATCTGAACCGCAAGCAGCAAGCATAAGTAGAAGCAGTGTACTCACAACGAGAGCCACAATTTTCAATTTATGTTTATACACAGTTATTACCCCCTTTTTATTTTTTATTTTGCAGCTGCTTCTTTTTCCACGGCATCCTTATATTTTTTGTCCCCTTCTTTTAATGTTTCAATGATGTCTTCTGCATTTAATACTCTCCCAAACCCTCTTCTCATTGTTCTTAAAGTTGCATCATGTGCAATAGCACTGTCAGTAGCATTTATATCTTCTCCAAATACAATATGATAATTTAAGAAATAACCAGTTCTAGCTGTTGATTCACAGCAGAAATTCGTTAACGTTCCAGCAATTATGAGCGTCTTAACACCTAAGTTTCTTAATACATAATCTAAATCAGTTCCTGCAAATGAACAGTATGCATGTTTCGTGCGAATAACTCTTTCAGTCGGAAGTGGATAGATTCCAGAATAAATATCAGCTCCCGGAGAGCCCTCCTTGATTGCGCCATCTTTAATCGGATTCCAAAATTTATAAAAATCAGCAGAACAATCTTCAGCAATATTATGAGCTGTAAAAATAACTGGAACCCCCAAATCTCTACAAGCATTTACCACTTTACTAACACGTGGAATCATCCGATATGCCTCAGGTACACACATAGGGTGTGATGGATTAACAAAATCCTCTTGAAGATCAATAACAATCAATGCACATTCTTCTTTTTTAATTTCAAAAGCCCAATGTTTGTCAGTATTATAGTCTCTTTCGGCAAATTCGATAAACTCTTCCTCACCAGAAAATACTCCTTTTGTCTCAAGTTCTTGAGGTGTTAACAATTCATCCTCGGTACGGTTATAAATTTTCAAAAAATCCATTACTTCTTTACTCTTCATTAAGTAACACTCCCTTAAAAATTATTATTTTTATTTGCAGATGATCAAGTAGTATACCTTCTGCAAAGATGATAATTGTACCTCAGTGAATCTGTTAAACTGTTTTACTTTTAAATACGACCACTTTTCTTCCAGTTTCAATATTAATGTATTCGGTATTGTGTATACATTAAGTAGCTTTATTAAATAATATTCTACGTATAAAAAGAAGTCAACTATTTTTTCGGAAATTTCAGTTAGTTATTTTTTTTATAGTTAACTAAATATATTGAAATTTAATCAATTACTTACGTAAATTACGGTGCTATTTTCCTGTATATAGAAAACTATAGTTATAAGAATAACTTAAAGTAGCTAGATGTGCATTGCGGATGGTTCTTTATTCCTAATTTGATTTCCTAAATGTAATGCCTTCTTTCTAAAGAGTTTAATTTTCTAAAAATAAAAAATATGCGTTCTTCGTGCTATAATGCGTGTAAGCGTTATCACAGAAAGGGGAAACTTGTTTATGTCTATGGATCAATTGGTAAATTGCTACATATTGTATAAAAAGGAACAACCTTCACATGTTAATGATTTGTTGGATTACATTCAGCTAAACTACTTTAAAGGTAAACTATCATCACCGCAATACCGAACTTTATTGAAAGAGGTCTCCAATCGAAGCGCCGTCAAGCCTGATTACTTTTTAGAAAGTACAAACATGGAAGCTGTTTATTAAATGTCATAGTCATAGATCCCGTTGCGAACAAAACATAAGCAAAAACACAAGCCAAAGACGGCTCGTGTTTTTGCTTATGTTTGTTATTGTAGTCCTTATCTTTCTAACTTGCGATATAGAGATTCGCGAGAAATACCCAATTTCCGAGAGCCTTGGCACGGTTGCCTGCTGTTTTTCAGATAAGTCTATAAGTATTGGTGAGTGAGTAGAAATCATGAGTGGCATTTTTTCCCCAATTTTATATAGAGAACGACTAAGTGCCCTAACTGCTTCTGGATGTAAGAAAGCTTCTGGTTCGTCTATCAATAATAACTTATTATCACTTTCACCCATAAGCTTCTTTTCTATCATGTTTTGAATAAGATATATTAAACTCATTCTTTGCAAACCAGTTCCTTGATTTGCTAATGGCATTTCAGATTGGTTCTGACTATCAATGTTAACATTTGAATTTGTAGTCTTTAATATGTCACTAGATGAAAAACCTTCACTTTCTCCACCAACTACATTTAAAGATAAATGTTCGTTTGAAAATAAACTTTGTAAATCTTTAGAAACATCACTACTTACTTGTTCAAGTTGTTTGTCCGTACTTAATTTAAGCTTCCTTAAAAATTCAGGATATGCTTTTTTTATTTGTGCATACTCCTCTGCTAATTCTTTTAACTCATTTTCTTCTTCTGAGATATTTGCCAAGTTCTCAATCTTCTGCAAATCACTTTTGATAATCTCTGAATATATATTTTGAATTAAGTCATTAATATCATCAGGTAACATAGATGGAGTTATGTAAAAAGGTTTATTGTTGAGGATTTCATCTAATTTATCTTTTAAGTCGTGGTTTGCTTTGATTTCAACATCATTTTCATCATAAAATTTCGGTGCAGACTCTTCTATGTATTTCTTAACAACAGTTACTGTTTCTTCACCAGACTCAAATACAGCACTTAGTATAATTTCCTTCCCACTTTCAGAAAAACAATCGATACGAATAGTTTGGGGTTTACCCTCTTTTTTGAAAAAACAATTAATAGCTTCTAGTACAGTTGATTTACCAGTATTATTTCTCCCAGTTAAAATAGCAACTGAGTCTTTGGAAAAATCAATAGAAAAAGTCTCTTTAAAGACCTTATAATTCGTTATACTAAACTTTGTTAAACTCATTAAATTCCCCCCTTATATTGATAAGTTAAATTCTACCATATATATTCTACTTTTACTAAGGTTGTCGAGTTATAAAAAGAGTCGGGATTGGTACCGACCCCCAAAAGTTAGAGTAGAAAACTAACTTTTGGGGGTGTTTTTATGGCTAAATATAGTGAGGAATTTAAAATAAAGCTTGTTACTGAGTATTTACATGGAGATCTTGGATATAAATTATTGGCGAAAAAATACAATATGCCCTCTCAAACACCATTACAAGATTGGGTAAGAGCCTTTAAGACCCAAGGAATTGAGGGATTAAAGCGAAAAAAGGTGAAGGAAGCTTATTCTATTCAATTTAAATTAGATACGATACAATTTATGCTAGAGACAGGTGCTTCTTATCAGGAAACTGCTGATCAATTTAGATTGAACAATCCTTCATTAATTCACCGCTGGATGAAAACATTTAATGAACAAGGAATAGAAGGCCTGAACCTAAAGTCAAAGGGGCGACCTTCTATGTCTAAAAAACCAAACAAAAAGAAAAACGAAAATAAAAAACTGACGCGTGAAGAAGAATTAGAACGAGAGAATGAATTACTAAGGCTAGAAGTAGCATACTTAAAAAAGTTGAGAGCTTTTCGGGAAAATCCGAGTGCCTTCCACGAAAAGCACAAGCAAAGGTCGCATTCGAACTCAAAGAAGAAGGGTTCCGATTAAAAGATGTTCTCCTTGTCGTGGGCATCCCAGAAGCAACTTACCATTACCAAGTGAAAAATTCTGGCAAAGAAGATTCGGACGCAAACTTAAAAGAAATCATTACAGATCTATTTAAAAAGTTTAATGAACGTTATGGTTATAAACGAATCACTAATGAATTAAAGAAATTAGGTCATTCCATCAACCATAAAAAAGTGTATCGCATCATGCGAGAATTGGGATTAAAATGTGTGAAATTTATGCGGAAATCGCGTAAATACAATTCCTATAAGGGGAACGTTGGAAACGTAGCGAAGAATCGATTATCACGCCGTTTTAGTACACCTATTCCTCTTCAAAAGTTAGTAACCGACATTACAGAATTCAAGTGTCTTGGCGATGATAAGTTATATTTAAATCCAATTCTTGACCTTTATAATGGAGAAATTACTGCGTATGGAATCAAGAAACGTCCAACGTTAGATCTTGTCATGGAACCTTTAAAAGAAACTATAGAAGTAATAAAAAGTCATGCAACCTATCGAACCACCATCCATTCCGATCAAGGCTGGCATTATCAGCACAACAAATGGGTAAAGGTGTTAAAAGAAAACAAAATTTTTCAAAGCATGTCACGTAAAGCAACCTGCGCAGACAACGCTTCGATGGAGAACTTCTTTGGGATTTTAAAGCAAGAAATGTATTATGGGGAAGAATTGGTAAGCTATGAAGAATTAAAAAGACGAATTGAAGAATATATCTACTGGTATAACCATGAACGATCAAAAGAAAAATTGGCTGGGATGAGTCCAGTTGAATACCGAACTCACTCCAACCAATCAGCTGCATAATAAAAACTCTAACATTTGGGGGTAACCACCATTAAGTACATACTCTTGTCTAGTAGACAGTACTAAAAAAGAGCCCTCAACCTTCATCCATCCATTTCTGAAGGTTGAGTCTTTCAAACATTAAGGGAACATTCGTGGGAGAATTTGTTTGGGAAGGATGAGAGCTTAAGTAAGTTCTTTGGCTCTATTATTTTTATAATATCTTTTCTATAGAAACGCTAAAAGAAAAACGATTCCACATTAAATAGATGGAATCGTTTTTTTACCTAAAACAAAGTTTGACTTTTCGATGCTAGATACCATGAAGGTTTATGGCTCATTGTTTTACTACCAGCTTCCGTATACTTAAAGTCTAGTCCTTCATTCTTTAAATCATTAAATAAGTCGGTCAGCTCAAGACCACCTTTGACCCAAAGTTTTCCGCCTTTCTCACGCATATCAATAATGTCCAGACCCTTTTCCATTAGATAATTGTTGATCCACGACAGTTCCTCTTTTGTTTTTTCTACTTTAAGCTTCGGTATGACATATTCAACTTGATTGGATGGTGTTTCAGTAGAATTAGGTACTGGTGCCAAATTAGATGTGATCCCCATTTCATCTAGCTTCACCCACAGACTCTCCATCGCTTTTTCACGGTTAAAATAAAATTCTCTACCTCTGACTCGCCAAAACTTCCATCCTGAACGTTCAAGAGATTCTTGTCGTTGCATATCTTCTTCAAACTTTTCAGGTCCATGCCATCTCTCACCGTCACACTCTACAGCAAGACGATCACGGATTCCCTCGATGACAAAATCTATCCGATATCTTCCAACCACTACTTGTGGAGTTACTTTGTAGCCTCGGGCTAAGATCATTCGCAATACGTCTTTTTCAAATGGCGAATCGCACTTATCCTCAAGGTCTTCAAATTGTTCATTCGTACGATTTGGGGTTTTACAGTAACTTAATAGTCTGTATCTCAAATCATCAGGATTTAAATCTTCCAAATCTATTGAGTGATACAATCTTATTTGATTTTTTGCACGGCTAGCTGCGACATTAAATCGTTGTTTATCACTTGTTTTTGTCAGTGCCATGAAACGTCGTCCAGGAGCAACGATCATCGATAAAAAGATAATGTCGCGTTCATCTCCTTGAAGAGTATATGAGTTACCACAAATAATTTTACGTTCGACATACTCTTTTTCACCAAGTGCTTCTCGTATTCTAGACTCCAGCAGTTTCGCTTGCTTTTGGCCTTGAAGGGCAATAACCCCAAATGTTTGCCCTTTATACTTAGGATCTTTAACTATCTCTTTCATATCTGCAACTATAGCGTCTATTTCTGGAACGTTAATATCCTTATCTTTTTCATCATTGTAACCATCATTCACTTTAATGGCCATAACTGGTGGATCAATCTTTTCTTCTTCTAACGGAAGGCGAAGCGGGATCATTTCACCACCATAGCTTAGGTCATTTGAAAATTGAATGATCTCAGGAACACACCGGAAATGTTCTCTTAACATGAGCTTTCCTTCTTTAGGGAAAATTTGTTCAGCAATTTCATAAAGTGAAATATTGCCGTCAAATAGATTTCCGTTCGGGATGCCATTAAGATACCTTCTCACCAATTCATGGACATCATCTAGCTTTGTCCCGATATCAGTAGGACTGATTTGTTCATCATCCCCTACAACGATTACTTTTTTACCGCGCATCAAAACGTTAATTGAAAACAGATCACATTGACTGCTTTCATCAAAGATGATGATATCAAATTTGTCATTGGTGACAGGGAAGTTTTCTAACACTTGGTTTACAGGCATGATCCAAACAGGAATAGCCGATTGGGCTGTTTTCATCTCATTCCGTGCATCTTTTAGATGTTGATGGGCGTATTTCCCTGTTCCTTTTCCAAATCGTTTAATATATGTTTTCCAAGCGGAGAGTGAACGTTTCTCACTTTCTGTTATTCGTTCGATTTGATTTTTCCAAGTCGATTGACTCACTATGTCTTGAATCAGTCTTTTCTGTTCTTTATGTTCTTCTTCGATTTGATTTTTAATTAGGCCGACATTCATGTCTTTAGTTTCATCCAACCAAGTATGAAGTTTCTTCAATTCAAAAGCTTCTTCGTACTGTTCAGGAAAAGGAATGGTTTGCCCTACTGACATTTCAATCGATTTTCCTGTTAAAGGTAATGAACTTGCTAGGACATGTAAAACCTCATAGAACCGTTTTACATCTATTTGCAGTGTTTCTAAATGGCCAAGTTTTTCTAATCGTTCTTTCCATAAGACATCATCCTTGGCCTGAAACGCAGTAATAAAGTCCTTCCATATCGGATGAGCACCTTCTTGATTTGCTTCCTTTGTAAGTTGTGCTCCTTCTTCATTAAACTCCTTTAGCCATTTCTCATATTCTACATATTGTAAAACGACTTCTAATTCACCCGCTAACTGCTTATACATTTCAGCTGAAAATACATCGAGTTGAGACATTGTGTAAGGATTGATTTCTTTCTTAAAGGCTTGTATAGCATCTACTACTTTTAATAGGATATCTAACTGTTGAAGCTTCTGATCTAAAGCGTGCGGGAACCTCTCATCTTCGAGTTCAATCGTCTCCAGTCCAACATCAGTCATATTTCCATTAAAAACTCTCGCTGCCTCATCTCGTTTTTGTTGGTAACTTAAAGACAGTTCAAGTATTTCGATGTCCTCAACCGTTCGGATCGACTCTCCATTAAGGATACTCGATTCAAATAAATATTTGGTTTGTTTTCCTTTGAACATAAAAAAGAGTCCACTTGGTTTCTTCCCTGATTTTAACCGCTCCTTAGCAATTGAAATATCTTCTACCAGTTCCTGTCGCCCTTTATTAGGAAGATTAATTTTATGAGTAACGAGTGAATGATAGAGCTCAAACAGCTCTTCATTTTTCGTCTTTAACTCAGAAAGCAACGTTCTCCAGCGTTCCTCTCGTTTACCACCGGCCATGCAATCATCTAAAATTAATTTGTACTCGCTACTTGAGAGAATACCAGCATTTTGGTAAATTCCTTGAACGTGTGTTAGTAAACTTTTAATGATTTCTTCTTCTAGAGGAATATTGTATTTCTGTTGAATATGTTTTGTTTGTTCAACCGAATTCTCAAGCTCTTTCCCTTTATTAATTAAATCTGTGAAAGAAATAGCACTGCGAATATCCTTTTCCACTTTTGGTAAATTTTCTTTAAATAAGGCTAAGTCCTCTTTTTGCAGCTTCCCTTTTATATCCCATAATTCTCTAAACTCAGGAGATGAGATCGGGAAACTCAAATTCATTTCTACCTCATCATGTAACCACGCATAACTAATCGTTGAGTCAGCCAAGCGCTTTGCTACATCATATTTGAAAAGTTTCTCACCTTTATAATCTAGAGGTGTTCCTTCATTCTCGGCATAGGTCCGTAAATCATTTTTTAAACGAGCTTCATTTCGCTTACTTTGGTCAAGCAGCTCTTTATTTCTCGCAATTTCATTTGTAAGCTTTTGAGCATCTAGTTCTCCTAACTTTTCACTTAAAGAACGAATCGATTGCTCAATTTCCTGAAGAGATTCGCGCCCCCCACCTAGGACAGGTACACATAAATCCCTAATATCCTTTGGAATTTTCGCTTTTAGGACTTTTAATGGACTTTCTTTCTGGCTCGTAATTAAGATCTTTTTACCTTGAGCAAGGAAATGAGACACTAAATTAGCTATAGTATGGGTTTTCCCCGTTCCCGGCGGTCCCTGAACCGATACCCCATAATTGTGCTCGATTCGATTAACTATTTCTTTTTGCTGCTCATTAGACTCCAACGGGAAATACAGATCATTTGTTGAGAAGTCTAGCCTTCCATTATGTACTTCAGAAGGTTCCCCCTCAACTGCTTCTGATTGTTCACCCACGATTGCTTCTAGCGCAGGAGTCACCTCAAGATCACCGTCTACAATTCCTTTAATTATTTTTTCTAAATCATCCCGTAAAACTCGAACACTTTTTCTTCTTAATGAAAAGAAGCTTTCATCATAAATCGCTGGATGTTGAGTTACTTCTATTTTAGAGTGGTCCTCAATAAATTTTCCGTTCGGGTCAAACAAATGTATGTACTGGGTAAAAAAAGTATCAAGATTATCTATGATCGAGGTTGTTTGAATACTTTTATTTAACTCATTAATTTTTTCTATGTTATTGATCCGGACACCAGAGAACATTTCGCGTTCAACATTCGTAGACACTTGTACTTGTTTTATAGAAATAATTCCTTTTTCTGCATCCAGTTCTAACTCCAATTTTGTTGTCAGTAATGGGTAACGGATCGTTCCCACCTTTTCATCCGGATGCTTCCAACAAAAGAGCCCCCTAGCGAAGATAAATTCCAACGTTTCTCCTTCTTTTTCTAGTTGTTGAATGAGATCAAAGTACTGAACATAAAGATCATTCACTTTTTTCTTTTCACGTAATCGCTCGGCCCAATTATTCCATTCATTTTCCCAACTTTGAAAAGTTGTCACCCTTTTAGGATCCTCTGAAAAATCTATCGTCATCTCATTCTCATTTTCGTCAAGAACCGTTCTCTCATCTATACGCGTTACACTGCTTCGTTCATTTCGATAATTAAAGTCGATCCAGCCACTTAATATCGGATCGGGCTCGGGAGGAGTTTCATCATCTCGCGTAATTTCAGGACGATGAATTTCGAGAAATGCATCCTCATCCTGGCATTGATCAAATAAATAACAACCAGGTAAACTTTTAAATTCTTCTGTTGGCCAATTTTTTTCAAACTCTTTATAGTCTCTTGTTACTTTCCCTACTAAACTATTCAACGCAAGCAGGTATTCAAAGAAGTTTCTTGCTTTCTGTTCCGTTCCATTTTGTGTCACATTCAAGCACCTCACAGTTACATCTATCCCTCTATTTTACAACTTTATCCTTTTGTTGGGAACTTTATGCTTTTTAAGGGTATGTTGAAAATAAGATGAATATATGAGTTTGTTTATAGATTGTTTTTTAATTTATTACAAAATATAGAAAAGGGAATTATATACCCTAACAAAACCACCAATTGAAAAAGCTACACAAGGAGAGTTAAGAAACTATCTTGATGTAATGGGTACTCAAATGAGTTCTCAACTTTGAAGAAAATAATAATGTACAATCTTTCATATTTAGAACAACTATACAATTTATTTGATATAGTTTTAATATTAATCATTAATTCAATTAATTACAGAAAAAAACAGGTAATTTACGAAATGAAGTTTTGCAGAGGAATGGAGGCATTTTATTTTGATTCTTAACAAGCAAACAGAAAAAGTTACTTTTTGGAAAAGTAAACACTTAAAATCGATGGATTGTTTGCATGGTACCTATATTCACCATGCCTTCTCAAATCATGTTCACTGTGAATTTGCTATGGGTGTTATCGAAGACGGTGTGGAGGGATTTACTTTCTCCCCCCAAAATCAATCACATCATTCATTTTTTGGGGAGGGTAAACAAAAATGAATGATAACCGTTTATCCTTTCTGGGTGTAATATTTGGAATTGTTGCAGGGGCAGCTTGGGGATTAGCATTTCTTATTCCGAATATACTTTCCACTTTTTCAGCATTGGAAATTACTTTGGGGCGCTACTTTATGTATGGCTTATCTTCTCTTCTTATATTCATGATGTACAAAAAAAATCCATTACATATTCCATCAAGAGTATGGTCTAGAGCACTGCTTTATGCTTTTACTGGAAATATCGGATTCTTCTTTTTTTTAGTATTAGGAATCAAGTATGCAGGAGCAACCGTTACCACGTTAATAATTGGAACTCTACCTATAGTTATCAGTTTTGTTGGGAATCTACTAAATAAAGAATTTCCTTTTAAAATTTTATTAATTTCTGCATGTTCAATATTAATGGGTATCTTTCTATTGTATAGCAGTGGGCAAGGAGAGGTTAGTAGTATAACTGTATCAAAAAGTAGTCTTTTGTTTGGCTTCCTATGTTGTTTCGTTGCTCTTGCCTTGTGGACATGGTATGGAATATCAAATGCTAATTTTCTCAAAAAAGAATCTGAGGTTTCTCCAGGTCTTTTTTCCACAATCGTTGGTGTCCAAACGCTAACATTAGTTATAATCTTTCTGCTTATTAGTAGGCTAACAAATCAACAAATACTGAGTACACTTTTAGTTCAGGATTACTTTATGCATTATTTGATTGGGATTATTGTTTTGGGGATTATTAGTTCGTGGGTGGCAACATGGGCATGGAATCAAGCTTCTATTCGATTAACCGTTTCCATGGCTGGTATGATGATTGTTTTTGAGACAATGTTTGGGTTACTTTATTCATATGTTTATCATGCCACTTTTCCTTCTATTTTGGAATGGGTAAGTATCTTCTTTATTCTTCTAGGTGTAACATTTGGTATATGGAAAATCAGTATGTATAGAAAACCTGAACATGAGCGATTAGTAAGCTAAGCTCTTGGATCGAGAGTATGTGAATTTATGAAATTCACGCAAACTTATCATAAAACCAGGCTCTTAATCTCTTAGGAATTGTGTTTCGATATATGGGAATTAATTCCTTACAAGAGGAGCTGAAATTATAGCAACTCGTAGGATCCGTTTTATTTGTAAGTATATATTTTTTATCAACGGGAAGCCTTTCTGAAAGAATGTACTTCAAGTAAGTGTAGCATTACTTAAAGAAAACAATCTAAATTTAACCGCGTGGATTATAATACATATCCATGCGTTTTTTTTTATGTTAATTATATTTTCACTAGTGTTGCATTAAAAGGAACGAAATATTTAAAATACTATAAATCTTCAATTATTGATTGATTTGGATACAAAAAAATCCTTTACAATGGAAGTACAGGTGGTTCCTGTCCAAATCCAAAAGTAAAGGATATCAGCTATGGACAAGAATACACGATTATCTTCATTTGGTAAATGGGTTGCGCCCATAAATATAAAACTTTTTGATGAACAAGTTGAAAAGTATCAACTTGATAAGTACACAAAGAAGCTAAAAACACTCTCTTTTACTAAGCTTTTTCTTTATGCTCACTTAAATCAAATGGAAAGTCTCCATGATCTTAATACAGCACTGGCTGATGAGAAGTTACAGAAAGAACTTGGATTTAAATCAATCAGTGTCTCTCAGCTTTCTCGTAAGAATAGAGCGATAGACCCTGAGTTTTTATCAACTATCTTTCTTGAACTTGTACGTCTGATTCACCTCAAGACAGAAAAACGAAAAGCCATCCGACCGATTAAAATCATTGACTCTAGTACGATGCCACTCAATCTTACTCGTTGTCAGTGGGCCAAATTTCGAAAGACTAAAGCTGGCGTAAAACTTCACCTTAGGTTAGTTTACGTGGATCAGGAATTGGCATACCCAGAAAAAGCCATTATCACAGATGCTTCGGAACACGACCGAAACCAACTTGAAATACTCGTTGATGATAAAGACGCCATGTACGTGTTTGACCGCGGGTATGTTGATTATGAACGATTTGATCGTTATACAGATGATGGTATCTTTTTCCTATCCAGACTAAAGAAAAACGCAGTTATTCGAGAGATTGAAACGTTTAACATTCCAGAAGGTAGCCCAGTAACATCAGACAAAATGGCCTATATCGGCACAACACAAAAGCGATGTGAAAATGTGTTTCGTATTATTGAAACCGTTGATTCAAAAGGACAATTACTACGCTTGATTACCAATCGCTTCGATTTAACAGCTGAAGAAATTGGAGATCTATACCGTTCAAGGTGGGCAATTGAGCTCTTTTTCAAATGGTTAAAACAGCACGTAAAAATTAAAACTTTTTTTGGTTATAGTGAAGAAGCAGTTCACAATCAACTGTTTTTAGGACTGATTACGTACTGCCTTAGTGTACTTATCCAACTAGAAATCAAAAGTAAGCAAACACTTTTACAGATCACTCGATGGTTGAAGAGAACTTTATGGCGGCCAGTCCATGTATGGTTCAGTTATATTAGTCCCAAAGGGATTCCGTAAGAACTTTACTAGCTGACCGTCACTTAAGAACTAAATGTATAATTTTACCAAATGGACAGTACCACCTTTCGCTTGGTGTTGTCTTTTTAGCTCATTTGCCACGAAGTGCAAAATACAGAATATTCTAACTTATAGAATGCAGTTTTATGCAACACTAGTGTTATATTTTATTAAAATTATTAGTGAGTTCAGTTTTTAATTTTTATCACATTATCGTTACTACTAAATATAATGAATTCCTCTTTTATTAATTTTCACTTTACTCTACTAAAGGTTTGCAAAATGATTGCAAATCGTCTTTTGTATCTCATTTTAGAAAAACTAGAAGTTTGTATAAAACAACAAAACCCCTTGCTACGCATGGGTTCAACAATCATATGTATGGTGACCCGTGACGGGATCGAACCGCCGACCTCCGTTCTTTTTAGATGATAGTCCTTCCCTTTAATTGGTACCCACTTTACAACTAAAAATAATTTGCATTTTTATCATTTCTCATATATATATTAATTTAAGAACGAACGTTCCGTACGAAAGAGGTTATTATTATGGCTGAACTAGGGCGATGTGAGAAGCTACTAATATTACAAAACGATTTCAATTGAACAAACATTCAAAAAATTATTGATTTAAATTCTTCTAGCCTTTAATATTATTTCTTGGATACGTATTCAAGGGAGGATTTTTTATGTTAGGAATGTTAAGCGATGATGATTTATTGGAAGCCTATAACAAAGCAATTAACTGTAAACTATCTAAAGATTTCATTGAACTATTGAAGAAAGAAATATTAAAAAGAGAAATTACATATACTAAATAATTATTTACTATTATCAATCTTTTCTTGAAGCCATTGTAAGAATTCAATTTCTTTTTCTAATAATTCTCTTTGTAACTCACTTTCAAAATAAGATACTAATTCATTCACTTTCTGTTCAGTCGGCAAATTTCTCACTCCTTTACAAAAATATATTGCAAAAGTTAGAAAATTTCAACTGTTTTTTTGTCCTCTCTTTTTGAGTGGACTTTTTATCTTACTGATAATTCTACAAATCAACTCTACTACCCTTTTTCTGTTCTACTTTATAGACTTTTACATAAATGGATAGGCTACACTTAGTTGGACAATAAAAATAAGGTCTAGTAGAATAACATATAACGAGTGAGGAGCGAATCTACTATGTCCAAAAAAAGAAGAACGTTTACCACAGAATTCAAGAAGCAAGTGGTTGCTTTATATGAAGGTGGAAAAAGTCGTCAAGATATTGTCCGTGAATATGAATTAACTCCGTCTGCTTTAGACAGGTGGATTACTCAGTTTCAACAGTCTGGTTCCTTCAAAGAGAAAGACAATCGAAGTCCAGAGGAACAAGAATTGATTGAGTTAAGAAAAAGAAATAAACAGCTAGAAATGGAAGTCGATATTTTAAAGCAAGCCGCGCTGATCATGGGGCGAAAATAGAAGTCATTGAGAAAAATCGGCACTTCTATTCGGTATCAGCAATGTGCAAAGTCCTACAAATAGCTCGAAGCACCTTTTATTATGAAACAGAAGTAGCTGCTCAAAAAGAAAAGGAAAAGGCTACAGAAGAACAAGAATTAAAAGAAAAAATACTAAAAATCTTTAATGAAAACCGTAAAGTATATGGAACTCGTAAAATAAAACGAGAGCTTTTAAAAGCGGGTCACAAGGTTTCCAGACGTCGCATAGGAAGGTTGATGAAAGAGCTCGGAATCCAATCGAAGTATGCACAACCTTCCTACAAACCAATGAGCTCTCAGCCAA
>NZ_KV917368.1:3738856-3793207 GCF_002019605.1 Alkalihalobacterium alkalinitrilicum | reverse complement strand
AATATTCAAACCTTCACCTGGAATCGCTTTTATTAGGTTTCCTTGTGCCAAGGATGGATCAAAGTAACCGCGGAGTTCCGCTAATTGCTCAGGAAAGTCATCTCCGGTACTTCCCAAGTCGCGTCTCAATGCACGAGCAGTCCCCTGATCTGTACCGGGTGCCCGCCCCAGACCAAGGTCAATTCGCCCAGGATATAAGGATTCAAGAGTGCCAAACTGCTCAGCGATGACGAGCGGAGCGTGATTCGGCAGCATGATTCCTCCTGAACCAATCCGGATTTTTGATGTACCGGCTGCCACATGGGACATCACCACCGAAGTGGCGGAACTGGCGATGAACGGCATATTATGATGTTCAGCAAGCCAAAAACGGTTGTAACCAAGTTTTTCAGCATGCTGTGCGAGTTCCAATGTGTGGCGGAAAGAATCTGCAGGAGTACTTCTGGCTGTTATCGGTGCAAGATCCAGCACTGAGAATGGAATTTCGTTTAGTTTAATTGCATGTTTAGACATAAGTTCATCTTCTTCCCTTATCCAATTTTATTAAAAACTAATCTCCTACTGGAATTTCATGAGTCGGAAAGTAAGGCAACACAAACTCTCCAAGCTCCTGTATGACTTCCTCGGGAGGGCGCTTTGAAAAATACAAAACAAAAGCCAGGTGATTGACACCAATGGATTGAAATTGATATAAAATTTCTAATAACTGTTTGCGTCCTACACGAAATCCTAAAGGAATCGGAACAGGTAACGCATCGGGATTTTCCGATAAATCAATAAATAAAGTCTGAGTGAAAGGTTTAAACACTCCTGGGGCGTGAATTTCCGACAACTCGCGATACTCGTTAATCAATTGAGTTTGTTGTGGGATAGCCCTCGGGTAATGGATCCAGCCGTCCCCATTCTGGGCGATCCATTCAATCGATTGATTGCTGAATCCTGTCACCATGGTCGGAATCGAGGAAAAAGGCTTGGGGATCATTCTCATATCCGTTCCATCGATGACGCCTAAATCGCTGTTGATTGTCGGACTGTCCTCCTTTAACAGCCGTTCAAGGAATGCATAATTCTTTTTAAACAGCCCTCCACTTTCGAGCTTGGATATTCCCAAAGCTGTGAAATCTTTATCCCGGTCTCCTGAAGCCACTCCCATGATCAGCCGTTCGGGAAACAACTGGTCAATAGATGATGCTTCCTTTGCAACTCTGACAGGATGGCGCAGAGGGAGGACCACACTAGCCGTCCCAAGTGCAATATCCTTGGTATGGGCCGCAAGATAGGTCAAATAAATCCATACATCATACATTTGACCATTATCATCAATATTCAAATTCTGAATCGTAACGTCCCGAAGCCACAATGCCGCGAAACCATGGTCTTCAATTTTGCGGGCAAGCGACAGCTGATTTTCCATTATCGGATATTTGGACATCTTTGCCGTCGGAATCGCAAAACCAAGCGTCATTTTACCCTTTTGGTACAACCTGTTATATGCTCGATGCTGTAATAAACTCACTTTAATTCTCCTTAAATTTTTGTACCAATGTATTTTTCGAACTTTTTAATCGTCTCCTCATTACGGCGATAATACGTCCATTGTCCGATTCGCTTTATTTCAACAAGTCCGCTTTGCAGCAGAATTGATAAATACTGTGAAGTAGTGGATTGTGATATCCCCGCCTTGCTTCGGATATCCCCTACGCAAACCCCGCCTTCAAATCCTTCATCAGCAATAATATGGGCTTGCGGTGAAAAATGACTGTCGGGATCTTTTAACATTTGAAGAATGCTCACCCTCGTCTGGTTCGACAATGCCTTAAAAATTTCAACGGCTTGTTCATCATTTAAGCGTTCCAATTCCTGCTTCAATGTCATTTGCCTCTTTCTATATCAATTATCACTATCCCAATGGAAGCTGGATAGATGATCTGAAAGCATCATGCCAAATCGGTAATTCCCGATATTAATATATTAGCCATCTGGTCCTTCCAAATCAAATGATTTGTTTCGAAGGAGATACGGCGAAAAGCTCCCATCTTAAAAAAGACCACTAAAAAACCTGCAAATAACAGGTTTTTTCGACGGTTCCGCCACTCCATCTTTGAACTTATTCCATTATTTTTAGCTTATACACTTCTCTATTTGATACAAGGTCTGCAATATTGTTCCTATATTCGTGATAATGAGCCGACTGAATATGGTATTCCAGCGCTTCCTCATCCTTCCACACTTCATATAAAACGGAAGTTTGGTCTTCAGATTGGTGCAAGTCATACTTTATACAACCTGCCTCTTTCCTTGATGCCGCTTGTACCTTTTTGAGTTCTGATAATAGTTGCCCCTGCAGGCCTTCTTTTGGTTTTAATACAGCAGTAATTACAATATGCTCCATTTTCATCCCCCTTAATAATGAGTAATTTGTCTTTCTTTTATAAAGTTTTTAAGGTGGCAGTGGAGTTTATGTCCCTCCCAGCATCGTGTAAAAAATTATACCCTTTTTAATCTCTAATCCGCTTCAATTATGTAAGCTTTTAACTGTTTAACTCTTAACTTTTTTTAGTTAGGCTTAAATTAGTAAAGGACTTGATACACATTGATAAAACCTCATAAGCGGCGACCAAATCTGTGCCTTAATAAAATATAAAAATAAGGACGTTATTAAAATTTATGCCTCCCACGAACTTTCTCGGTTCACTCGGCGGAAAGCCTTTGTAAAATCCAAAGATCACTAAATCTCCCTCTCGATTAAAGTCACCTCAGTATAAAAATTAATCCGTTATTCCTATGTACAAGTGAAATACTGCTTACCTCCATCACCTTTCATAATAAATCAGTTTCCCATAACCCAAGCTGGCCTTTTGCTGGGATACGTTCATTCAAGATCCTCATGTCTTGAACCTCCCAAGCATATCCTCCCACATTAAAGTCTCCCAAAAAATAATCATTTCCTGATACGATTTGTCCATTTTCCAGGACTGCTGATGTCTGATTTTTCTCAGTTATCTTCAGACAATTTTCAAGCCGGCCTACAGCAATGATCATTCCGGTTGGAAGGGTCTCTTCTGTATATCCATGCTTACCGAGCAGCGAACGGATGGCCACATGCCTGCAGACAGCCTTATCTATTTTTTTACTTGTATGAATGGCCAGCGGCCCGCGATAATTTGTTTTCCATGACCTTGTTTCAAATTCATTCTCTCGAAGGACAAAAAGACTTGCCCAAGGCTGAATCATAGATAATACCTTCACTCTCCCGGCCACCAATCTATAAAGTTTCGTTTGTCTTATCGTGTCCGTAGGGAAGAATATTATTAGCAAAAAGGGGGTGGAACTCTGGAAAAACGTATGTCCTTCCCGCTTGCTGTAGTTGACGCTGCTAAAAAAGCAGTTTCAGACCATGCAACAAAATCTTTTATCATCGGCTATCGTTTATCGCCTGAAGAAAGAGATAATCCTGGCATCACCTTGGAAGATACATTGCAACTAGTGGACCAGGACCTGGATTATCTCCATATTTCTGTCGGCGGCTATTGGAACGGATCAATCCGTGATGATAACGATCAGGCATCCCGAGTTGGGGGGCTCTTGCACAGTTTCCCGAGCGTAAAAACTCATTAATAAGAGAATCAAAAGTAATTTTAAACCCAAACGAAGATATAGCACTAAAAAGGAAAAGTAATACTTCCGTTAAGGTTAAGGAGGAAATAGAACGCATTAAAATTGTCACAGGGAATTATCCGAGCATCTTAACAACTATTCAATATAATAATACTACTTATGTCCAAGCTCCTGAAGATGACCATGAAGTTAATAATTGGAAATGCAGACGAATTTTTAACTGTCAAGATAGGACAATTTTACAATGCTTGTTTAAACAAGAATGTAAAAAGAAGAACGATTTTCCTTTACAAAAAAGATATATTGTAGCTGATTATTGGCATGACGTAGGAAGATTACGTATTCCTTGGTCAAAAGTATGTCCAGAGTCAAAAAAAAGCACTAAGTTAAGACTTGGGAGTAGACATCCCGAATTGCCGTTAAGTAAAAGAGAAATAAGAGAGATTATGGATAAATTAAAGAAAATGACAGAACGCCAGGACCGAGGCCTCAATTTAAACAATACATTATGCAGGAATACCTAGTATTTTGCTCACAAATCAAATAACTACCTTACAGTGGTTTATAAATCCCTTCTATTAAGTAAAAGGATATACAAAAATTAAATTATCACGGGGAAGCAAAGCTAAATATCTTTCATAAGATAAGGTTTAGTAAGAAGCTTAGAGGTAGACCTGATATGGAAAAGGGTGGAGCAAGGAAATAGAACCTGCTCCTTTTTTAATATTGTTGTCTTACCTGTTTTTGGGGCTGCTGCGTTTTACCAGTATTTATAATTTTCACTCCAAAAGATATACCAATCTACCTTTTTTATAATGTTTTTAATAAACCTTTTCCTTCATAAACTAAAATCTTTTAATAAAATCAAGTCTTCTGGGTGACCAATACTTTGCTCCCATAGTGAAATCCTTAATCCCCTATGCTCTAAAATCTTCCTTACAAACTTCCATTCTGATTTACTATTCTCCAAATGAGGTTTTGCTAACAATTCTTTACAAGTTTGAACATCACTTTAATGTAACTTTAATTCTTCTTTTGTGAACTCGTGATAGGGTTCGAATTTCGTATAAGAAAAATAATTGTATCCTCCCGTCTCTACCATCCAGACAAATTGTTCAAGCGCATCGTTTATAATTTCAACTTCTTCTTTCACCTTTTCTTTAATTAATTTTTCTTCCAACCTACTCACTAAGTTTCCCTCAATAATTCCGTTATCCAATTCGTCATATCGCGTTCTAGCATCATACCCCATTTCTTGCATATATTTTTTAAGTATCTGTTCAATCGTCCAAAGTTGCCCATTAATCGACAAGACTGTTTAGGATATCAACCAATAGTTTTTAAGCAATAAAACTGCTAAAACACTGCTGCATATTTGTATGCTATTCTACTAATATCAGTCACTAGGAGGTTAGAATATGACCGAAGAACAGTTAACTTTACATTTGAATGCTATCGGAAAGGGAGTTTTTGTTTCGAACTTTTATAGCTTTAAAAGAATGAATATACACAAAGCAACAAATTCAGAAGTAGCATTTTTGATAAATGAAGAATTCACCTTAAAATCCAAACAATCTCGAACTGCAAAAGCAAGAAAATTCTTTGAAAACAATATGGAAATCGAGGCATTAAAAGTGTTTATTTCAACTAATAACAGGACTATTTTTTCCTTAAGAGAAAAAGCTATGGAAATACTAGCACAAGAATTAATCAATAGCCAAAATACTTGATTTAGAAAGGAAGAGGAACTTGAACCTATTTGAATATCAAAGGCAAGAAGAAGACCATTATACTTATATTCTAATGTACATATTAACGTATGATAATTGTAAAATACTCCCTAATTTCTTACATAACCTTATCCCATCACAAGCACAGATGATGAATTTTACTGTATTAATAACTAAAACAAGAACAAAACATTGTCCTCAAAATATAAAGGGTGTGGAGTATATTATTGGGATTGCTCCATATAAAAAAGCCCTTCCCCATAATCCTCTTGTAGACAACAGTGGTTCGATACCCGATGCTTGGGTCTGTGGAAAAAACTTTAATTTATTATTCGAATTCAAGATAAGAGGAAGCCTAAATGAAGGGCAAATAAATGCACATAAACGATTGTTACATTATCCAAATATAGAAGTTATTCGATTGAATTGGGATATAGTTTTTAATGCACTCCATAAGTTAGATACACAAGATACTATATTAAATTATCTCATTCAACAATTCATGGAACTTAAAACAAAATTTCAGTCTAAACGTCAATCTTCTGGGATGCCAAAAGGAATTATTGGGCATGTGAACAAAGATAATGAGTTGTACTTTAAAATTACAGGCAGTAAAGAGGTTAAGCCCTATCGAGTTGAAAAAGTCTACTTGGAAAGTCAAGAGCTATTATCCTCAGAACTAAAAGGCATTCAGAGCGCTAGAAGGTTTATTGCTAGCTATGTTTATGAAAATCAAAGTAAATTACCTTTGCAATATATTGGGGGTGGGGAAGAAACTGTTGTAAACGATTATTGTGTAGTTCCTGGCAGAGCAGAGAAGAAGAACCAATGGAATCAATGGCGTATAGGAGCAATTTTGAAATTGTGTTAATTTATAATTCATATATTTTTTCTAATCTTAACACTTCTTCTAGTTGAGGACCAAAAAGATATTATAACGATTTTAGATTTACAGTTTGTCTAAAGTCTGTTTATCGACTCTAAATAATATTTTATGCTTTACCATCACTTGTGGTACGGTTCTCCACGATTGATCCTAAACGCCCGATACACCTGCTCTACCAAAATCAATCGCATCAGCTGATGGGGAAACGTCATCTTTGAAAACGATAACTGTGCATTCGACCTCTTTAAGACCTCCTCACTCAGCCCTAACGACCCACCGATAATAAAAGTAAATTTACTTTTTCCATATGTAGCCAATTTGTCCAATTCACTAGCTAGTTGCTCCGATGACATTTGCTTGCCTTCGATTGCCAGTGCGATGACGTGGGCATCGGGATGGATTTTTGCTAAAATTTTTTCCCCTTCTTTTTGTTTGATTTGTTCCATTTCCGTTACACTTAGTTGTTCAGGTGCCTTTTCATCTGGAACTTCCACAATTTCAATTTTCGCATAGGCACTTAATCGCTTTATGTATTCATTGATTCCCATCGTTAAATATTTCTCTTTTAGTTTTCCTACTGTAATAATTGAGATATTCACAGGTACTCTTCTCCTTCTGTTTCACAGTTATCCACATAACTTATCCACATATCAACATATTTGTCCCATTAATCGGTGATACTGTACGTAGGATGTTGTTCGCAAAATGAACATGTTGTGGATAACTTTTGTTGTTCCGATAACACTTCCATGTTTGGAGCTGCTTCACATTCATCAATTATGTGATCCATTGCTATTTCTACATGTTCTTTACAAGATAAATACTTCATATTTCATAACTCCCTTCACAAACCCGTTCAATGTGTTTTTTTAGCCTTTTATTATAACATATCCTATCGATCTCCATGTTACTTGTGAATAATTAAAATTTCCGCTCAAAAGAATGTGGATATCTCGTTAAGACTAAAAAAGCAAAGAAGATTGGCTCTCCTTTGCTCTTATCCACAATATCTAATTAAAAACTTTGTTGTTCTGCTAGTTGTACTTGAAGAGTTTCTTTTTTTCCTTCTCGATAGTACGTTACTTCAATTTCGTCACCAATTTTGGTATTACTGTATAGATACTTTCGTAAATCATGTGTATTTTCAATTTCAGTTCCATCAATTTCGACGATCACATCATATTCTTTTAGACCTGCACGTTCTGCTGGAGACATTGGAGCCACACTCGTTATAAAGGCTCCTGCTTTCACTTCTGCTGGTAACTTCAATGTTTCTTGCCAATGATAGCCTGGAATTTCTGATAACGATCTAATTCCAATACCCATTTGTGGACGTTGCACTTCACCGAAACGTTCGAGATCTTCAATCACAGGAATTGCAACCGCGGTTGGAATAGCAAAACCAATTCCTTCTACAGCACTTTGGTTGATTTTCATCGAATTAATGCCAATAACTTGGCCTTGAATATTAATTAATGCTCCACCGCTGTTTCCTGGGTTGATCGCTGCATCAGTCTGAAGAACTTCTGCATGCCAATCCACTTGTCCATTTCCTGTTAAATCAACAGGAATACTTCTTTCTTTTGCACTTATGATTCCTTGTGTTACTGAGCTTGAAAAACGAAGACCTAGTGGATTACCAATCGCAATCGCTGGTTCGCCAGCTCGTAATGTTTCAGAGTTACCAAATTCAGCAACTGTTGTAACTCCTTCATCATCAATTTCAAGCACTGCTAAGTCGGTAATTACATCGGCACCAAGGACGTTTGCTTCCACACGAGTACCATCAGCCAAACTCACTTCGACTTGTCTTGCGCCATTAATCACATGATGATTGGTTACGACAAATGCTTTTCCGTTTGCTTTTTTATAAATAACACCTGATCCAGTACCTTCATTGATCTCTTCTGACCAAAAACTTGATTGCTGCAAGTTAATCACACCAACAACTGCATCTGATACTTTTTCAACTGCGTCTGTAATGTCAGTATTTACAGATACATTGACGACTTGCTCTAGGCCATCAGGTGTTGTTTCAACAACTTCTCCAATCGGTGTCTCTCCTTGACCGACTTCATAAGGAAGAAGGCCCATTTGTGAGAGAGCAGGAACTGAAAAAAGGACAATTAAACCTCCAATAACAGCACCTACAAAAGCTGACAGACCTAATCCTTTTCCGTTGCGTCGCTTTTCTCTCGTTTCAGTAGAATAGTGTTCGTCGTAATATCCCATGTCTGCCACCATCCTTTTATTTATGAATTGTAAAGTTATCATTACCTATAGTTTTATTATATTAGCCATGAGTAAAAAGTCTACATAGGAGGCATACTTTTGAATATTTCACACACTATCTACTAGATTTCCCAAAAAAGAAGAGATTGAAACGAAATTTGCAGTTGAGTCATTAGTCTTAATTCATTTTCATATTCGCACCAAAGGCTCACTCACATACTTTAATTAAAGGTATCTGCTAAAAAACAAACCATTTAGCCTAAACATAGTCACCAAACATGATGAAAAAGAGCGAGACAGTCTATGTCTTCGCTCCTTCAATATAAAAGATTAGTAGTTTAAGTTATATTTTAATTATTTTTTTACCTATACTGCGTTAAGTTCTGTTGGTTTTTCAGGGTCAGTATCATATAAAGTAAACTGGTGACCATGGCCACAGTCTTGTTCATCTAAGATTTGACTGACTGTCATTCTTGCTAAGTCTTTCATATTGTTATCTTTACTTAAATGTGCTAAATACACCCGTGAAGTTTGTTCTCCTACAACATCAGCTAGAGCATACGCTGCATCTTCATTTGAAACGTGGCCAACATCACTAAGAATTCGGCGTTTTACACTCCATGGATATCTTCCCATTCGAAGCATATTCATGTCATGATTCGACTCAAAAATAAATACATTGGCATTTTTAATTGTTCCTTTAATTCGCTCACTAACATACCCCATATCAGTGGCGAGTACTAACTTTTTCCCAGCATGATGAAAAACATAAAACATCGGTTCAGCCGCATCATGTGAAACACCAAACGATTCTACTTCAAGATCGCCAAAAGGTCGCACTTCTTCCCGTTCAAAATGGAACTTTTGTTCTGTTGAAATGGTACCTAAGTTTGATTCCATCGCATCCCATGTTTTTGCATTTGCATAGATAGGAAGATTATACTTTCTAGCGAGTATACCGACTCCTTTAATATGGTCACTATGTTCGTGAGTGACGAGTATAGCATCTAACTCTTTCGGATTGCATCCAACCGATTTTAGTAGCTCGTCCATCTTTTTTCCACTTAAACCAGCATCAACAAGGATTCGTTGTTGATCTGTTGCTACGTAAAGTGCATTGCCTGAGCTGCCACTCGCAAGGACACTGTATTGTAATGTCATATCATTCACTCCAGTTATTCATCTGCCTAAAAAACATCTTGAACCGAACCGTCGATGGCATTAACTAAATAATCTTCTCCATTAACAGATATTCTCCACATTGGGGCGAATACTTGAACATTGCCTAATGGCTTAAAAAAACTATAATAGCCAAAATCAACTTCGGTAATTGTTTGGTTTGCACTAATCAATTGTTCATTCAATAACCGTTCGATTGCTTTTAACCCAGAAAGAAATTCTTGTTCTCTTCCTGAGGCTTCTACTTCATATATCATTTGCTGATAAGCAACAATTTGTCCTTGATCATCGAGTTGAAGGACGAGTGGTGTTTCGTCAAAAGAATACATTACTTTGCCATCAAAATGCTGTATAAAAAGGAGTTGATTACGATCTTCTTCAAGCCGACTAAATTGATACAAATCACTATTCATAACAAACTCATTAAGAAATTGATCGACTTGTTGACTTATTGAATCTTGCTCTAATGGATAGGGCTCATCTAAACGAGAAATAATTGTTGTTTCATTCACAAACGTAATTTCTTGCGCTTTGAGTTCACGAACTGCTTGTTCAGTCATTTCAATATTTTTTCCGACAATTAGAAAACCAGATGCCAATTCTTCTTCAATGACGTCATTAATCGCCACATTCATCTCATTTAATCGTTCTTGGAGAGTAGCTTCAATGATAAGATTCATCTGATTAGCGTAATTTAACTCGCGCAGTTGAAAATAAAGAAAACTATTTAAAAAAATAAATGAAATGATAAAAATCGTTTTTGCTCTACTCCAATCCATAATCTTCTACCTCACGTTCATTCGTGACATCAAACGGTACTTTTTGCCACGTTTGATCGTAGTAAATATACCAGTTCGGTTCAACGGTGACGAATGCATTCCACTTTTTCATTTCATAGCCAATCGCAACTTTTTCTAAACGAGACAAGTCGAAATACTCTCGTTTTTCTAGCTCCTCAATGACATCATGTCCAGAAGGTAAATCAACACCAGTTCTAGCATAATCAATTGGTTGTTGATCAAGATCGAATAATGGTCGAATATATCTAGATGTTTGATTACCCGTGCGAAACACATACAAGCTCATTACATCAAAGCCATCCATTGAAATGACTGGAAAGCCATTTAACATTAAGCGAAAGTTAGCTTCTTCCCTAACTTCATTCGAAACCCAATCATATAACACATATTGGTCGGTCCAGCCACCATGCCCATTAATAAAATCAATACTACTGAGAATAACATTTCGGCTTCCACGTTCTGGATTTTCACTATAGATTGGGTTAATATAATCCATGAAAACGCCATTATTAATAATATTAATTAATCGGTTACCATCAGTGTACGTCTCTTCTCCATTCTCTTGGCGGAAAAATTTTGCCGAAAAGGGATCATTAAATAAAAGTTGCTTAAACACGTCTACAGATACTGGTGTAATCGTATAAGAAATGGTTTCAACAGTTATTGTTTCTTCTGGTAAATAAACAATTTTACTCCATTGTCCTTGTTCTGGTCCTACTTGATAACCAAATACGTTAATAAGTCGCTCTACTTCAGCTAAAAATTTTTCTTCAAAATCATTAACTGAAAAGGACGTTTCTATATCGGCAAATCGATTCTCATTATTGGAAATCACTCCGTAGTGAATCTTGTCTGTTTCAGGATTTGGGTAAATGAATACACGATCAACCTTACTCAAAGGCATCGAAATATCTTCATTAACATCCGTAAACATACTTAGAAAAATATCACCTGGAATGGCTGCAGGAAAGATGAGCTCTATCGATTCGTCTAAAATTTGGTTCATAGTTAGCGTAGACATCATCGATATATCTTCGATGCGGCTTGTCAGCCATTGCTCATTAAATTGACTATAAAGTATTTCGTTATTATTTAACAAAAAATGTTCATCATCTACATGAAAAATGACTTGTTCTGGGACAATCACTTCAGATAATTTTCTTTCTTCGTTTAAATGCGGATTATTAACATAGTCCGTATCTTTTAATAATGCGTAATCAGGTTGGAAAGTCCATATTTGCCAAGTCAGAACAAGGCTCAGCAAAACGAGGAATGTAAGAGTTGCAGATTTCATATTCTCATACATAATTGAACTCTCCTCCCTTGTAAGTAGAATACGGTAACGTGAAAAGGATTGTTGTCCCTTGCCCATATTCACTTTCTACCCATATTTCACCTCGATGAGCATGAACAAGTTCTTTTGCAATGGCTAAACCTAAGCCTGTCCCACCAATATTTCTTGCTCTTGCTTTATCAACTCGGTAAAACCGATCAAATACTTTCATTTGGCTTTCTCTTGGTATTCCAACACCTTCATCAGAAATACTTAGACGCAAATTGTTCCCTTGATGCAGTAGCTCAATCGAGATATTTCCTCCATCAGGTGAATATTTTATTGCGTTGGAAATAATATTATCAATGACTTGGGTAATTTTATCTTTATCAATATCAACACACATCAAATCTCTAGGGATCGTACGAACAAATTTTATATTCTTTTCTTTTGCCATCATTTCAAACCGATCGACAATATTTTCTAGAAAGTGATTAAAATCTACGTTTTCGAAAGTAAACTGATAATCTTTACTATCCATTTTCGATAATTGTAATAAATCATTCACGAGGCGAATCATTCGTTCGGTCTCATTTTGCGTGACATTTAAAAACTTTGAAGCTAATTCAATGTCTTCAATCGCTCCATCTTCAAGTGCTTCTAGGTAGCTTTTTAATGTTGTCAATGGTGTTCTTAACTCATGCGAAACATTAGCAACGAATTCTCTACGCTCATGTTCAATTTTTTCTCGCTCAGTTACATCGTGTAAGACCGTTATAATCCCTGTAATCGGACCGTTATCTTTTTGTATGACGGAGAAACTCGCTTGGAGTAAAAAGTCTTGTTCTTCATCACTAAAATCAAGCAAAATAGACTCACTATAATCATCTAACTCGTTGGCCGCAAATGTTTCAGAAAGTCTCAAAACATCTGGAAGTGGCTTCGAGTAAGCTTCTTCGCTCGATGTCTCTAATAGTTGTTCTGCTCTTTTATTCATTAAAATAATATTCCCATTCTGATCCGTCGCAATGACACCGTCACTCATATGAGATAGGACTGAACTCAGTTTTTTCTTTTCTCTTTCCGTTGAAGCATTGGCTTCTTTTAATTTTAAAGTGAGTTCATTAAAAGACGTCGCTAATTGACCAATTTCATCTCTACCGTACACTCGCACATGGCCAGTAAAGTCACCTTTCCCCATTCGGTGCGCTTGTTTTTTCATATCAATGATCGGGCCTGTAATTGTTCTCGCAATTAAAATAATAAGAATAGCAGTTATTGTAACGGCAATCCCTGTTCCTTTGCCAAGAATCTCATTAATTTGTTGCATTTGATCATAAATTTCTTCCATAGAAGCTTCAATGTAGATGGCTCCGATCGTTTCATTTATCGATTTAACAGGCAAAGCAATGACGCGCAGACGATGTCCCGTCTCTGGATCCCGTAAAAAGCCAGTATCCTTTGTTCCAAGCAATGCTCGTTTGACTCTAACTTCCGTGCTTTGCTGGCCTACAATGTGACGATTCTGTGCTTTAGAAGTCGCTAATACAACCTTATTCATATCGACGACTTGAGCTTCGGAGTTTTCAATCGCAAAAAATTCTCTTAACAATACATTAATATCTCTACCAAGCGAAGAGTTATCATCTCTAGGCTTTACCAGCTCTTGCTCAACGTTATAAGCTAATAAATTGGCTCGTTCATCTAGCATTTCTGTATAGTTATTTACGAGCTGGTCTTCTAATTGCCGAATGAAATACACTCCAATAATTTGCATTGCAATAAAAATAAGTAATACATACGTAATAATTAATTTAAATTGAATCGATTTAAAAAAACCGACCTTTTTATCCATTCTTAATTCTCCTGCCCTGGATGACGTAAATAATATCCGACTCCTCGCCGCGTAATAATCCATGTTGGATAACTTGGGTTATCTTCAACTTTTTCACGCAATCGCCTTACTGTAACATCGACGGTTCGCACGTCTCCAAAATAATCGTATCCCCAGACTGCCTGAAGTAAATGCTCTCTTGTCATCACTTGTCCAAGATGATTCGCCAAATAATGAATGAGTTCAAACTCACGATGAGTCAACTCAATTTCTTCGCCACGTCGCTTCACAAGATAAGCATCGGGTTTAATTACTAAATCACCGACGGCAATTTCCTTCAATGGTTGCTGTTCATCTGGTTTAATGCTATGACGTCTTAGGTTCGCTTTTACTCGAGCAATTAACTCGCGCGTACTAAATGGTTTCGTTACATAATCGTCTGCTCCTAATTCGAGCCCCAACACTTTATCAATTTCTGAGTCTTTTGCCGTTAACATAATAATAGGCATATCATGACTCTTGCGAATTTCTCTGCAAACTTCCATCCCGTCTTTAAATGGCAACATTATATCAAGCAAAATAATATCTGGTACTTCTTTAAGAGCTAGTTCTATAGCTGTATTTCCATCATGTGCACAAATTACACTAAACCCTTCCTTTTCCAAACTAAACTTCAAAATATCTGCTATTGGCTTTTCATCATCTACTACAAGAATGCGTTCATCCATCCTTATCGCCCCTAACCTTAGTTTACGTTTACTTATCTTCATATTTTAACATATTAACAGATCACAAAAGTAGATATATAGCTTTTCACCATATGTTTACACATAAAAAAAAAGACTGACATTGAGTCAGCCTTTATATATGATTTAACGATTTAAATAATCCATAGGGTTCTGTAGTTGGCCATTACGGTACACTTCAAAATGTAGATGAATACCAGTTGAATTTCCTGTCGTACCCATGATGCCAATTTTTTGTCCTTTAGCTACAGTTTGGCCGACTCTAACATCGATTGATTCTAAATGTGCATATAGGGTTTCAATCCCATTATTGTGATTAATTCGGATGGTGTTCCCATATCCACCTTGCCAACCAGCTGAAATAACGGTTCCGTTATCTGCGGCTAATATGTTGTAATTACTAGGTCGGGCAATATCAATTCCTTTATGGAAACGCCCCCAGCGATTGCCTTGATAACTCGAGATATACCCACCTACAGCAGGCCATCCTAAACTACCTGTTCCACGCGATGTCGACTGCTTGGTTCCTTTTACAACAACGCGATTGACTGCTTCCTCTATAACTTCCTCATTAACAACAGTTTGCTTTATCGTTTGACCATTTTGCTGTGTAATTTCATAACTAACAATACGCTTTCCTGGTTTACCTTCTTGGGCAATTTTAGTATCGCCTTTCCACATTGAGGAGTCTTCTTTTGTTTCTGTTTGGAAAGTAATTTCTTCTTCTTCTTTTGAAAATTTCTCCACTTGTACAGTAACAATTGGTTTATAAGCTGTTACATTCACTTTTTGACCAATTTGCAAAAGTGAATCTTGAGTAATTTCTGGATTAAGCTTGAGAAGTTCTTCTGTATTTAAATCATGATCACTTGCAATTGAACCTAAGACATCTCCAGGGGCAACAGTATATTTTTCCTCCGTTAATGTTCCAAGGTTTAACATCTTGATCGCTTGTTCAACAGATAGTATTTCATTTGGATAAGCAAGTCCGTTATCATACTCTGCCTCAATCGATAATGTTATATCTTTAACTTCTGTTTCCCCAACTTCCAACTCTTCTACTGGCGCTTCTTCATCTTCTCGTAATTCAAAAGAAGCTAATTCATCTTCTGAAACATACTGTAACTTAAATTTACGTAAAACTTGTTTCGCTGATTCTTCTTCCTCAAGGAATAGCGTCTCCTTATCACCGAATGTAATCGCTACTGCTTCTGCCTTGACAGTTAAAAGCTCATCTAATTTTTCAATAGTTTCATCGGTTTTCGTTCTGATTCGGAATACTCGTTCAGGAATAAGCTCAACTTCTTGCCCAATAACTAAATTTAAAGATTCATATTTTTCACTGAATTGATCTATTTTTTCATTTACTAGATTTTCATAGTCGCGCGTATCACCAATTGAACCAATTCGTTCACCATCTACGTAAACATGGTAAATCGTATTTAATCCACTATTATTTGGTTCATTAGCAAGTGCAGTCGGCCCTGCTACTAATACAGCAGTACATGCGACAAGACTTGTAGCGACTTTTAATTTATGTATAGAATAATGTAACCAATTATACTTTTCTTTTATGTTATTTTGTCTAGTATTCTTTAAATTACTAGCCCTTAACGATTTAAACAGATTCATAAGATCCTCCCAAAAAACTACCTATATATAAAATTTGCTTTTTTAGACATAGTTCTACAACCTTTATCATTTTAGCACAAGACACAAAGGTTGTGTCTGACAATTTAAATTGAAATAATAATGTAATATATATTGAAATATTAGGTATTTCATCTCAAGCGACAAATCAAAAATGATTGTCAAAAATTTGCGGGTCTATATTGTATGGCATAAAAAAAACACCCTTTATAGGTGTATGGTGTGATTGTTGATTTTATTATACTTTATAGTAAGTGGTGCCGGCGAGAGGACTTGAACCCCCAACCTACTGATTACAAGTCAGTTGCTCTACCAATTGAGCTACACCGGCAAACCAAAACGGTAAATGACAACCTTCATTGAATACAAATGGTGGCTCGGGACGGAATCGAACCGCCGACACATGGATTTTCAGTCCATTGCTCTACCGACTGAGCTACCGAGCCTAAAAACATAAAAAGTTTGGCGACGTCCTACTCTCACAGGGGGAAGCCCCCAACTACCATCGGCGCTAAAGAGCTTAACTTCCGTGTTCGGCATGGGAACGGGTGTGACCTCTTTGCCATCATCACCAAACTTGTTATTATGGCGGTCCCGACGGGAATCGAACCCGCGATCTCCTGCGTGACAGGCAGGCATGTTAACCGCTACACCACGGGACCATAATCTATTTAGTTTTTTTAATTGGTGACCCGTACGGGATTCGAACCCGTGTTACCGCCGTGAAAGGGCGGTGTCTTAACCGCTTGACCAACGGGCCACTTTTGATTGAAAGTAAAAGTGGTGAGCCATGAAGGACTCGAACCTTCGACCCTCTGATTAAAAGTCAGATGCTCTACCAACTGAGCTAATGGCTCATGAAGTTTATTCATGTAGTTTGTCCACGTTGTTTCGGACGATGTCTTGCTTTGTTGCCTTACCTGTTCCTTCCTCTACTAGCTTCGCTTTGCAGCACGCTGTGTCGGAACAACTCGTAGTTTTTATACAAGATGCTTTGCTCGTAACTGAGCTAATGGCCATGAAGTTTATTCATGTAGTTTGTCCACGTCGTTTTAGACGCTATTGTTTTTCAACGACAAGAATTATAATAACATAACTTTATTCGTTTTGCAAGTGTTTTAAAAAAATATTTTTTTCTTCTAAATCAGTACTAGAATAACTTTTAATAGAATACTGTAGATTTACTCCAATTTCAAGAAGAAATTTTGATTAAGTAGGACAAGAACAAGCTTTCACTCATTCTTGCCCAAAAATTAAATATTAAACAAATACACCACGAATTAAATTCGTTTGATTACGATCTGGTCCTACTGAGAATATAGCTAAAGGAATACCTGTTAATTGAGATACACGTTCAACATAGTGACGTGCATTAGCAGGAAGTTCATCTAATGAATGAACACCAGTAATATCTTCTTCCCAACCTGGTAACTCTTCATACACAGGCTCGCACTCGGCAAGTACTTTTAAGCTTGCTGGGAACGTGTCAATAATTTCGCCTTTATATTTATAGGCTGTACAAATTTTTAGTGTTTTAATCCCTGTTAAAACATCGATTGAGTTTAATGATAAATCAGTAAGACCACTTACACGGCGGGCATGGCGTACAACAACGCTATCAAACCAACCGACACGACGTGGTCGTCCTGTTGTTGTTCCATATTCATTCCCTACTTCACGAATACGTTCACCAATTTCATCATGAAGTTCAGTCGGAAATGGCCCATCACCTACACGTGTCGTATATGCTTTAGAAACACCAACTACATGATGAATTTTCGAAGGTCCAACACCAGAGCCGATCGTCACTCCACCCGCGATTGGATTAGAAGAAGTAACAAAAGGATATGTTCCTTGGTCAATATCAAGCATAACCCCTTGTGCTCCTTCAAAAAGGACTCTACGACCATCATCTAGTGCATCGTTTAAAACGACTGATGTATCAACAACGTACTGAGCGATTTGTTGTCCGTACTCATAGTACTCATCTAGGAAGTCTTCTTTCGTAAATCCTTCTACCTCATAATACTTTTCAAACATACGGTTTTTCTCTTCTAGATTACGCTCCACTTTTTGTTCAAACTCTTCACGATCAAGTAAATCTGCAATTCGAATACCAATACGAGCTGCTTTATCCATATAAGCAGGTCCAATACCTTTTTTCGTTGTTCCAATCTTATTTGCACCTTTGCGCTCTTCTTCTACGATATCTAATTTAAGATGATATGGTAAAATCACATGTGCTCTATTACTAATACGAAGGTTACTCGTATCTACATTTCGATCATGTAAATACTTTAGCTCTTCTACTAATGCTTTAGGATCGATAACCATACCATTCCCAATCACACATACTTTATCTTTATAAAAGATCCCAGAAGGAATTAAATGTAGTTTGTATTTCTCTCCATTGAAAACAATTGTATGCCCTGCGTTGTTTCCACCTTGATAACGAGCAACTACTTCTGCTTTTTCAGAAAGATAATCCGTAATTTTACCCTTTCCTTCGTCTCCCCATTGCGTCCCAACAACTACTACTGATGACATCTGTGCACCTCCACAATTGCTATTACACCTTTATGTATATTGTGTAAAAATTAGTGATCTTACTCAAACCATAGCTAGTTTATCAATTTACTTCTCTAAAGTCAATAAAACACGAACATTATTAATTTATTTTTCACCATTTGTTCGTAATAAAGTGCTAATCAACACCTTTTTTGATGTTACCTCTCCTAGGCTTAGTTGAATGTTTACTTTCTTGGGTAAATTGCATTTCCTTCACCTGTTTTTTTATTATTGACTAAGTAAATTATTACAATGCTTAAAAACGCTACTAATTTTTAAGCATTGTAATAATCCTTTCATTTCTCGGACGTTTCAATCCATATTGTTCTTGAAATAAATTGAAACTTCCATCAGTGAGGGTATTAATTTCAATTGTTGCGGGATAAAAAAGCCACTCTGTCATTATACAGAGTGGGAAAGTAATTAGGCTCCTGTTGGCATACCTTGTTCATCATACCGCCGTTCTAAATTTACAAATTTATTGTATTCTTTAACAAACGCTAACTCTACAGTACCTACAGGACCATTACGTTGCTTCGCAATAATGATTTCAATAATATTTTTATTCTCTGATTCTTTATCGTAATAATCATCACGATATAAAAAGGCAACAATATCGGCATCCTGCTCAATACTTCCGGATTCACGAATATCACTCATCATCGGACGTTTATCTTGTCTTGATTCTACTCCACGGGATAACTGGGAAAGAGCGATTACTGTTACGTCTAATTCCCTCGCAATTCCTTTCAATGTCCGTGAGATTTCCGAAACTTCTTGTTGACGGTTTTCCCCACCACGTCCATTTCCTTGAATTAATTGTAAATAGTCGATCAAGATAATGCTTAAACCTTTTTCTTGCTTTAAACGACGACACTTTGCACGTATATCATTTACTTTGATACCTGGAGTATCATCAATATAAATTCCAGCCTTAGAAAGGCTACCCATCGCCATCGTTAACTTTTGCCAATCCTCAGATTCAAGTTGGCCTGTTCTCATTCTTTGAGCATCGATATTTCCTTCTGCACAAAGCATACGCGTCACGAGCTGACTTGCAGACATCTCTAGACTAAATATCGCAATGTTTTCATCTGTCTTTGTTGCAACGTTTTGTGCAATATTTAAGGCAAAGGCTGTTTTACCCACTGAAGGACGAGCCGCTACAATAATTAAATCACTTCGTTGAAAGCCAGCTGTCATTCTATCGAGTTCAGCAAAGCCTGTAGGAATACCCGTAATTTCTCCCGTTTGGTTTTGGAGCGTTTCGATACGGTCATACGTTTCAACTAGAACATCTTTTATTTGTATAAACGCTCCTGAGTTTTTTCTTTGAGCAATATCAAGAATTGTTTTTTCAGCACCGTCTAATATTGCATCAACTTCATCTTCACTTGTATAACCATCGGCTGCGATATTAGTTGCAACACGAATTAGTCTTCGTAGAAGTGACTTCTCTTCAACAATCTTACTATAATATTCAATATTAGCTGCAGTTGGAACTGCATTTGCTAAATCACTTAAATACGATACTCCTCCAATATCATCTAACCACTTACGATCTTGAAGTTCAGATGTAACCGTAATTAAATCAACAGGCTCTCCTTTTTCTGCTAGAAAAAGCATAACTTCATAGATTCGTTGGTGAGATAACCGATAGAAGTCATCTGGTAACAATTGCTCTGAGGCAGTCACTAAAGCTTGCTCCTCTAAAAAGATGGCCCCAAGTACAGCCTGCTCCGCTTCAATGTTTTGGGGAGGGGTACGATCAGCAAATAAATCACTCATTAAAATTCCTCCTCACCGTAAATTCACACGTTATACACGTTATATTAAAATTCTATCTATAGAGATTAAGGTTTAATGTTAGCTGTCACTTTTAATTAATTTTTTTCTTTTTATCTCAGACATATATTCTACCATAAAACACAAAAATGGTTGATTATAAAAATCAACCATTTTTGTATATCATCTTTTTTTACTACTTTTATTGTTCTATTACATGAACTTTCACAGTAGCTATCACTTGAGGATGGATTTTAATTGGAACATTTGTAAAACCTAAAGAGCGAATTGGGTCGTTTAACATAATTTTACGTTTATCGACTTTTTTCTTCATCTTTGCTAGCTCTTCAGTAATTTGTTTTGTAGAAATGGCACCAAATAGTCGGCCACCTTCACCACTCTTTGCTTTAATTTCAACTGTTATGCTTTCTAACTCTTCTTTATATTTTTTTGCTTCTAATAGTTCTTCTTCAGTCTTTTTCTCTTCACTTTTCTTTTGTGCCTCAAGGTTTCTCACATTTCCTTTTGAAGCTTCAACCGCTAAATTTTGTGGAAAAAGGAAATTACGCGCATAACCTTCAGCGACATTTTTAACTTCCCCTTTTTTTCCTTTTCCTTTCACATCTTCTAGAAAAATAACTTTCATGGTTAACTTCCCCCTTTTAAGTATTCGTCTATTGCATTTCTTAACATTTCTTCAGCTTCATCTAATGTTATATCATCTAATTGTGTTGCTGCGTTAGTCAAATGACCACCACCACGTAATTGTTCCATGATTAACTGGACATTGACCTCTCCTAAAGAACGAGCACTAATACCAATACGACCATCTTGTCGAGTAGATATAACAAAGGAAGCAGCTATTCCATCCATCGTCAATAATGTGTCTGCTGCTTGAGCAATTAATACTTGATTATATACATCATCATCGTCAGCTTTAGAAATGGCAATTTCATCTTGGTAGATAATCGCAGATTCCACTAATTTAGAGCGTTTAACATATTGATCAAGATCTTCTTTAAGTAACCTTTGAACGAGAATCGTGTCTGCCCCGTTTCGCCTTAAAAAAGAAGCGGCATCAAACGTACGGGAACCTGTTCTGACAGCGAAGCTTTTGGTGTCAACGATAATTCCTGCTAACAACGCAGTCGCTTCTAAAATATCCATTTTTAGCTTTTTCGGCTGATACTCGAGAAGTTCAGTTACTAGTTCAGCGGTTGAAGAGGCATAAGGTTCCATATAAACAAGAACAGGATCCTTAACAAACTCCTCACCGCGGCGATGGTGGTCCAAAACAACGACGCGGTCCACGCGATCTAATAGGTTCGGTTCTACAACAAGAGATGGTCGGTGCGTATCCACTACAACGAGTAGTGTTTGATCGGTCGCCATCTCAACTGCTTCTTCTGGGGTGATGAAGTGGGACCACAAGTTATCGTGCCTTTCGATTTCTTCCATTAATTTTTTTACATCCGAATGTATGTCTTCTCGGTCTAATACAATATAACCTTCTTTTCCATTCACTTCAGCAATTTTTAGGACTCCGATTGCAGCTCCGATTGCATCCATATCAGGATTTTTATGTCCCATCACAATTACTTTATTACTTTCTAAAACAAAATCTCTTAAAGCATGGGAGATCACTCGAGCACGAACGCGCGTCCGCTTTTCCATGGCATTGGATTTACCACCATAAAAATGAACTTTACCGTTCGTCTCTTTAATCGCTACTTGATCACCACCGCGTCCGAGCGCCAAATCTAAGCTTGACTGAGCAAGAGCACCCAACTCACGTATGGTCCCCTCACCACTTCCAATTCCTATACTCAGTGTAATCGGAATTTTTTCTTTTGCTGTCACCTCTCGAATTTCATCGAGGATACTAAACTTTGTCGTTTCTATTAATTGTAACGTTTGTTTGTTAAAAATCGATAAAAAACGATCTGAGCCAGTTCGTCGAAGTAAGATTTCGTGATCATTAGCCCATTTATTTAAGGAAGCTGTCACTTGGCTAGACAATTTACTACGAACTTGATCATCCATCCCTTGGGTCACTTCATCATAATTATCTAAATAAATAAGGCCAATAACTGTTTGATCTTCTTCATACATTTCTTTCGTCTGGACCGTTTCCGTTACATCGAAGAAATAAAGTAGTCGCTCTTCTTTCTTCAGATCAACTTGATAAAACCGTTCTTCTAATGAAATTAACCCTTCTTCCCGTTCCTCTTCAATGATAGGTAGTAAATGTCCTGAAAGGTCTTCTAATGGTTTTCCAATGAATGTATCCCCGAATACTTGAGTTACGTACGGATTGACCCATTGCACGACGTTTTCCTCATTATAAAGTAAAATTCCTACCGGCAAATTGACTACTGCTTCTTCTCCAGCTTTATTAATGCGATAAGACAAAGTAGAAACATACTCTTCCAACTGTTGTTCAAATGAGATCCTCGCTTGAACTGAATAAATTAATAAAACACCTAATATAAAAAAGCCAATAACCCCTATTTGCCATTGATAGTAAGTTAAAATTCCGATAAACAGCAATGCTACAGTAAACAAGGAAATTACGTGATAACCATGCCACCGTTTCATCAAGAACTTAGGCATATTGTCAACTCCTACTTTAAATTCCAAACTTTTTTCTACTTCGTTACTCGTTTGCGTAAATCAAAACCTAAATCAATGATCCCTATTATCCTTACAATAAATAATACCAAAGGCAAAAGTAATGAAAAGACAGTCGCTAATATGGGGACTACTTTAGGCACACTTTTCACATGGCAATAATAAAACAAAAATGATAACCCTTGTACGGTCATGGCAAATCCAAGTAAAGGAAATAAGTTAATTAAAACGATATGCATAAATGAAGTCTCAGGTACCCCAATTAACACTAAAATAGAGACAATTAAATAATACCATAAAAAGGACTTTGGAAACTTCCACTCTCTAAATGGTGGAAGTGCTGGTACTTTCGGATAGAACCGTTTTACGATTAGACGTGATACTAATTGAGTTAGTATAGCTGTTGTGATTCCCATTAATATGATTAATAAAGGACCTAGCTCAGCAAGCGTATCAATGACTTGATAAAACTCATCTAGTTGTTCAGTCGTTTCTTGACCAATGCCAATTAACATACTTTCTGCAGTTTCAACCGATTGCCGCATTAACTCTTGCGATGTATGTATAGGATGAATTCCTAATAGTACGATACTGATAACGAATAGTAGTATGATACTAACAATATACGTTAAACTTCCACCTAGCAACACAGCTAACCCTGACTTCTCTCTTCGATATAACTCCCCCACAACTAAACCACCGACTCCAAAAAATAATGGAATTGGAAGTCCTGGTAATCCAGAAATAATAAACGTTAAAAACATCGTAACGACCCAAAATAATAGGCCAGGCTTCAAACCATGACGAAGTACGTAAATAATAAATGGAATTGGCATGAACCAAATTAATACCATAGATATTAGAGGAATAAAGAGCAGTGCGATAATACCAATACCAAACAGGGCTGCTAAGAGGGATCCTTCTGTTAAGGCTCTTGTTTTCTTCACGTTTTCACCTCACTTTTTTACCTCATTTATTGTACCCTAGTTTCAATTAAAGATAAAGAAAGCGAGCACAGTTCAATACATTGTCTCATTACCAAAAATATTCTTTATAAAAAAAGAAAAAGCACAGTAGAGCTCTTGAGCTACTCTGCTGTGCTTTTAATGATATTAGTTAACTTCATTAACATACGGTAATAAAGCGATTGTACGAGCACGCTTAATTGCAGTAGTTAATTGACGTTGGTATTTTGCAGAAGTTCCAGTTACACGGCGAGGTAAAATTTTACCACGCTCTGAAATGAACTTTTTCAAAAGATCTGTATCTTTATAATCGATTTTCTCGATTTTGTTTACTGTAAAGTAACATACTTTACGGCGTTTTGGTCCACGTCCTCTACGAGCCATTGTAATTCCTCCTTCTTTTGTATTTTTTATATATTCAAGCAACATTTTGTCTTATCATCGGGAGTTTCGTTAACAATTTAGAATGGTAAATCATCATCAGAAATGTCGATGCTACTACCATCTGATGCAAACGGATCCTCGTCCAATCGTGATTGGTTACGATTTGGATTTGGATTCTGCTGACCGTATCCTCCTTGGCCAGTTGGCGCTGGGCCTCGGTTGTAAGAATCATTCCCTTGAGGTCCTCCACCACCGCCTGTACCTCTTGGTTCAAGAAATTGTACACTATCTGCAACAACTTCTGTCACAAAAACTCGGCGACCTTCATTATTATCATAGCTACGTGTCTGAATACGGCCTTCTACTCCAGCAAGACTACCTTTTTTCAAGTAGTTCGCTACATTTTCAGCTGGCTTTCTCCAGATAATACAGTTGATAAAATCAGCTTCTCTATCCCCTTGCTGATTTGTGAACGTACGGTTCACAGCAAGAGTAAAATTAGCTACTGCTACACCATTCGGAGTATAACGTAACTCTGGGTCTTTTGTTAGACGTCCGACTAGGACGACACGGTTAATCATCAGAACCCCTCCCAATATTTCTCACTTTAAGAAGATATTCAAAACGTTGAATAGTTGGCCTTAAATTTACGCTCTCAGCTCTACTCATCTTTTTGAATTCTTTCTTTTATGTTCGTCTATTATTGTTCGTCTTTAACGATTAGTAAACGAATGATGTTTTCGTTAATCTTCACAAGACGGTTGAATTCAGCAATTGCTTCTGGATTAGCCATTACGTTAATTAAAACATAATAACCTTCACGGAAGTCATTGATTTCGTAAGCTAAACGACGCTTACCTTTTTCTTCAATCTTCTCAATTTCTGCACCATTATTTGTTAACACGCCATTGAATCGCTCCACGATTTCCTTTGTAGCAGCTTCATCAAGGTTTGGCGCAATAATGTACATAATTTCGTATTTACGCATTCCTCGTCACCTCCTTTTGGTCTAACGGCTCCATCTTTTTGGAGCAAGGAGCAAAAAACTAATGTCATTTACTCACATTGAATCATTATACCAGAGTAGCTTGTACTATACAAGTATTCTATTTAATTAAACGTTGAAACGGAAATGAATAACATCCCCATCTTCAACAATATACTCTTTTCCTTCTAAACGCACTTTCCCTTTTTCTTTCGCAACTGCCATAGAACCTGCTTCGACTAAATCATTATAGGCAACAATTTCAGCACGAATAAATCCACGCTCAAAATCAGAATGGATTACACCCGCTGCTTGTGGTGCTTTCGTTCCTTGTCGAATTGTCCAGGCACGTACTTCTTGAACACCAGCCGTAAAATAAGTACGTAATCCAAGAAGATGATAAGACGCACGAATGAGCTGATCTAAACCAGACTCTTTAATACCTAACTCTTCAAGGAACATTGCTTTTTCATCACCATCTAATTCTGCAATTTCTGACTCAATCTTAGCACAAACAACAATGACTTCTGAATTTTCGTTAGCTGCAAATTCTTTCACTGTTTTTACATATTCATTATCGCCACCGAGTAAATCTTCTTCACTTACATTAGCAACATATAATACAGGCTTCATCGTTAATAGATGCAGTCCGTAAACAATTTTTGCTTCAGCTTCTGTAAGTTCCACACTACGCGCTGGTTTTTCATCTTCAAAAGCTTCTTTTAACTTCACTAATGCTTCGTGTTCAACCATTGCTTCTTTATCTTTTTGTTTTGCCATTTTTCCTACACGCTCAATCCGCTTGTCAACTGACTCAAGATCGGCCAAAATTAACTCTAAGTTGATAACTTCAATATCGTTAATTGGATTGACACGTCCAGCTACATGAGTAATATTCTCATCTTCAAAACAACGGACAACATGACAAATTGCATCAACTTGACGAATATGGGATAAAAACTTATTACCTAAGCCTTCACCTTTACTTGCACCTTCAACGATCCCTGCAATATCAGTAAATTCAAATGTTGTCGGCACCGTTTTTTTCGGTTGAACAAGCTCTGTTAATCGGGTAAGGCGAACGTCGGGTACTTCAACCATCCCTACGTTTGGATCAATCGTACAGAAAGGGTAATTTGCTGATTCTGCCCCTGCTTGAGTTATTGCATTAAATAACGTTGATTTACCTACATTCGGTAAACCAACGATACCAGCTGTTAAAGCCATCGGTCATCACTTCCTTTAGATTTTAGAAAAACAAGACTTATCGCCAGTGCTGACGAAAGGCGATGTCTTTTTCTTATACTTTACTCCACTAACCAAGAAAACTTTAATAAAGTGAAAAAATCGCATAAAATCGCCATTATCTTTATACCTTTCACAATTATAGAGATAGTTCAAAAAAAAAACAAGAAGCTGACTGTAACTGTGCTCCTCCTCTTTTGATTTCAGAGTGGTTTGCATTTTTCTACAGTCAACTTCCTGCAAGAACACTACTGTGCTCCTTTTTCAAGAACCTTTTTCATTTTTTTACTAAATTCTTTTCGAGGTAACATCACACTATGATCGCAACCTTGGCATTTAATTCGAATATCCATTCCCATCCGAATAATTTTCCAACGATTTTCTCCACATGGATGGGCTTTTTTCATTTCCACCACGTCATTAATTTCAAAATTTTTATCAGTCATGAATCGCTCTCCTCTACTTCAGAGACGTTCGTCCATTTTAACATTATTATACACTACTAAAACGAAAAGTAGAAACGTTCTTTACTTTACGTTCCTTTTTTTAAAATCGGGTACAAGAGAATCGCGGCTAACACGTATAAATTTAATATGCCATACAGCGGATACAGAATGGATATTAATGTTGAAAAACCAAAGGTCGTAAGTGGAACCATCATGACTAAAAGTAGTGTCGCTAACATCCAGACTGGTAGCTTGACATACTCTCTAAAGCGAGAGACGAGACCAAACACTCCAGCTGCTGCCGTTGTATAAATAGCAATCCATAATAGACCTGACATCAGTATGACCATATAATATGGATAATGCTTTAGAATGGCGAAAAGTGGGATCTCATATAAAATAATTTCTCCTGCAACTTGCAATAACGACTCATTATACAAAAAGGAAATACTCCCCAAAATAAGTCCACTTCCAACGCTTGCAATCCAAATTTCTCCTTCATGTTTAATTTCTTTCCCAATTGCTGATAACACAGCCACTAAAGGTAAAATGTTTAATGCCGTAAAAGTTAACGCAGCTGGCCAGTTACTTTGTTCATGTAGTAAAAACTCCATTGGGAAACCTTTCATATATTGAAAAGCAAACAAAACCGTTAGTAAGCAGGCAATTAACAAAGGAATGACAAATGCATTCATTGACGTCATGCCTTTTGTATCCCAAACAAATAGTAAAATGAGTAAAAAGCAAATGATTCCAATACCAAACCAATACGGTAAATGGATGACTTCTAATGTCGCTCCCCCACCCGCAAGCATAATAACTGTTGTAGAAAACAAATAAAGGACAATCATTACATCATATACTTTAGTAAACTGTTTTCCCATCAATGTTTCCAAGACTGGAATGTAATGTGTTGAACGAGATTTATAGCTGATTTTCATTATGACGGTACAACATACAATAAATAAAATGGCAAATAAAATAATTGCTAGTCCACTTTCACTTCCAAAAAACTCCCACAACTCTCGGCCTGAAGCATATCCTGCTCCGATCATTGTACCAATAATTAAAAATAACCATTTTAGCCCATTTGTCACCAAATCGATGTCTCTCCTTCCAATGCTTGTACTGTTAGCAAAACAGAAAGGATAGTTTCCATTAGCAAATCTATTTCTTTGCTCTTTTTCTTCTCTCTTTATGTATAGAAAGGAAAAAATATCCGTATACTGTTACTACTATTGCAAAGGAGAGAGATATATGATTCTTAATCGAAATATTTTCGCTAAAAAAGCTCCTCCTTCTCGTTTTCATATGGATGAGCCTAATGCAAAACATTCAATTTCTGAGCAATTAGCTGAGTTATTATCGCCCTATTGCCACCGTGAGCTTGTTATTGTTTGCATCGGTACCGATCGTTCAACAGGAGATTCATTAGGTCCGTTAATCGGGTCAAAACTATCAGAACGAAATCTTTCTAAATTTACCGTCTATGGGACACTAGAATATCCTGTGCACGCTGTTAATTTAGAAGAGAAACTCACAGAAATCGAACAGAATCATAGAAATCCTTATATTATTGGTATTGATGCTTGTTTAGGACGTTTGAACAGTGTTGGCCATATTACAGTTGCCAATGGTCCCGTTAAACCTGGAGCTGCTGTAAATAAAAAGTTGCCTGAAGTAGGCAATATTCATATTACAGGTATTGTAAATGTTGGCGGAATGATGGAGTATTTTGTACTTCAAAACACTCGATTGCATACCGTAATGAAAATGGCTAATATCGTAGCATCTAGTTTATATTTAGCGGATTATACTCTCTCTCAACGGATAGAACAAAAAACAAGTTTATTACAATCTTTCAAGCCTAATCTCTTTTTACGAGAACGAAAAGAAACTCATCTTTAGTCGATGAGTTTCTTTCGTTTACACAAAATATGTAAAAAAAGTAATGATTGAATTCCAATAATAGACACAAGTTACTAAAATAGCAGTCACTAGTATCGATGGTAATAAATTAGCAACACGAATTTGTATTAATCCTAAAATGTTCAACCCAATGGCAACGATCATAATTCCCCCTGTGGCAGTCATTTCAATGATAAACGTATCCATTAATTCAACAGGTATTAAACGATCAATCTGTGTTGAGAGTAACGCGATGGCCCCTTGGTATATCATTACTGGAATTGCTGAAAAAATAACACCAATTCCTAACGCAGACGTAAAAATAATGGCGGAAAACCCATCAAGCATTGACTTCGTATATAAAACTGAATGATCTCCACGCAAACCACTATCTAGTGCTCCAATAATTGCCATAGCACCTACAACATAGATTAATGTTGCGGTTACAAACCCTTTTGCAATTCCACCATTCTCTTTTGCTCCAACTTTTCTTTCTAGCCACTTCCCTAGGCGATTTAATCTTTCTTCCAAATCCCAACGTTCACCTAATAATGCACCTATAACTAAGCTACCAATTACAATGAGAAACTGTTCACTTTTTAATCCCATACCAATTCCTAGTATAATAACAGCTAAGGAGATCGCTTGCATTACGGTTGATTTTACTCGTTCAGGAATATTTTTTACCAATGACCCTAACAATGCTCCAAAAATAATCGCTAATCCATTAACAATTGTTCCTAATAACACCATAACTTCTCCACCCTTTTATTCTAACCACTTCTTTCGTCATACATTGATTAAAAGAAGGATTTTATCTCTTTTATTGCATCTATGAATCGATCCACTTCTTCAATTGTATTATAGTAACCGAAACTCACCCGAATAGCACCTCCATCTTCGGTACCTAGTAAAGAGTGAGTTAATGGTGAGCAATGAAGCCCAGCTCGTACACCAATTTGATAATGTTGATCTAAAATCATTGCTACTTCATGAACGTCGATTCCTTCAATTGTAAAAGATATTACGGCTAGTCGTGTCTCATGTAATTGTGGACCATAAATTTGGATACCCTCAATTACTGATAATCGCTCTAGACAGTATGTCGTTAATTGAGCTTCATGTTCATAAATACTTTCAATTCCGATTGAGTGTAACTCTTCAATTCCTGCTAGTAGTCCCGCAATTCCTGGTGTATTCAATGTACCGCTTTCATACCGCTCTGGACGTTTTTCTGGTTGATGAACATCTTCAGAATGACTCCCCGTTCCACCGTAAATTAAAGGAATTAAGTCGACATGATCTCTAATAATTAAGACACCAGTCCCTTGTGGACCCATCAATCCTTTATGGCCAGGAAAAGCTAACATATCAATATTCATTTCTTTCATGTCTAGTGATAAGATACCTGCTGTTTGTGATGCGTCTACAACAAAGAGAATATCATGCACCTTTGTAAACATACCTATTTCTTCAATTGGTAAGATCGTTCCAGTGACATTGGAACCATGACTTACAACGATAGCTTTTGTATTTTCATTAATTTCTTGTTCAATTAACTCGAGTAACAATTTTCCATTTACAGCAGGTTCAATATAAGAAACCTTAATCCCCTTCGTATCCTTAAGTCTCTCTAACGGACGACGGACCGAATTATGTTCAAAACTCGTCGTAATCACATGGTCTCCTTCTTTAAAATCAACTCCTTGAATGGCTTGATTTAAGGCTTGTGTTGCATTTAAATAAAAGCATACGTTTGCCGGATTTTGCTCCCCAAACATCATAGCAATAGTTTTCCGTGCTTTAAAAATAACATCATTGGCACGTACAGCTAAAGTATGCCCTCCCCTGCCTGGATTTGCTCCATAGTCATTAATTGCTTCTAACACTGCTTCTCCTACTTTTTTCGGTTTTGGAAAAGAAGAAGCGGCTTGGTCAAAGTAAATATAACTCATAAAATTCACCTACTTTACATATAGTTCATTAAGAAAGCTTATCTTATCACTAAACATTATGCAAAATCTCCGTTTAGCTAACATTAAAATCGAAACTGAATACAAACAAAGGAAAATAATCGATCTTTACTATTAAATTAATTACTTGAAGTCTTGAATTGAGGGTATTATTGCCCGTTGTTGCGGGATAAATCTAAGTAGAACGAAGAAAAGCCATCAATATTTGATGACTCTAACCTATCTATCATTCATTTTCTCTATCTAATAAAACTAATATCCGTTCTAGGTCGTCTTCAGAGAAGAAATCAATTTCTATTTTCCCTTTACGCTTTCCTTTTTTTATCGTAACAGACGTTCCGAAGTAATTGCGTAGCGATTCCTCTCTCGACTTTAAAAATGGAGACTTAGCATCATTTGTTTTATTTGTTTCACGTGAAACATTATCATTAATTTTTTGAACAAGTCGTTCTAATTCTCGTACACTTAGTTTCTCCTGCAATACTTTCTCTATTAGAGGTGATAGTTTACTCTTATCTTTTACTCCTAGTAATGCTCTTCCATGCCCCATTGACAATTTTCCATCTTGAATGAGTTCTTGTACGACAGTAGGAAGTTGTAATAAACGAAGGTGGTTAGCTACATGGGGACGACTTTTCCCTAACCGAGTTGCGAGTTGCTCTTGAGTGACTTGTAAATGTTGCATTAGTTTTTCATAAGCAACCGCTTCCTCAATGGGATTTAAATCTTCTCGTTGTAAATTCTCGATAAGAGCTAATTCCATCATCTTCTCTTCTGTTAAATCTCTAGTGACGACGGGAACTGTTTTAAGACCTGCTTCGATTGCGGCGCGATACCTTCTTTCACCGACAACAATTTCATAGCCTTTTATACTTTTTCTAACAATTAGTGGTTGCAGGATCCCATAATTTTGAATAGATTCCTTCAACTCTTCTAATGATTTTTCTGAGAAATGTTTACGAGGCTGATACGGATTTGGACGTAACTCTTTTATATTTACTTCTTGTACCTTTTCTTCTTTTTCATTAGCTGCTTCTGGAAAAAAAGCTTGGAGCCCTTTACCTAACCCTTTGGCCATCAGCTACCACTTCCTTTGCTAATTCTAAATAGACTTCGGCACCTCTCGACTTTGGATCGTAAATAATGATAGGTTGTCCATGACTCGGTGCTTCGCTTAGTCTAACATTTCTTGGAATAATCGTTTCGAATACTTTCTCACGAAAATATTTCTTTACTTCATCGATGACTTGTATCCCAAGATTCGTTCTCGCATCCAACATCGTTAATAAAACACCTTCAATCGCCAATTCAGTATTTAAATGTTTTTGTACGAGCCTTACGGTATTTAATAACTGACTTAATCCTTCTAGAGCATAATACTCACATTGTACAGGGATAAGTACTGAGTCAGCTGCTGTTAAAGAATTGATCGTTAATAAACCTAATGAAGGAGGACAATCGATAATCATATAGTCATACTCTTCAGCCACTGTAGTTAATGCTCGTTTTAGCCGAACTTCACGAGAAATGGTAGGTACTAATTCTATTTCTGCACCAGAAAGCTGAATCGTTGAAGGAATAATATGAAGATTTTCTACATTGGTCATTTTTATGACCTCTTTTGCTGGAACATCTTCAACTAAAATGTCATAAACACATTGATCCACATCGCCTTTTTCAATTCCAGCACCACTCGTGGCGTTCCCTTGAGGATCAATATCTACTAGTAAAACCTTTTTCCCAATATATGCTAAGCAGGCGCTTAAATTAACTGCAGTTGTCGTTTTTCCAACCCCACCTTTCTGGTTGGCAACCGCAATGATTTTCCCCATGTCGACACCTTCTTTCTTCTCTAAAACACACTTTCAGTTTTATTTTATCATGAAATGTTTTTTATTGTTTTCTTTAATTGAAAATTTTTTCTTTTTTCCATCTATTCTCCTAAAAATCTACTTAATAGTTTCCCTTTATCGTTCCCTCTAAAAAAAATAATCTATCATAAAGATAGATTATTTCTTCGGTATCCGAATTGTAAATTGATAGAATTCATCGTTTTCTTCTTCTGCTGTATCAACGGTTAATCCCGTTTTCATAACCATGTCAACAGACTGTCTAATTGTATTCATCGCTATTCTCATGTCTTTCGAATACAGCTTATGTTTTGGTTTTTTCTTTTTATTTGGTGCATCAGCGGCTTCTAGTTTTGCCTTTACTCTTTCTTCGGTTTGCTTAACATTCAAGCCTTTTTCAATAATTTCTTCTAAGATCTGTTCTTGCCATTCAGCATTTTTCAGTGAAATTAACGCTCGAGCATGTCTTTCCGTAATTTTTCTTTCTAAGATTGCATCTTGAACAGACTGCGGCAAATGAAGCAATCGTAATTTATTGGCAATGGTGGACTGACCTTTTCCTAATCGTTGGGCAAGGCTTTCTTGTGTTAACCCATGCAATTCAAGGAGTTTCGCGTAAGCAACCGCTTCTTCAATTGCAGTTAACCCTTCACGTTGTAAATTTTCTATTAAAGCAACAGATGCTGTTTGCGAATCATTGAATTCTTTAATTATGGCAGGAATCGTTTCCCAACCAAGACTCGTGACTGCTCTCCAGCGTCTCTCACCAGCGATAATTTCATATTGATCGTCTCGTTTTCGAACAACAATGGGTTGGATGACCCCATGTGTTTTGATTGTTTGCGCTAATTCTTCAATTCTCTCATTATCAAAAACAGTACGTGGTTGAAATCGATTAGGCACAATTTCATGAATAGATATTTGCATAACTACTTCGCTTTCATCACGTGTTTCGCTTTCTTCTCTTGCTTCACCTGTTTCCACTTCTTCTTCATTTCTCTCTCCGAAGCCGAATAGGCGTGAAAACGGCTGTTTCATCGCCTGACACCACCTTCTGAATAATACCGTCTACTTATAGTATTTATTTCGATAGAATCGTACAAAGTTCCTGCTTTTATCTTATAAATCTTTTATATCTTTGTTTTTATATTCAAGTCAAGTTTTTCTTGCTAAATTCGCTGTTCCACGTGAAACAAGTATTCTTGAATATTCTTAAACTACTAACATTGTATAGGAATACTTAAGGTAAATTCTACCCTATTACATAATATTTATTTTCCAGTATGTGGATATCGTTGGTACTAATTACCTTTTCATATACATGTAGTTATACAAAAATGATTAGAGCTGCTGTGCTTTTTAGTAAAGTTCATTTCATTTACGCTATCTACAACAGCTCAACCTTAGTTTATTTCTCGAGAAATACTTTTGTTTCTATAAGATCGGTTGCTTATTTGGAGTACCTGGTTTTCTTGGGTATTTGTTCGGTGTTGATTTGAACTTCTCTACTATTATAATATGGCGTTCACTTTCTTCAATTGGTAGTATAAAACGTTCATCTTTTATTATCTTTCCACCTAAAAGTGAAATAGCCTTTTTCCCTTCTTTTACTTCTTCATTCGCTCCTGAACCCTTCATCGCTATAAACGTTCCATTTACTTTGGCTAAAGGAAGGCACAGCTCAGAAAGAACTGGCATCCTGGCTACCGCTCTTGCCATAACAATATCATACTTTTCACGGTGATCTTTGTTTTTTCCAAACAATTCAGCACGATCGTGATAGAAAGAAACATTATTTAAGTTTAAACTTTCAGCCAAGTGATTTAAAAATCCGATTCTTTTGTTTAACGAATCAACAATACTGACATGTAAATGAGGAAAACAAATTTTTAAGGGAATACTTGGGAAACCAGCTCCAGCTCCTACATCAATGATTTTTGCAGATTTAGAAAAGTCATGAAAAAATGCTGCTGATATTGAATCATAGAAATGCTTTAGGTAAACTTCATTTTCCTCTGTAATCGCCGTCAGGTTCATCTTCTCGTTCCACTCAACTAAGGTGTGATAATAAATATTAAATTGTTCAAGTTGTGTCGGCGAAAGAGAAATCCCCTTCCCCTCGATCATCTTTTGAAATTGTTCTTTACTCATAGGTCCTCCAAAAAGAAATGTTAAGATGGATTTACTTTCGCTAATTTACCTTGCTCCAAATAGATAAGTAAAATGGAGATATCGGCAGGGTTTACTCCCGACACACGGGAAGCTTGACCGACAGATAACGGACGGACTTGACTTAACTTTTGTTTTGCCTCTGTAGCTAAACTTGAAATTGCATGATAGTCAAGATCTTCTGGAATTTTTTTATCTTCCATTTTCATTGCTCGTTCTACTTGCTGCATTTGTTTGTCGATGTATCCTTCATATTTAACCTGAATCTCAACCTGTTCTGCAACGTCATCTGATATTTCTATTTCAGCTGGAACTAGCTGTTGGATATGAGTGTAATTAATTTCAGGTCTTTTTAGTAAATGAGATGCTCGGACTGCCTCGTGCAATGGTGAAGAATGTGCAGCAGCAAGCAACGTTTGAACTTCATCGCTCGGCTTAATCATAACCGCTTCTAATCGTTTCTTTTCTTCTTCAATCCGTTCTTTTTTCTGTTTAAATCGCTCATAGCGTTCTTCTGGAATAAGTCCAATCTCATACCCTAACTCTGTAAGTCTTAAGTCTGCATTGTCGTGACGCAGTAATAAGCGGTGTTCTGCACGAGATGTCAGTAAACGGTACGGCTCATTTGTCCCTTTTGTCACTAAATCATCAATTAATACACCAATATAAGCTTGCGACCTGTCAAGAATAAGGCCATCTTTTCCTTGTGAATATCTCGCAGCATTGATGCCTGCTACAATTCCTTGCCCTGCAGCCTCTTCATAACCAGAGGTTCCATTGATTTGACCTGCTGTATATAATCCAGCCACCTTTTTTGTTTCAAGCGTCGGCCATAATTGCGTTGGCACCATTGCATCGTACTCAATCGCATACCCTGGTCGCATCATTCTTACATTTTCAAGACCTGGAATTGACTTTAACATATTGAGTTGGACTTCTTCTGGTAAGCTCGTTGAAAAACCTTGTACATATACTTCATTCGTATTGCGTCCCTCAGGCTCTAGGAAAATTTGATGACGAGGTTTATCGTTAAAACGAACAACCTTATCTTCAATAGAAGGACAATATCTCGGTCCAGTTCCTTCTATTACTCCTGAGTACATTGGTGAACGATGTAAATTATTATTAATAATATGGTGAGTCTCTTCACTTGTATAAGTTAACCAACAAGGTAACTGATCTGTAATATACTTTGTTGTTTCATATGAAAATGATCGCGGTACATCGTCACCAGGCTGTATTTCCGTTTTCGAGTAATCAATGGTACTACTATTAACTCGTGGCGGTGTCCCTGTTTTAAATCGGACCATTTCAAATCCCAACTCTTTCAAATGATAGGAGAGCTTCACAGATGGCTGCATATTATTAGGGCCACTTTCGTACGCTAGATCACCAAGAATGATCTTTCCTCTTAAATACGTTCCCGTTGTAATAATAACAGCCTTAGACCGATATTGGGCACCTGTATTCGTAATAACTCCTTTACAAACACCATCTTCAACAATAAGATGGTCAACCATTCCTTGGCGAAGTAATAATTTTTCTTCTTCTTCAAGCGTTTTTTTCATTTCGTGTTGATACATAAATTTATCGGCTTGAGCTCGTAATGCGCGGACAGCAGGGCCTTTGCCTGTATTTAACATACGCATTTGAATATGGGTTTTATCAATATTTCGTCCCATCTCTCCACCTAATGCATCAATTTCACGAACAACGATTCCTTTCGCTGGTCCACCAACTGATGGATTACATGGCATGTACGCAACTGCATCTAAATTTAAAGTTAAAACGAGTGTGTTTGCCCCCATACGTGCGGCTGCAAGGGCCGCTTCACAGCCAGCATGACCAGCACCGATAACGATTACGTCAAACTCACCACCTTGATACTGCATGTGGTTTTCATCTCCTTTTCATCATTTACCTAAACAAAATTGGGAAAACAGTTGATCGATTAAACTTTCGTGAACACTGTCACCAATAATTTCACCCAGTAATTCCCATGTTCTTGTAATATCAATTTGAACCATATCAACAGGCATGCCATTTTCAATTGCTAAAATGGCTTCTTCAACTGACTTTTTAGCTTGAGTGAGTAAAGCAATATGACGTGAGTTGGATACATACGTAACATCTTCACCTTCAATCCCAGCAACAAAAAATAGTTCCTTAATGGCTTCTTCTAACTCATCGACACCTTCATCTCGTAATAAAGACGTTGTTACAATTGGTCGATCTATTACAAGCTGCTTTACACGATCAAGATCAATCTTTTTCTCTAAATCGGTTTTGTTTACGATAATAATTGCGTCCATACCTTTAATTGACTCTATCAATGCTTCATCTTCTTTTGTTAATTTCTCACTATAATTTAATACTAACAAAATTAGTTGTGCAGCTTTTAGAGCTTGCCTTGATCGTTCAACGCCAATCTTTTCGACAATATCTTCTGTTTCTCTAATACCTGCTGTATCAATTAAACGCAATGGGACACCTCGAACATTGACGTACTCTTCAATTACATCCCTAGTTGTACCTGGAATATCCGTTACAATTGCTTTATTTTCATGAACTAAGCTATTAAGTAAAGAAGATTTTCCGACGTTCGGTCTTCCTATAATTGCAGTTGCTAAACCTTCTCTAAGTATTTTCCCTTGTGCAGCCGTATCCAATAACTTTAAAATTTCCTCATGGACAAATTGAGCTTTTTCAAGTAATAAATGATTAGTCATTTCTTCTGCATCATATTCAGGATAATCGATATTCACTTCGACATGAGCAACCGTTTCTAATAAAGCTTGACGCAATGTTTTTATTTTTTTTGAAAGACGCCCATCTAATTGTCCGAGCGCTACGTTCATAGCACGATCTGTCTTCGCACGAATTAAATCAATAACCCCTTCCGCTTGCGATAGATCAATTCTACCATTTAAGAACGCACGTTTAGTAAATTCTCCTGGTTCGGCTAATCGTGCTCCCTCATTTAAAACAAGCTGCAAAACGCGATTAACGGAAACTAATCCACCGTGGCAATTAATTTCAACAATATTTTCACGAGTAAACGTTCTTGGACCTTTTAATACGGAAATCATTACTTCCTCTACCTTCTTTTCCGTACTCGGGTCAATAATATATCCATAATGGATCGTATGACTCTCTACTTCCATTAATCGGTGTTTTCCATTGTAAATTTTATCTGCAATTTGAATTGCATCGTCACCTGATAGTCTAACGATTGCAATTGCTCCCTCTCCCATCGGTGTTGAAATTGCAGCAATTGTGTCGAACTCCATTATGTCACCCCGTTTCGAACCTTGATGTTATTTATATTATAAAATCTTTTAATGTGTTGTCAGACCACATACTTCCCTAAATTAATAGAATACCACATATTTCCGATCAAAAAAAGATATCAACAACCCTCATTCTATTTTAACCTATATTGCCACAAGAAAAACTATCCACATGTGGATAGTTTAATTTATTTCTTAACTTTCTAATTTCTGACGCTAATCTCTAGTAATCAGGATTAACTTCCAAAAAACACAAAAAAGTGTCTGGCACTTCAAATTGCAATGAAGTGCCAGACACTTGAATGATCTTTATTTTACTGTTATAACAATATACCGCCGAGGTTCTTGACCTTCTGAATACGTTGCTATTCCTTTAATATTTTGAAGTGCAGTATGAATTACTTTCCGTTCATGAGCATGCATAGGCTCCAGCTTGACCGGTCTTTTCGTTTGGATCGCTTTCTTTGCCAGTCGCTCAGCTAATTGCTCTAGCGACTGTTTTCTGCGTTCACGATAGTTTTCTGCATCTAGACGTATACGTAAAAAGCCTTCTGAGTTGCGATTAGCCACTAAATTCACTAAATATTGAAGCGAATCCAATGTTTGTCCTCTTCTTCCAATCAGTGTTCCAATATGCTCACCCTGTAAGTCAAAAATGGTCTCCCGATTATCCGTTTTCGAGACAATATCCACTTGGACACCCATTTTTTCAATCAAGACTTGGAGAAAATCCCTAGCCTCTTCTATCGAATCGGGCTTTAATTCAACTTCAACCACTGCTGGCTTTCCGCCAAAAAGTCCAAATAATCCTTTTTGAGGATTTTCTATCACTTGAATTTCTACTTCTTCTCTCATTGCCTTTAGTTCTTCTAATGCTTTTTGAATAGCTTCTTCTATAGTTTTTCCAGATGCAGTCACTTTTTTCACTTTTTCTTTCCTCCTGCACTTACTGGTTCATCTTTTTTACCTACATTTGGTCCTGTAATAAAGTAGGTTTGTACAATCATAAATATATTACCGACTACCCAATACAACGATAATGCTGCTGGGAAGAACATCGCAAATACGAAAATCATAATTGGCATCATATATAATAAGATTTTCATTTGCGGATTGTCCGTTACCATCATCATCTTTTGCTGAATGAATGTTGTAATTCCTGCAATCAACGGTAATAGAATTGGATCTGGAACATCAAGATAGAACCATAAAAATTGTTGATGCCCTATTTCTTCTGTACGCATAATGGCGTGATAAAACGCCAGTAATATTGGCATTTGAATGAATAAAGGTAAACAACCAGCTAAAGGATTAACTCCTTTTTCCTGGAACATTTTCATCGTTTCTTGTTGAAGTTTTTGTTGGGTCTTTTGATCTTTTGCACTGTATTTCTCACGCAACTTTTGCATTTCTGGCTGAATCGCTTGCATCGCCTTTGCACTCTTCGTTTGTTTGATCATTAACGGAAGAATCAATGTACGTAGTAAGATAGTTACTACGATAATAGCCAAACCGAAACTATCATTAAATAAATCTGCAAAATAAATGATTAACCAAGATAACGGATATACAAGGTAGCGATCCCAAACACCAGTACTTTCAGCATTGATCGGCTCCTCTAAGTTAAAACAACCTGTAAGAAGCACAAGCATACTGACAAGTAACAAGGTTAAACCTAGCTTTCTTGACACCTATATTTCCTCCTTGTCATTCACCAAATCTATTTTTAAGAGGACATTCATATAAGGAAAGCATCCCTTCCATATATGAACAGACACAGTTAACAGAGGTTGAGTACCGCCTTTATCTCTTATTATCCTTTAATAACACACCAGCTTTTTTAGATACATGTATAAGACTTTTTTCCATCTCAAAAAAATCCATCTCTGCTGTCGGGTTACGAGCGATAACGACATAATCTTTATCCTGCAATAGCTTGTCTTCATACTGATGAAACCATTCACGCATAGCTCGTTTTATTCGGTTTCGCATCACGGCATTCCCAATTCGTTTACTTACAGATAACCCGATTCGAAAATGGTTTTGTCCCTCTTTATGAAGCGCATACAAGACAAATTGACGGTTAGCAACGGACTTCCCCTCATTAAATACTTTTGAGAACTCTTCATTTTTCTTAATTCGAAAAGCTTTCTTCATCCGTTACACCCCAACAATCAATAGTAACTATTACTTATTCTAAAAATACTTATTCTACAAAAAAAGAAATAACCCTACTAATTATTATCCTTTTTAGTGAAAAAGACCACTGAAGATTCCAGTGGCCTATGCAGATAATACTTTTCTCCCTTTACGACGACGACGAGCTAAAACTTTACGACCGCTTGGTGTGCTCATGCGTGCACGGAAGCCGTGAACTTTCTTACGCTTTCGGTTATTTGGTTGAAACGTTGGTTTTCCCATCTATAACACCTCCCTGAGGATATACTCAACATAGACATTCTTGTAAATTATAAGGAACTAACCATCCAATTGTCAAGTGTACCTTTATAATTCTACACCTGTTAAATCTTTCAAATGTATTACAAATAATTATATTAACTAGCCATCATTTGAAATTCGTATTCTATTTTCGGCTTGTGGATAACATTTATCGACATTTTTTGACTTCTCCTCAAACCTATGTACAGACTATACACATCATCTTGTGTTGTGGACAATTTTTAAACACAAGCACTAGTATACTGTGGATAAAGTGATAAAAGCGTTGCAACAGCTTGTATTTTTTGCTATTATATATTTGTTTTCACCCGTGGATAATTTTTTAAACTAAAATTTTATTCACAGGGTGTGGATAAAATTGTGGACAGTTATTAAAACCTGTTTATTATCTTGTCCACATGATGTTTATAATTATATATACGACGTTTTTCTACTATATTATACATTTCTCCACATAATATGTGTATTGCATACTTATACAATTACAAAAAAGTGCATTATACAAAGCTTGTACAGTAGAGGAAGGAAACTATCCTATAAAAACTTGGATAATAACCAAGTTTTTATTTAATTATTTCTGGAAACGGAATTCAAATCCCTAGAGAAAAGGAGGGAGCGATCATTGGAGAACATAAACGATTTATGGGACCGAGCTCTAGCTGCTATGGAAGCCAAAGTGAGTAAGCCTAGTTTTGAAACTTGGTTAAAGGCAACGAAAGCTAATAATATTGAAAGTGATACGATCATCATTACAGCACCAAATGAATTTGCAAGAGATTGGCTAGAGAATCGTTATTCTAGTATTATCTCTGAAACGTTAGAAGATATTACAGGATCTAGCTTGAACGTTAAATTTATTATTCCAAAAAATCAGTTAGAGGACGATTTTTTAATTGAACAAGAAGTAAAGAAGTTACCTAAAGAGCCGCTTCCATCTAATGGTGATATCCCTAAAAGTATGTTAAATCCGAAGTATACGTTTGATACGTTCGTAATTGGGTCTGGAAATCGCTTTGCACACGCAGCATCCTTGGCTGTTGCTGAAGCACCAGCAAAAGCTTACAACCCTTTATTTATCTATGGAGGAGTTGGATTAGGGAAAACACACTTAATGCATGCGATCGGTCATTATGTTATTGATCATAATCCAAATGCCAAAGTAGTCTATTTATCTTCTGAAAAATTTACCAATGAGTTTATTAACTCCATACGTGACAATAAAGCTGTTCATTTTCGCAATAAATATCGAAATGTCGATGTCCTATTAATAGATGATATTCAATTTTTAGCAGGAAAAGAACAAACACAAGAAGAGTTTTTCCATACATTCAATGCGTTACATGAAGAAAGTAAACAAATTGTCATTTCGAGCGACCGTCCACCGAAAGAAATTCCGACATTAGAAGACAGGTTGCGCTCACGTTTTGAGTGGGGATTAATTACGGATATTACACCTCCTGATTTAGAAACGAGAATTGCAATTTTAAGAAAAAAAGCAAAAGCTGAAAATTTAGATATTCCAAATGAAGTCATGCTTTATATAGCCAACCAAATCGACACAAATATTCGTGAATTAGAGGGAGCTCTTATCCGGGTTGTCGCGTATTCTTCCCTTATTAATCAAGATATGAATGCCGACTTAGCAGCTGATGCACTTAAAGATATTATTCCTAATTCTAAGCCAAAAGTGCTTACAATTATTGATATTCAAAAAACAGTTGGAGAACACTATAGTGTGAAATTAGATGATTTTAAAGCAAAAAAACGGACGAAATCCGTTGCTTTCCCTCGTCAAATTGCAATGTATTTGTCTCGTGAACTTACAGATTCATCACTACCTAAGATTGGTAGTGAATTTGGTGGGCGTGATCACACAACGGTTATTCATGCTCATGAAAAAATATCTAAATTATTAGCAGTTGATCACGAATTTCAGCAAAAAGTTCAAGAAATCATAGAGCAACTTAGAAATTAGGTTGTGACTTTTGTGAATAACTTATCACAGCCTATACACACATTATCCACATGTGTATAGGCTGTATCTCTCGGTTATTTTCCATTTATCCACATATTAACAGGCCCTATTACTATTACTACTACTTTTTTTAAATAAAAAATATATATATAAAGGTGATCAAATCATGCAATTTGTTATAAATAGAGATCGCTTCGTACATAGTGTCCAACATGTATCTAAAGCTGTATCTTCACGAACAACGATTCCGATATTAACAGGTATTAAAATTGTGGCTACAAAAGAAGGCGTTACGTTAACTGGTAGTGATTCAGATATCTCAATTGAAAGCTTTATACCAAGCGAAGAAAATGAAAAAGTACTTGTTGAAGTTTTAGCTGAAGGAAGTATTGTACTTCAAGCAAAATACTTCACAGAAATCGTAAAGAAATTACCTGAAGACCAAATTGAAATTACGGTACAAGATCAATTTGCCACAACCATTCGGTCAGGGTCTGCTGTTTTTAATTTAAATGGATTAGATCCTGAAGAATATCCACGGTTACCGCAAGTAGAGGAACATCACGTTTTTCGTCTTCCTCAAGACTTATTAAAAAACATTATTCGACAAACAGGGTTTGCGGTGTCCACTCAGGAAACGCGTCCGGTGTTGACAGGTGTAAACTTGACGGTCGAAAGTGGTGAATTGATCTGTACTGCAACAGATAGTCATCGATTAGCGTTAAGGAAAGCAAAAGTTGAAACGAATAATCAGGAATTAAGTTTTGAAAATGTTGTAATCCCAGGGAAAAGTTTAATTGAGTTAAGTAAAGTGTTAGAAGATACAGATGAATTAATTGACGTCGTCGTTACAGAAAGCCAAGTTTTGTTTCGTTTGAAAAATCTACTCTTCTTTTCGCGATTGTTGGATGGAAAGTATCCTGTAACGAAAAATATGATTCCAACACATTCAAAAACTGATTTTAAAATTAAAACCAAACCATTTTTACAAACATTAGAAAGGGCATTATTACTTTCAAGAGAAGGAAAGAATAATGTCATTAATTTAAAGACACTTGAAAATGATCAGATAGAAATTACTTCCATTACACCTGAAATAGGGAAAGTAACGGAAAAGATACAAAGTAGTCAGTTAACTGGTGAGGAGTTAAGGATCTCATTTAATGGGAAAAATGTTATTGATGCGCTGAAAGTTGTTGATTGCGATGAAATTCATATTGTTTTTACTGGCGCAATGAGTCCTTTCGTTATTCGACCAACAGAGCATGACTTAGCGTTACATTTATTTTCTCCAGTCCGTACGTATTAGAGTAAAAAGCTGCAAGCCAATGGCCTGCAGCTTTTTACTAAAAAAATAAAAATATGTATGAGTAGATTGTATTAAGTTCATGCCCAACTATTGGCGTTCTAGCAATAGTTTAGTACAATAGAGATAATGAACTTTAATTATTGATAAAAAAGTAAAGGTAAACGGATGAATAACAGCAATTAGCAGAAAAATTGCTGTTTTACTTTGTACTATAAAAAAAAAATTCAATTTTTACGAAAAGAAAGTGAGCGATCTTAATGCCTAAGGAAATCGTAATTGATTCTGAATTTATAACATTAGGTAAACTACTTAAAGAAATTGGGGTCATTGATACGGGTGGTATGGCGAAGTGGTTTTTATCTGAACACGAAGTCATTGTCAATGATGAATTAGAAAACCGTCGTGGAAAAAAATTATTTAATAATGATCAAATTACAATAACGTCAGTAGGTACTTTTAAAATAGTGGCCAGATCTTGAGGGGGATTTCCCTTTGCACATTAAAGAACTTGTAGTAACGAATTACCGTAATTATTCAAACGTAAATTTAAAGTTTGAAGACCAGGTCAATGTCATCTTAGGTGAAAATGCACAAGGTAAAACAAACTTAATTGAAGCCCTCTACGTGCTTGCAATGGCAAAGTCACATCGGACGGCTCGGGATAAAGAATTGATTCATTGGGATGAGGAGTTTGCCAAAATAGAAGGTAAGCTCGAAAGGCGGAATGGTCCGCTATCATTAGGTGTCATTATTTCATCAAAAGGGAAGAAAGTAAAAATAAATAGTCTTGAACAGCGGAAATTGAGTGAATATATCGGGGCGGCAAACGTCGTGATGTTCGCTCCAGAAGACTTAAATTTAGTTAAAGGTGCTCCTCAAGTGAGGAGACGTTTCATCGATATGGAAATTGGTCAAATCAATCCACTTTATATTTTCCATCTAGGAAAGTACCAAAAAATTCTCCAACAACGAAATCACCTTCTTAAAGAACTGCAAAAAAATAAAGGCGATAAAGTCATGCTTGATGTATTGACAGCTCAACTCGTTTCGGAGGCTGTAAAGGTCATTGCTAAACGATTTGAGTTCATTGGTTTGCTTCAAACATGGGCAGAAGCTATCCATAAGGAGATTAGTCGAGGAAAAGAATTATTAGCAATCCAATATAAACCATCTATTAACGTATCAGAAAAGATGGAATTGTCGAAAATAGAAGAAGAGCTCTATACCGGATTAGAAAAAGTAAAGGCAAGAGAGATCCAAAGAGGAACAACATTGGTTGGCCCCCACCGTGATGATATAGGATTTTTAGTTAATAAAATGGATGTGCAAACGTTTGGTTCACAAGGACAACAACGTACGACAGCATTGTCTGTTAAGTTAGCTGAAATTGAATTGATTCATTCAAAGGTTGGCGAGTATCCTATTCTTCTATTAGATGATGTGTTATCAGAACTAGATGATTATCGTCAGTCCCATTTATTAAATACGATCCAAGGAAAAGTACAAACATTTGTTACGACAACAAGTGTTGATGGGATTGATCATCAAACCTTAAAACAAGCCGCGACCTATGTGGTAAACCAAGGTAAAGTAGAGAAGAAGAACTGAGGTGATCTTTTGTTTATTCATTTAGGTGGAGATATTGTTATTCGCTCGAAAGATGTTGTTGCTATACTAAATAGTGATATGAAAGAGTCATCAGGAATAACGAAAGAATTTATTAACGCTCATTTTAAGGCTAATTATGTTTTTGAGATTTCAGAAGAAATGACAAAGTCAATTGTAATTACCAATGATCAGGTCTATTATTCCCCTATTTCTTCTGTAACATTAAAACGAAGAGCTCAAGTCGTTTCTGAGCTAGACAGTTATACCGATTAATCTATCTTTTGTAGATAGCAAGAAAAAATTGACAGTGGTTACCACTGATAAGAAGTGAAGGTGAAGAGATTGACGATTGAACAACAACATTCGTACGACGAAAGTCAAATACAGGTACTAGAAGGTTTAGAAGCCGTTAGAAAACGACCAGGAATGTATATTGGCTCAACTAGTATTCGTGGCTTACACCATTTAGTGTGGGAAATCGTTGATAATAGCATTGATGAAGCAATGGCTGGTTATTGTGATACCATTTCAATTACGATCGAAGAAGATAATGGTATCACAGTTGAAGATAATGGACGTGGGATTCCCGTAGGAATTCATGAGAAAATGGGAAAACCTGCAGTTGAAGTTATTATGACGGTTCTCCATGCTGGGGGAAAATTTGGTGGTGGAGGATATAAAGTCTCTGGTGGTTTACACGGTGTAGGTGCATCAGTTGTAAATGCTTTATCGAAACAATTGGATGTGACTGTTTTTCGCGAGGGAAAAATTCATTATCAAAAGTTCGAGCGTGGGGTTCCACAAGGTGAACTTGAAATTATTGGTGAAACTGAAAAGCGTGGAACAAAAGTTCATTTCAAGCCTGATCCTGAAATTTTTAAAGAAACGGTTGTTTATGAATACGATACATTAGCAACGAGAGTACGTGAAATAGCATTCTTGAATAGAGGACTAACGATTGAAATTAAAGATAAGCGTCCTGAAGGAAAAGAGGCTAAATTCTTTTATGAAGGTGGAATTGCTTCATTCGTTGAACACCTTAACAGAACAAAGGAAACTCTTCATGAAGAACCGATTTTTATTGAAGGTGAAAAAGAAGGGTTAACCGTTGAAATTGCCGTACAGTATAATGATGGATATACAGGTAATATATACTCATTTGCAAATAACATTAATACACATGAGGGAGGAACCCATGAGTCAGGCTTTAAAACAGGACTAACTCGTGTTATTAATGATTATGCAAGAAAGCAAAATTTATTTAAAGAGAATGATCCAAACCTAACAGGTGACGATGTACGTGAAGGATTAACAGCTATTATTTCAGTTAAAATACCTGATCCGCAATTTGAAGGTCAAACAAAGACAAAGTTAGGTAATAGTGAGGCTCGTACCATTACTGATTCTCTATTTTCAGAACATTTCGCTCGGTTTTTATCAGAAAACCCAAATGTCGCGAAGAAAATTGTCGAAAAAGGTTTAATGGCTTCTCGGGCTCGTGAAGCTGCTAAAAAAGCTCGCGAATTGACGAGGAGAAAAAGTGCTTTAGAAGTTAGTTCGTTACCAGGAAAGTTAGCTGATTGTTCATCTAAGGATGCTTCAATTAGTGAAATTTATATTGTTGAGGGTGACTCTGCTGGAGGATCTGCAAAACAAGGGCGTGATCGTCATTTTCAAGCAATTTTACCTTTACGTGGGAAAATCATTAATGTCGAAAAAGCTCGGTTGGATAAAATTTTAGCTAATAATGAAATTCGTGCGATTATCACTGCTCTAGGAACTGGAATTGGTGATGACTTTAATATTGAAAAAGCTCGTTATCATAAGATTATTATTATGACGGATGCCGATGTTGATGGGGCCCATATTCGTACTTTAATTTTAACGTTTTTCTATCGTTATATGCGCCCAATTATTGAAAAGGGCTATATTTATATTGCACAGCCTCCTTTATATAAAGTACAGCAGGGCCGAGATATTCAGTATGCCTATAATGAAAAAGAGTTAGAAAATATATTAAGTGAACTTCCTGATAAGTCAAAGCCTGGTATTCAACGATATAAAGGTTTAGGAGAAATGAATCCAGGGCAGCTTTGGGAAACAACTATGGATCCATCTACAAGAACAGTCTTACAGGTAACCTTAGAAGATGCTATGAAAGCAGACGAGATATTTGAAATACTGATGGGAGACAAGGTAGAACCGAGAAGAGATTTTATCCAGGAAAATGCTCAGTATGTTAAAAATTTAGATATCTAAATTACTAAAGTGTTTGCTCAAAAAGGAGGACAAAAAGATCCGAGAAACCTGAAAAAAATCTTTCTTGGACTTTTTGCACAATCTCTAAAATAAACCTTGCTCGAAACGGATATATTGGAGGTTTCAAATGGAAGAACAGGACCGCTCAAGAGTTAAAGAAATAAATATTAGTCAAGAGATGAAATCATCGTTTTTAGACTACGCTATGAGTGTTATCGTTAGCCGTGCATTACCAGATGTTCGCGATGGGTTAAAACCAGTTCATCGCCGGATTTTGTATGCGATGAATGAGCTAGGTATGACGTCTGACAAGGCGTATAAAAAGTCTGCCCGTATCGTTGGTGAGGTTATTGGTAAGTACCACCCTCATGGTGATTCGGCTGTTTACGAAACAATGGTTAGAATGGCGCAAGATTTTAGTTATCGTTATATGTTAATTGACGGACATGGAAACTTTGGTTCAGTAGATGGAGATGCAGCTGCTGCAATGCGTTATACAGAAGCAAGAATGTCTAAAATTTCAATGGAACTTGTTCGAGATATAAACAAAGATACGATTGATTACCAAGATAACTACGATGGTTCAGAAAGAGAGCCAGTTGTGTTACCTTCACGCTTTCCAAACCTTTTAGTCAATGGAACATCTGGAATTGCTGTTGGTATGGCAACCAATATTCCACCACATCAATTAGGCGAAGTTATTGATGGTGTACTAGAGTTAAGTCGAAATCCTGACATTAGTGTTGCTGAATTAATGGAGTTTATACCTGGGCCTGATTTCCCTACAGGAGCGGAAATTATTGGTATTTCAGGAATCAGAAAAGCTTATCAAACAGGTAGAGGTTCAATTACCCTACGTGCAAAGTCTCATATTGAAGAAATGCAAAATGGTAAGCAGCGAATTATTGTAACTGAGCTTCCGTATCAAGTGAACAAAGCAAAGCTAATTGAAAAAATAGCTGAACTCGTTCGTGATAAAAAAATCGACGGAATAACGGATCTTCGAGATGAATCCGACCGTACAGGTATGCGAATTGTTATTGAAGTGCGTCGTGATGCTAATTCGAATGTACTATTAAACAATTTATTCAAACAAACGGCACTTCAGACGAGTTATGGTATCAACTTATTAGCACTCGTGGGTGGACAACCTAAAGTGTTGAACTTAAAAGAATGCCTATACCATTATCTTGAACATCAAAAAGTAGTTATTCGTCGCCGTACAGCGTTTGAACTAAGAAAAGCTGAAGCGAGAGCCCATATCCTTGAAGGATTGCGAATTGCTTTAGATCATATTGATGAAATCATTTCACTCATTCGTGGTTCACAAACAACAGAAATTGCTCGTAATGGTTTAATGGAACAATTTAATTTAAGCTATGAACAAGCGCAAGCGATCCTAGATATGCGACTGCAACGATTAACGGGACTAGAACGAGATAAAATTGAAGCAGAATACGCTGAACTAGTTCAACGAATTGCGGAATTAAAAGCGATTCTAGCGGATCAAGAAAAAGTGTTAGAAATTATTCGTGAAGAATTAGTAGAAGTTAAAGAGAAGTTTAACGATGATCGTCGTACGATTATTTCAATTGGTGAAGAGTCATTTGAAGACGAAGATTTAATTCCGCGTCAAAATATTGTCATTACCCTATCACACAATGGCTACATCAAACGTCTACCAATTTCTACGTATCGCAGTCAAAAACGAGGCGGTAAAGGCATTCAAGGAATGGGAACGAACGACGATGACTTCGTTCAACACTTATTTACGACGAATTCTCATCATACCATTCTCTTTTTCACGAATAAAGGAAAGGTTTATCGCCTTAAAGGATATGAAATTCCAGAGCTAGGAAGAACCGCAAAGGGAATTCCAATTATTAATCTTCTCCAAATTGAAAAGGAAGAATATATAAGTACTGTTATTCCAATTGAAGAATTTGATGATAAGCACAATCTATTCTTTATGACAAAAGAAGGGATTTGTAAACGATCACCACTTTCTTATTTTGCCAATATTCGTAGAGGTGGATTATTTGCAATTAATTTGCGTGAAGAAGATGAGCTGCTAGGTGTACGTTTAACAGATGGTAATCAAGAGATTATCATCGGTACAAGAAGTGGATTAGCTATTCGTTTCCATGAAGAAGATGTTCGATTAATGGGACGTACGGCAACTGGTGTTAAAGGAATTACATTATCTGACGATGATCGAGTAGTTGGTATGGATATTATTGAATCGGATCATGATGTACTTATTGTTACAGAAAAAGGTTTCGGTAAACGTACAACGATTGACGATTATCGTATTCAACATCGAGGCGGTAAAGGAATTAAAACGTGTAACATTACGGATAAAAATGGCCCAGTCGTATCTTTAACGATTGTTTCAAATGATCATGACTTAATGATTATTACAACAGCTGGTATTATCATTCGTCTACATGTTAGTGAAATTTCACAAATGGGACGAAATACACAAGGGGTAACTCTCATTCGTGTCGGTGATGAGGGAGAAGTAGCAACGGTTGCTCGAGTTGATATCGATGATGAAGATATTGACGTTGTTGATGATGATGAAGAAAATGAGTTGAATGATGAAATACAATCGCAAGAAAATGTAAGTACAACTGAAGAGGAAGAATAAAAAAGAGAGGGGCAACCCTCTCTTTTTTTTAAAAACTAAAAGAGTGTGCTTCTGTCTTACATTTACTAGAAATAAAGCTTTGTTTACGTGAAACTGTCATTTATAATAGGTTTACATGGAATGGGAAATAAAGGAGAAAACGATGAAAGTAAAGAGGAATCAGTTGCAAGAAGGTTGTATTGTTGCTAATGACATTTTTTTATTATCTCATCAACCGTTTATAAAAAAAAATACGGTCTTAACAAAAGAAATGTTAGAAATCATTAATATTTTTCTAATAGATACGATTGACGTAGAAACAAAATTAGTAACGGGAGAACGATTTATTCCTGTAGAAGAAGTCCATGAGGGTGATATTCGACAGAACGTAATTAAGGAAGATGAATTTAGTACAATGTATCTTTCTGCTGTTCAAAATTATAAAAAGTACTTTTTAGGATGGCAATCGGGGTTAAAAGTTAATATAACTGATATTCGTAGCCTATTTTTACCTTTGTTTGAAAATGCAATGATATACCAAAGTGAAATTTTTAAATTACATCACTACTCAACAAAAAAGGACTATTTGTATCATCATGCAGTTTTTGTGGGTATTCTTTCAGCACTAATCGCTAAAAGTTTAAACTACACAAAAGCAGAATGGATACAAGTTGGGTTGGCTGGTGTAATGGCTGATATAGGTATGTCAAAAGTCTCTATTAAAATTCTAGAAAAAGTGGGACCATTATCAAATGAGGAATTTGAAGAAGTGAAAAAGCATCCTATTAAAAGCTATAACATGTTAAAAGGACAGAAAACGATAACTGATACTGTATTATTAACCATACTTCAACACCATGAACGTATAGATGGGTCGGGGTATCCAATGGGAGTGGAGTCTAATAAAATTCATGTATTTAGTCAAATTGTGGCTGTTGCCGATGTCTATCATGCTATGACATCCGAGAGACATTATCGGACAAAACAATCAGCCTTTAAAGTATTAGAAGCTTTAAGACAAGATGAGTTCGGAAAATTCCAACCAATTGTTGTAGATTCTCTAACGAATGTGCTGATGAAATATTCTATTGGGACTCAGGTTCGTCTTAATAATGGAGAAATAGGTGAAATCATCTTTATAAACCAACAGAATTTAACTCGGCCCATGGTAAAGTTGAAAAGCTCTGGTGAGATTATTAACCTTTGTCTTCAAACAAAACTATATATTGATGATGTTTTATTTTAATTATTTTAAGAAAAAGTATTGCAACATAGTTTTGTTCGTGATATATTATTACTTGTCGCTGACGAGATAGCGCAAACGAAAAAAACTGATTGACACTAACAAGTTGATCTGTTATGATAATAAAGTTGCTATCAAAACAGCAAACGAGTTCTTTGAAAACTGAACAAAAAGCCAAGCGAAATAAAGAGATACATGATATCTCGTCAATGTTTTAAAAACGTCACGTTTGTGACAATGAGCTTAATCAAACACTTTATTGGAGAGTTTGATCCTGGCTCAGGACGAACGCTGGCGGCGTGCCTAATACATGCAAGTCGAGCGGACCTTTCAAGAGCTTGCTCTTGAAAAGTTAGCGGCGGACGGGTGAGTAACACGTGGGCAACCTGCCCTGTAGACTGGGATAACTTCGGGAAACCGGAGCTAATACTGGATAATCAATAACATCACATGGTGTTATTGTAAAAGTTGGGAATTCTAACACTACGGGATGGGCCCGCGGCGCATTAGCTAGTTGGTGAGGTAATGGCTCACCAAGGCGACGATGCGTAGCCGACCTGAGAGGGTGATCGGCCACACTGGGACTGAGACACGGCCCAGACTCCTACGGGAGGCAGCAGTAGGGAATCTTCCGCAATGGACGAAAGTCTGACGGAGCAACGCCGCGTGAGTGATGAAGGCCTTCGGGTCGTAAAGCTCTGTTGTTAGGGAAGAACAAGTACCGTTCGAATAGGGCGGTACCTTGACGGTACCTAACCAGAAAGCCACGGCTAACTACGTGCCAGCAGCCGCGGTAATACGTAGGTGGCAAGCGTTGTCCGGAATTATTGGGCGTAAAGCGCGCGCAGGCGGTCTTTTAAGTCTGATGTGAAAGCCCACGGCTCAACCGTGGAGGGTCATTGGAAACTGGAAGACTTGAGTACAGAAGAGGAGAGTGGAATTCCACGTGTAGCGGTGAAATGCGTAGAGATGTGGAGGAACACCAGTGGCGAAGGCGACTCTCTGGTCTGTAACTGACGCTGAGGCGCGAAAGCGTGGGGAGCAAACAGGATTAGATACCCTGGTAGTCCACGCCGTAAACGATGAGTGCTAGGTGTTAGGGGTTTCGATGCCCTTAGTGCCGAAGTTAACACATTAAGCACTCCGCCTGGGGAGTACGGCCGCAAGGCTGAAACTCAAAGGAATTGACGGGGGCCCGCACAAGCGGTGGAGCATGTGGTTTAATTCGAAGCAACGCGAAGAACCTTACCAGGTCTTGACATCCCTTGACACCTCTGGAGACAGAGCGTTCCCCTTCGGGGGACAAGGTGACAGGTGGTGCATGGTTGTCGTCAGCTCGTGTCGTGAGATGTTGGGTTAAGTCCCGCAACGAGCGCAACCCTTGATCTTAGTTGCCAGCATTTAGTTGGGCACTCTAAGGTGACTGCCGGTGACAAACCGGAGGAAGGTGGGGATGACGTCAAATCATCATGCCCCTTATGACCTGGGCTACACACGTGCTACAATGGATGGTACAAAGGGCAGCGAAACCGCGAGGTCGAGCCAATCCCATAAAACCATTCTCAGTTCGGATTGTAGGCTGCAACTCGCCTACATGAAGCCGGAATCGCTAGTAATCGCGGATCAGCATGCCGCGGTGAATACGTTCCCGGGCCTTGTACACACCGCCCGTCACACCACGAGAGTTTGTAACACCCGAAGTCGGTGGGGTAACCTTTTGGAGCCAGCCGCCTAAGGTGGGACAGATGATTGGGGTGAAGTCGTAACAAGGTAGCCGTATCGGAAGGTGCGGCTGGATCACCTCCTTTCTATGGAGTATTTACTCTAGTCGATGCATACTTCGGGTATGTACGCTTTGGTCTTTTTTGTTCAGTTTTGAGAGAACTCAAAACTCTCTGATTTACTTTTTGCATCTGTGTCTACGAGCAACGCTTCGAAGTAAGCTTCCTCGATGCAAGGCTGCAAGAAGTATAACTTAGATGACTGTTCAAGTTGTAATTGAAGTCAGTTGCCTTGTTCAGTTTTGAAAGAATTTAATTCTTTCAATTGATATATTTTTAATTTAAGTGACGAATTAGAAGCAAGGAGTACGAGGCGGCAAGTTCTCGAGTAGCGGAATGTACGTTTAAAGTGTACATGAGCAACGCAGAGAGCGCAGCCAACGAAGTAATCCGCCGCTTATCATTCGTCAGTGGTTCTTTGAAAACTGGATAATGACTAGAAATGACATCAAGATTTCACTGGGTTGCACTTTGTGTAACCAAGAGTAACTTGAGTCGTCAAGAATTCAACAACCTTTATAGTTTATTAATTTTTTAGGTTAAGCTAGAAAGGGCGCACGGTGAATGCCTTGGCACTAGGAGCCGAAGAAGGACGCGACGAACAGCGAAATGCCTCGGGGAGCTGTAAGTAAGCTTTGATCCGGGGATATCCGAATGGGGGAACCCACTATCCGTAATGGGATGGTACCCATACCTGAATACATAGGGTATGAGGAGGCAGACCTGGGGAACTGAAACATCTAAGTACCCAGAGGAAGAGAAAGCAAATGCGATTTCCTGAGTAGCGGCGAGCGAAACGGAATTAGCCCAAACCAAGAGGCTTGCCTCTTGGGGTTGTAGGACGTCTCACATGGAGTAAGAAAAGACGATCATAGGCGAAGCGGTCTGGAAAGACCCGTCAGAGAAGGTAACAACCCTGTAGCCAAAATGATCGTCTCTC
>NZ_KV917368.1:3519697-3733847 GCF_002019605.1 Alkalihalobacterium alkalinitrilicum | reverse complement strand
AGCTTGACTGCGAGACCTACAAGTCGAGCAGGGACGAAAGTCGGGCTTAGTGATCCGGTGGTTCCGCATGGAAGGGCCATCGCTCAACGGATAAAAGCTACCCTGGGGATAACAGGCTTATCTCCCCCAAGAGTCCACATCGACGGGGAGGTTTGGCACCTCGATGTCGGCTCATCGCATCCTGGGGCTGAAGTAGGTCCCAAGGGTTGGGCTGTTCGCCCATTAAAGCGGTACGCGAGCTGGGTTCAGAACGTCGTGAGACAGTTCGGTCCCTATCCGTCGTGGGCGTAGGAAATTTGAGAGGAGCTGTCCTTAGTACGAGAGGACCGGGATGGACACACCGCTGGTGTACCAGTTGTTCCGCCAGGAGCATAGCTGGGTAGCTACGTGTGGACGGGATAAGCGCTGAAAGCATCTAAGCGTGAAGCCCCCCTCAAGATGAGATTTCCCATTACGTTAAGTAAGTAAGACCCCTTAGAGATGATGAGGTTGATAGGTCTCGGGTGGAAGCGTGGCGACACGTGGAGCTGAGAGATACTAATCGGTCGAGGGCTTATCCAAAACATAAAGCGTTGATATTCTTCTAGTACATTATCCAGTTTTGAGAGAATGACTCTCAATCATAAGCGTCGAAGAAATTCGAAGCTTATCAAAATCCGAATAGAAAATTGTTAGAAGCGAGTAGTTCGAGGCGGCAAGTTCACGAGTAGCGGAATGTACGTTTGAAGGGTACATGAGCAACGCAGGGAGCGCAGCCAACGAAGAAATGCGAAGCTTATCACAATTTTATAAGTCTAGTGGCGATAGCGAAGAGGTCACACCCGTTCCCATGCCGAACACGGAAGTTAAGCTCTTCAGCGCCGATGGTAGTTGGGGGCTTCCCCCTGTGAGAGTAGGACGTCGCTAGACACCAGGCACAATCCCATGTGGGTTGTGCCTTTTTTTTGTGAAAAAACATGAATAAGCTACAGGAGATGAAGAGCTTTTGGCTCAAAGAGACGCCGAGCTACGAAGGAAAGTAGATGAAACATCGTGCAGAACCAACGAGGCGAATCTACTTGCCTCCTGTGAGAGGAAATCTTTCAATTCGTAAAACGCGATGAAACACATCGAAGTGGGTGCAATAAGAAAAGAATCCCGATAGGAAAGAAAGGTTTAGAGGGATATCACTAGGCAACAGGAAAAGTCCATATGGTTGTACTTTGATAGTAAATAAACTGTCCAGCTACCCAGCTATAGACGTTGGGGGATTAAAGCCAAATGTCTATCCTAAGGTATACTGTTGGGGTCAAACGTTATTAGTACACTTAAAGGCGTAATTAATGCTGAGCACTATTCACTATAGAACAGTGCTCATTTATTTTGAGATGTTATTTGGTTTTCCATGAGAGAAAAAAGTAGTAGAGGAACTTTTTCTGTTGCAACTGATAAGAATTTATTAATAAACGGGTAGTCATATTCTGGATAGTGATGAAACAACTCTCCCCACCATTCTGTTTCATACCGACAAATCATACTAAGATTGTAAAGGATTAAGTAATGTACAATTATTTCTGGTACGTCTAACAAATCGCTTTTATAAGGAGACAAGTAATAGTTGTCATCTGTAGCATATAAAAAAGGGTAACATTGTGTAGGGTGGATAGAAGAATTGCCATTAAGTAATAAATGTTCACCAGTTGTTTGATTTTCTGACGTTTGAAAGGTTTGTTTTGAGCGTTCTGAAATATGGGCACAAAAGCTTGAAAGACCAAATTGAAAATCATCTAATATTGTAGTTGGTATTTTTAGATTATGATTAATAATTTTAATTAGGTAAGGTTGTTTCTTTTTTTCTATTTCTACAAATAAAGGGTGCAATTCAAAAATTTGTCGAAGTAAAAGTCTCATTTTGTACTTTTCTCCCGAGAATTGTTTCACATGAAACATTTTTTCAGAAAAATGAGTTAGCAACCCATTCTTCTGAAGTTTCACTTCATCGTCGAGAAAGATATACTGACTTTTCTTTCGTTTTCTCGTTGTTACTCCGTGCGCAAGTACTTGACTTGTTTCTGGATAATGAGGATCTTTTATGAGTAAGCATGCTTTCATTAATTGAACCATGCCATAAAACAGGAGTACAGGCCGTATCTCATTTGGTGAAACTTGAACTTGTGAAAAATATTTTTCACCATGTTCAAGATAATATATATAAGGATATGTATTTCGAAAGGCTAATGCCTCACATTCCTTTTCTCCACTTAATTCATAACAAGATTTTAAAAACGATTGAGTATATTTAGCAGATCGATATTTTAAAATTTTATTCCAAGTATCTATTTTCATTTCCATAAAATCAGTACCCTTTCTTCATAAAGCTTGTTATGATAATCTTTAGAAAAATCTAATTACTTTTCCTTTCTTGACAGTAGTTTAACCAATTGTTAAGCTACAAATAATATTTACAGGAAAAACTTATTTATATGAGAGGTTTGTTCAAAAAGTCCAGGAAAGATTCCTAACGAATTTCATCATTGGTTTGCTGCTGCGTTACTCATCTATGGAAAGCATGCGCTGTGCTATTCAACTGCAAACCTCGAAATTCTTGGAGCTTTTTGTCCTCCTTTTAGAACTTATTTATAGGAGAGGAAGGGAATTATTGTGTGGGAAAATAAGTTTGCTAAAGAAGGTTTAACCTTTGATGATGTATTGCTCGTTCCGCAAAAATCAGAGATTCTTCCTAAAGATGTTTCAGTTAAAACGGAATTAACCGCAAAGTTGAAACTCAATATGCCAATTATAAGCGCAGGGATGGATACTGTAACTGAGGCTAGTATGGCAATCGCTATGGCACGAGAAGGTGGAATTGGTATTATACATAAAAACATGTCCATCGAGGAACAAGCTGAGCAGGTTGACCGTGTGAAACGATCTGAAAGTGGTGTAATTACAAATCCGTTTTATTTAACACCTGATCGCCAAGTTTTTGATGCCGAACATTTAATGGGTAAGTTTCGTATTTCTGGTGTACCAATTGTTGATGAAAAGCAAAAGTTAGTTGGAATTCTTACAAATCGAGATTTACGGTTTATTGAAGATTATTCAATTCAAATTGATGATGTTATGACAAAGGAAGATTTGGTAACTGCTCCTGTTGGTACAACGTTAGCAGAAGCAGAAAAAATATTGCAAAAGTATAAGATTGAAAAATTACCACTTGTGGATGATGAAGGCATTTTAAAAGGACTCATCACCATTAAAGATATTGAAAAAGTGATTGAGTTTCCTAATTCAGCAAAAGATAGTCAAGGCAGATTAGTTGTTGGTGCAGCTGTAGGTGTTACTGCAGATACGATGCTTCGTGTAAAGGCACTCGTTGAAGCTGGTGTAGATATTATTGTAATTGATACTGCACACGGACATTCTCAAGGTGTTTTACAAAAAGTACGTGAGGTTAGAAAAGAGTATCCAGATCTTGATATAGTCGCAGGTAATGTTGCAACAGCTGAAGCAACTAGAGATTTAATTGAAGCTGGAGCTAGTGTTGTAAAAGTGGGAATTGGTCCAGGATCCATTTGTACGACACGAATTATTGCTGGGATAGGAGTTCCTCAAATTACAGCCGTTTATGACTGCGCTACTGAAGCGAGAAAACATGGTGTATCGATTATTGCAGACGGTGGTATAAAGTATTCTGGTGATATCGTAAAAGCATTAGCTGCAGGTGGCCATGCAGTTATGTTAGGAAGTCTATTAGCAGGAGTATCAGAGAGTCCTGGTGAACGTGAAATTTATCAAGGACGTCAGTTCAAAGTATATAGAGGTATGGGTTCTATTGGAGCTATGGAAAAAGGCAGTAAAGACCGTTATTTCCAAGAAAATAATCAAAAGCTAGTTCCTGAAGGAATCGAAGGGCGTATTCCTTATAAAGGTCCACTTTCAGACACTATACACCAATTAATTGGAGGTATACGTGCTGGAATGGGATATTGTGGTACTAAAACAATTACCGATTTACGAGAAAATGGACAATTTATCCGAATTACAGGTGCAGGTTTAAGAGAAAGTCATCCACATGACGTGCAAATTACGAAAGAAGCACCAAATTACTCGATTCAATCGTAGAAAAACTAGGTCAAAACCCTTAACATAACTGTAATAGATAGGTACTTTACCTATCTATTTTTTTATGTGTAGATGTGTTACAATACCGTTTGTGTAATGAATAAAGAGGAGTGGTTGTTAATGATACACAGATATAAAAAAGTAGTAGTCCATACGTTACTTTGTGCCATTGTTTTTGTTACTTTTTTTGGTTCATTCCAAAAAGTTGAAGCAAGCATAGATTTAGTAGCTGAATCTGCTATTTTAGTAGATGCCAATACTGGGAAAGTATTGTTTGAAAAAAATGCAGATGTCATGTTACCGCCAGCAAGTATGTCAAAAATGATGACAGAATACTTGGTGTTAGAAGCAATTCATAAAGGAACGATTATGTGGGATCAAACGGTTCCGATTAATAGTTTTGTTAGTAATATGTCACACCAAGCTGGATCTTCAAATGTATTCTTAGACCCAGAAGAAATGTATACTGTAAAAGATTTGTATGAAGCAATGGCTATTGAATCTGGAAATGCAGCGACCATTGCACTTGCAGAAGTCATTGCAGGTGGTTCGTATGCTACATTTGTTGAACGAATGAATGAGAAGGCAGAAGAGTTAGAACTAGATGATTACAGCTTTGTGAACTCAACGGGTTTACCAAATCGGTCATATCTTGGTCAGCATGTTGCTGGTAATGAAAATGATGAAAACCGTTTATCTGCCCGAGCAACCGCTAAACTTGCCTTTCATTTAATTAATGATTTTCCAGAAATGTTAGATACCGCAAGTATCCCGATGCAACGGTTTCAAGGTGAAGTATTAACAGACGTAGATACACAAGCTTGTTTAAATGATTGGACATGCATGAAAAACTGGAATGAGATGTTACCAGGATTAAAGCATGAGTATGATGGGATGTTAGGACTAAAAACAGGATATACTAATGAAGCAGGATACTGTTTTACTGGTGTTGCTGAAAAAAATGGAGTTACATTAATTTCTGTTGTCATGCGTTTGAAAGATTTAGATGATAGATTTACTGAAACCCAGCGCCTTTTAGACTACGGTTTTAATAATTTTAATCAATACGAAGTTCACCTTGAAGATGTATTTGAAGAAGGTGTAACAACATTACCAGTAGTCAATGGAAAAGCACGTGAAGTAAAAGTTACAGTAAGTGAACCTTTAAAAGTGTTGTTGAAATCTGGAGATGAAGAATTTTTTGCCCCTCTCTTAGAGTTAGATCCTAATCTGGTTACTGAAGATGGTGAGCTCATTGCACCAATTGAACAAGGTGAAGTTATTGGTACTTTGACAGCAATTCATCAAGGAGATACAGAATATAGCCATTTGTATGCTAATGCGGTTCAACATGAAATAGTACAGGTTGAGACGGCAGAAGCTGTAGAACGTGCAGGTTTCTTTAGTCGAGGGATGCGTGGAGTTGGTGGCTTTATCTCAAATGTTTGGACGAATGTTGCGGACACAGTAAAAGGTTGGTTTAATTAATCCAACCTTCTTTCTCTACTTTGCATTTGCTTTACTTTAGAAAAGTGGTACAATAATTACTGAAAATTTATTATATTGTGCGTGTTGCTAGGTAGAATTACATAGCTACGATATAAAAACAACACGAAGAGCTCATAGAATGTATAGGAGGAATTACGAATGGTAGAAACGGGTACAGATCGCGTAAAACGTGGAATGGCAGAAATGCAAAAAGGCGGCGTTATTATGGACGTTGTCAATGCAGAACAAGCTAAAATTGCTGAAGCAGCAGGTGCAGTTGCAGTTATGGCATTAGAGCGTGTTCCTGCAGATATTCGTGCAGCAGGTGGGGTAGCTCGTATGGCTGACCCAACAATTGTTGAGGAAGTTATGGGAGCAGTTTCAATACCAGTTATGGCTAAATGCCGTATCGGTCACATTGTAGAAGCACGTGTGCTAGAAGCATTAGGTGTTGACTATATTGATGAGAGTGAAGTCTTAACGCCGGCTGATGAAGTATATCATTTAAATAAAAATGAATATACAGTTCCTTTTGTCTGTGGAGCTCGTGATATTGGTGAAGCTTCTCGTCGTATTGGTGAAGGTGCAGCAATGCTTCGTACAAAAGGTGAGCCTGGAACAGGAAATATCGTAGAAGCTGTGCGTCACATGCGAATGATGCAGTCTCAAGTTCGTAAAATTGTTTCTATGTCAACGGACGAGCTAATGACTGAAGCGAAAAACACAGGTGCACCTTATGAAATCTTACTTCAAATTCAAAAGGAAGGTAAATTACCAGTCGTTAACTTTGCAGCTGGTGGTGTAGCTACTCCTGCTGATGCTGCGTTAATGATGCAGTTAGGTGCTGACGGAGTATTCGTTGGTTCTGGTATCTTTAAGTCAGATAATCCTGAAAAATTTGCTCGTGCAATTGTTAGAGCAACTACACATTTCCAAGACTATGCTTTGATTGCTGAACTTTCTAAAGATCTAGGGTCAGCGATGAAAGGAATTGAAATTTCTTCATTAAATCCTTCTGAGCGCATGCAAGAGCGTGGTTGGTAAAATTCCTACTCAATTAGGGAGGGAGCTTAGATATGATTAAAATTGGAGTTCTTGCTCTTCAAGGGGCAGTTCGAGAACATATAAAATGTCTTGCAGCTCCTGATATAGAAACCGTAATTATAAAAAAAGTCGAGCAATTAGAAAATGTTGATGGCCTTGTTTTCCCTGGTGGAGAAAGTACGACAATGCGCCGATTGATTGATGAGTATGGATTTTTTGAAGCGCTACAAGAATTCGGAGCTAAGGGTAAACCCATTTTTGGAACGTGTGCAGGCCTTATCCTTATGTCCAAACATATTGTCGGGCAACCTGAAGGACATTTAGGGTTCATGGATATGACTGTACAGAGAAATGCCTTTGGTAGACAACGTGAAAGCTTTGAAACGGACTTAATTGTAACAGGAGTCGGTGATGATATTCGTGCTGTATTTATTCGTGCACCGCTTATTGTAGATGTAGATGAAACTGTTGAAATCCTTTCAAAGTTTAATGAAGAGATTGTTGTAGCGAGACAAGGGCATTACTTAGCTTGCTCTTTTCACCCTGAATTAACAGATGACCATCGCTTTCATCAGTATTTTGTAGAAATGGTCCGTGAATCAATAAAACAAAAAGTACAAGCGTAATAAAGTAATGCGTTGATGGGATTTAGTAGCAAACGAATTTCGTATTTAGAGAGTCGGTGGTTGGTGAAAACCGATCGAAACCGTTTGTGAATTCTGCCCCCTGAGTGGAATGCCAATGAAAGTATATTCAAAAGCATTTCCGGTAACAGCCGTTATCTGTTATAAGAGGCAATAGATGTTTTCTATTTGCAAGAAGGGTGGCAACGCGGGTGCTCTCGTCCCTTAGATAGGGATGAGGGCTTTTTGCGTTTTTTTATCCTTTCCCATTTTTAACATTTTGATGTTAAAAATGGGAAAGGTACTATTTACTATCAGTAAACTGTTTATTTCTTATACCTCGTGGCATAAATGTATAGAGACTTTTAATTGATTAGTAAATAGTGAATAATGGTAATAAGGAAAGTATTGTATAGGAGGGTAAATAAGTATGCTTGATATAAAATTATTGCGTAAGGATTTTAGTGAAATTAAAAAGAAACTAGAAATGCGTGGAGAAGAATTATCAGGAATTGATCAGTTTCAAGATCTTGACGAAAAAAGAAGAACAATAATTGTTTCTGTAGAAGAATTAAAAAGTAAAAGAAACGCAGTTTCTCAAGAAGTCGCTCAATTGAAGCGTGAGAAAAAAGAGGCAGATCATCTAATTTTAGAGATGCGTGAAGTATCCGATAAAGTAAAAGAATTAGACGACGAACTTCGAACAATTGAAGAACAGTTAGATTATTTACTCTTGACGATTCCTAACATTCCACACGAAACGGTTCCTGTCGGTCAAAGTGAAGATGACAACGTCGAAGTTAGACAATGGGGGGAACGGCCTGAATTTTCTTTTGAGGCAAAACCACATTGGGACATTGCAACAGAGTTAGAAATACTAGATTTTGAAAGAGCAGCCAAAGTAACTGGAAGTCGATTTGTATTTTACAAAGGACTTGGTGCAAGATTAGAACGAGCATTACTGAATTTTATGATGGATTTACACCAAGATGAGCATGGTTACGAAGAAATTCTACCTCCTTACATGGTCAATCGCACAAGTATGATTGGAACAGGGCAATTACCAAAGTTTGAGGAAGATGCTTTCAAAATAACTGAAGAAGATTATTTTCTCATTCCAACAGCTGAAGTACCTGTAACAAATTTACATCGAGATGAAATTTTATCAGTGGAACAATTGCCGATCGCATATACAGCTTTTAGCGCTTGTTTTCGTTCAGAAGCTGGTTCTGCAGGAAGAGATACTAGAGGACTCATTCGACAACATCAGTTTAACAAAGTGGAGCTAGTTCGATTTGTAAAGCCAGAAGAGTCGTATGAGGAACTTGAGAGACTAACTGGACACGCTGAGAAAGTTCTTCAATTATTAAAGCTTCCTTATCGTGTTATGAGTATGTGTACAGCAGATTTAGGATTTACAGCAGCTAAGAAATACGATATTGAAGTTTGGATCCCGAGCTATGGTACATATCGAGAAATTTCTTCTTGTAGTAATTTTGAGGATTTCCAAGCAAGAAGAGCCAATATTCGTTTTAAACGAGAAGCAAAAGGTAAAACAGAGTATGTTCATACATTAAACGGATCTGGATTAGCGTTAGGTCGAACTGTTGCGGCAATTTTGGAGAATTATCAACAAGAAGACGGTAGTGTTATGATCCCTAATGTATTACGTCCTTATATGGGGAATAAAACAAGTATAAATATTAAATAATATAAAAAAGCTAAGCAAAATTTAATTTGCTTAGCTTTTTTCATGCAATAAAGTTAATAATAATTTTATTAGAAAAATACTAAAATATCGAGTATTAAAGACAAGTTTTGCATATTCGTAAAAAAAAACGATAGATTTTTCTAATTTCGAAATAGAACTTTTTTCTCAAATTAGTTTTTGAAAGGGCTTCCAATCCCTTGAGAATCATAGTTTGTTAGATTTTTTGCTATAAAAAAATGAAAAAATACAAAAACGAATATTGCAATTGGCTATGATATTACTTATAATGACCTTATTCGGTTTAAATTTTTACGAAATTTACAGAAATATTAATTTAATAGTGTGGTTTTTCGTAAAGATTATCAAGTAAACCTATTTGAAAACGTAAAGTGATGTGATAGCATGAGTAAATTAGATCATATGGACTTTGCTATATTAGGATATCTACAAGAAAACGGCAAAAGATCCTATACAGAAATTGCGAAGTTGTTGGACGTAAGTGAAGGAACAATTCGGACGAGAATTAATCGAATGCTTAAAGAGAATGTATTTGAATTCATTATTCATACTAACCCAAATAAAGTAGGATTAAACGTTCAAGCAATTATTGGCATTTCAACGAAGTTAGGAAGTCAGGAAGAAATTGCAGACCAACTAAATCGGTATGCGGAAGTGCGCTTTGTCGGAGCATTCTCAGGAAGACATGATTTGATCATTCAGGCATACTTTAAGAGCAATGAGGATTTAGTCCATTTTGTAAATAAAGAATTAGCTAAAATGGACGGAATAATAAGTGCTGACGTTAATATAGAACTGAAACAATATAAAGACTCATTTTCTTATGTACAAGAAAAAGATGTATAAAATCCTTATTTTTTATCAAAACAATACAGAACGTACAGCGAGAAAATAAGCAGAGTAGATTGAGGTGCACGAATGGACAAAAATGTTCTATTAGAAGTAAGAGGGTTAAAAACGCATTTTTTTATAGATGACGGTAAAGTAGCAAAAGCTGTAGATGGTGTCGATTTTGACATACGTAAAGGTGAAACACTTGCTCTAGTAGGGGAGTCAGGTAGTGGTAAGAGTATTACTTCTCTATCAGTTATGCAATTAATTCAATCACCACCAGGGAAGATTGTTGCAGGCTCAATTAAGTTAGATGGAAAAGACCTTCTAAAGCTATCTGAAAAAGAAATGACAAATGTTCGTGGAAATGATATTGGTATGATCTTTCAAGAACCAATGACATCTTTAAATCCAGTGTTTACAATTGGAAATCAAATTGCAGAACCATTAATGAAACATAAGAAAATGAAGAAAAAGGAAGCGTATGCAAAAGCACTAGAATTATTAAAGCTAGTTGGATTTCCACGTGCGGATGAAATCATTCATGAGTACCCGCACCAATTATCAGGTGGTATGAGACAACGTGCAATGATTGCGATGGCACTTTCCTGTAATCCGAAGTTATTAATTGCAGATGAGCCTACTACGGCATTGGACGTTACCATTCAAGCACAGATCTTAGATTTAATGGTTGATATGAAGGAAGAGTTCGGATCGTCAATCTTAATGATTACCCATGACTTAGGTGTTGTAGCAGAAACAGCTGACCGAGTGATGGTTATGTATGGTGGACAAATAGTCGAACAAGCTGATGTAAAAGAGCTATTCACAAATCCTAAACATCCGTATACTGTTGGATTATTGAATAGTATGCCGCAAATCGATGATGACAAAGAGCGTTTAGAAGCAATACCTGGAATGGTACCACCAGCGCATAATTTTCCAAAGGGTTGCCGTTTTGCCCCTCGTTGTAAACATGCGATGGACAAGTGTACTAACGACGTACCTGAACTTTATGATGCAGGTCCAGGGCATAAAGTACGTTGTGTTCTTTTTGACGGAAAGGAGTAAATAATGACTAACAAAGAAAACTTACAACATGACAGAGAGAAGCTAGTAGAGGTTAAAAATTTAAAAAAATACTTTCCAGTAAAAGGCGGTATCCTTCAACGTACAGTTAGTAATGTAAAAGCAGTAGATGATATTAGTTTTGATATATATAAAGGTGAAACTTTAGGTATTGTTGGTGAGTCTGGTTCTGGTAAGTCAACAATGGGAAGAGTCCTGCTTCGCTTATTAGATCCGACTTCTGGAACTATAAAATTTGAAGGAAATGACATTTCTACAATAAGTCAAAGAAAACTTCGCCCACTACGTAAAGATATGCAAATGGTTTTCCAAGATCCATATGCATCACTTAACCCACGTATGAGTGTAGGGGAACTTATTGAAGAACCAATGCTTGTGCAAAATACGATGTCTGCTAAAGATCGTAAAGACATGGTTGTTGATTTATTAGGTAAAGTAGGGTTAGGTCCAGAAGCTCGCTTGAAATATCCGCACGAATTTTCAGGTGGTCAACGTCAAAGAATTGGTATTGCTAGGTCATTATCAACAAAACCAAAGTTTATTATCGGGGATGAGCCAGTATCAGCGTTAGATGTATCTGTGCAATCTCAGGTATTAAATATTATGGAAGATCTGCAAGATGAATTTGGATTAACGTATTTATTTATTGCCCATGATTTAAGTGTTGTTAAGCATATTAGTGATCGTGTTGCGGTTATGTATTTAGGGAGAATTGCAGAAATAGCACCGAAGCATTCCTTATACGAAAAACCACTTCACCCATATACACAGGCGTTACTATCAGCAGTTCCATCAACAAACGTACATGCAAAAAGGGAAAAAATTAAACTATCTGGTGATTTACCAAGCCCGTCAAACCCACCAACAGGATGCTCTTTCCATACGAGGTGTCCAAAAGCACATGATCGTTGTAAAGTAGAACGCCCAGATTTAACTCATATGGGAGATGGCCATTATGTTGCTTGTCACCTATATACAGATCCAGAGCCAAAGATTGAGCCAAAAGAAGTTTAATAAATAGTGCTTTTACCTTTTTGAGGAGGTGATGGTTCAAAAGGAAGGTTTGAAAAAGTAGTTTTGTAGCAATCTATGTATTAAAGACATTTTCAGGGGGGAAAACAATGAAGAAAAGTTTAGCATTAATGTTAGCTGGCGCTCTTTCTCTTAGTACAATTCTTGCTGCATGTGGAGGAGGCGGAACGGAAGAAGAAGCTCCAACAACTGATCCAACAGAAGAAACAGAGCAAGGTGAAGAAGCTGCAGGTGAACCACAACAAGGTGGTACAATCAACGCGGCTATGTTCTCAGCTCCAGCTGGTCAATTCAATCCAATTTTCTACGCAGATTCATATGAGGCAAACATTTTAGACTTCACTCACGAAGCTCTAGTTGCTCTAGATGAAGAGTTACAATGGATTCCTTCATTAGCAAAAGAGTGGGACTTTAATGATGACCATACAGAGTTAACTTACATCTTAAACGAAGGTGTTCAGTGGCACGATGGTGAAGAGTTTACTGCAGATGACGTAGTATTCACTTACACTTCAATTGCTGATGGTGCTTATACTGCTGCTGGTGGTGTACGTGTTGATTACGTAAACCAATTAGTGGGTTATGAAGAGTACCGTGATGGTGAAGCAGATACTTTAGCTGGTGTTGAAGCAGTCGATCCTTACACTGTTAAATTTACGTTCAAAGAGCCAAGTATCACGGCAAACCAATATACAAGTTTCCCAATTATTCCGAAACATGTGTTTGAAGAGGTTCGAGTGAGTGAAATGCCTGAGCACACAGCATCTCGTAACGCAGGTGAAGTTATCGGTACAGGTCCTTTCAAATTAACAGATATTCTTGAAGGACAACAATATGTTTTAGAGCGTAATGAAGATTACTGGCAAGGTGCTCCATACTTAGATCGTATCGTATGGAAAGTAGTAAACCAAGATGTTATGCTTGGACAACTTCAAAATGAAGAGCTTCACATGGTAGGTCTTCCAGGTGGGGTACCTGCAGCTGATGCACAAGATGTAGAAGCAATGCAAAACGTTACATTAGTTCAAGATCAAGATTTTGGATACCAATATATGGGCTTCAAGCTTCATCACTCTCAAGGTGAGCAAAGTGACTGGACTGACAAGTCTGGATGGGTTCCAAACGAAAAGTTACAAGATGAAAAAGTACGTCAAGCCATCGCGCATGCAGTTAATCGTCAAGGATTTGTAGATGGATTACTTTATGGTTCAGGTACTGTATTAAATGCTCCATTCCCAGAAGCTTCTTGGGCATTTGATCCTGATGCAGTAAATGACTATGAGTACAGTGAAGAAAAAGCTAATGCACTTCTTGATGAAGCTGGATTTACTGAAAGAGACGGTGATGGTTTCCGTTTAGATCCAAATGGAAACGAATATACGTTAAATCTTGATTTCCCAACTGGTAACACAGTTCGTGAGCGTACAGCTCCAATCATTAAAGAGAACTTAGAAGCTGTAGGTATTCGTGTAAACATGCGTAGCCCACGTGAAGCAGCTGCTCACTTTGAGATGGTAGAGCAAAACAACACGGATTGGGATTTATATTTAGCTGGATGGGGATTATCAACTGGTGACCCAGATCCATCAGGAATCCACAGATCAACTGCTCCATATAACTACTTACGTTGGGATGACACTCATAGTGATGAGTTATTAGATGCAGCATTAAAAACACCAGAAGCATTTGACCTTGAATATCGTCAACAAGTATATCGTGACTGGGCAAACTACTATTCTGAGCAACTTCCAGCTTTACCGTTATACAGTGCAAACGTAAACGTTGCATTTAACACGAAGTTCCACGGCTGGACAGTTAAGCCTCGTAATGTAAATGCTGACTCTCATTTATGGTGGTTAGAACAATAATTTTTTAAAGTAGAAGTACAAGGGTGCATGGTCTAGACCTGCTATGCACCCCCTTTTACTGAGTAGGAGGAGGACAATCATGTATAAATACATCATACGAAGGGTCTTGCAATTTATACCTATGCTTTTTATCGTGACAGTTGTTATTTTCGCATTAGCCTATGCGGCACCTGGAGATCCACTATCTGGTGAAATCTTAGATCCAAATATACCAGCGGAAGTGTTGGAAGAGCGAAGAGAAGCATTAGGGTTAAATGACCCCATACCAGTTCAATATTGGAATTGGCTATCTTCTGTAGCAGTAGGTGATTTTGGACAATCCATGCACTATACAGGACGTTCAGTAAGTGAACTGATTGGTTCACGTATTATGAACACGTTATATCTATCATTATTTTCACTTTTTATAACGATCGTAGTAGCAATTCCAATTGGAATTTACTCTGCGAAAAAACCATATTCTTTGCTTGACTATAGTGCAACTACTTTTGCTTTTCTCGGTCTTGCAACTCCAAACTTCTTTGCGGCGCTAATTGCTATTTATGTATTCTCGTTCCAATTAGGTTGGTTTCCATCTCAAGGAACGGTTTCAACAATTGGCTTAACAGGTTTTGAGTTATTCTTTGATAAATTAAGACATTTAGTGTTACCAGGATTTACGCTGGGTTTAGCAAGTACAGCGATCTATATGCGTTATATGAGAACAGAAATGATGGAAGTTATGGGTAGTGACTTTATTCGTACGGCAAAGGCAAAAGGTTTAGGACCAAGACCTGTATTATACAAGCATACTCTTCGAAATGCATTAATTCCGATTATTACTCTACTCGGTTTTGAATTTGGAACATTGTTAAGTGGTGCCGTTATTACTGAGGCAGTATTTAACTATCCAGGCTTAGGAACACTGTTTTTAAACTCGATTATGAATCGTGATTATCCAGTGATTATGGCAATAAACTTACTGTTAGCAATAACAATCCTAATAGGTAACTTACTTGCTGATATTTTCTATGCTGTAGTAGATCCAAGAATACGTTACGATTGAGGTGAGCGCAATGAATAATACAACTAATGTTGAACAAACACAAAAACCTGCAAAAAGTGCGAGCCCTTTACAGCTTGCAATGCGTCGCTTCCTTCGTAATAAACTTGCAGTTGCTGGGATCTTTATATTAGTATTTTTTGTTTTAATAGCACTTTTTGCACCTTTATTAACAAACCATGATCCTACAAAGTCGAACTTAATGAATGTCATGGCGAAGCCTAGTGCTGAACATTGGTTAGGAACCGATAGTTCTGGACGTGATAATTTCGCACGAATGGTGTATGGCTCACGTATTTCCTTAACAGTAGGGGTTACAGCGATGGCCTTTACGTTATTGATTGGTGTTGTTTTAGGATCGTTAGCAGGGTATTATGGTGGCAAAGTGGATAGTCTCATTATGAGGGCTGCCGACTTGATGCTCATATTCCCGTTCTTACTTTTAGTACTAACCGTAATGGCAATATTAGAAAGAATAAGTGTTCCTATATTTGTAACCATAATTGCATTAACAACCTGGCCAAATATAACGAGGATATTACGTGGAACGTTCTTAGCATTACGAGAAAAAGAATTTATTCTAGGAGCTCGTTCTATTGGATGTTCAGACTTTCGCATAATCGCAAAACACTTTTTGCCGAATGCAGTTGGTCCAATTATTGTAAATGCTACGTTAATGATGGCAACGATGATTATCATTGAATCAGCTTTAAGCTTTATTGGTTTTGGTATTCCTCAACCGACTCCAACATGGGGGAACATGGTAACTGAAGCTCGAAGTTTAAGGGTGTTAACTCAGCATCCAGAAGCATGGATTCCGCCTGGTTTGGCCATTCTATTTACGGTCTTGGCAATTAACTTCATAGGTGATGGACTTCGAGATGCATTTGACCCGAAGACGAAACGATAAAAAAGTCCCTGCATTTGCAGGGATTTTTTTTCAATTAGTGAATAAGAAGAACTGAGTGAACAATACTTTTAATAGAGTGTAGTAAGAGAGGAATGGGTTTATGAGACAAAAAAAAATAGGGCAACCATTAAAAAAGAGTGAACTTCATGCTATGGAAAAAACGTTTCTTCGCTGGGTAAGTTTAAAGCGCTTAGAAGAAGACCTTCAAAATCGTAGTAAGGAAAGTCATTAACGAATATGGATTGCATAACAAATGATGAATATTATATGCAGTTAGCCATAGATGAGGCAAAAAAAGCCATGGAAATAAAGGAAGTTCCTATCGGTGCAGTCATTGTAAAGGCTGATAAGGTCATTGCTAGAGCTTATAACTTACGAGAGACAACAAAACAAGCGCAAGCACATGCGGAAATGCTAGCAATTGAACAAGCATGCCGTCAGTTAGACAGTTGGAGACTAATGGACTGCACGTTATATGTAACATTAGAGCCATGTCCAATGTGCGCAGGGGCAATAGTGCAGTCAAGGATTAAAAGAGTTGTCTACGGCGCAGTCGATCCTAAGGCAGGCTGTGCAGGAACTCTTTACGATTTGGTTAATGATTTTCGGTTTAATCACCAAGCAGAGGTCACAAATGGAATTCTTGCTGATCAATGTGCCCAATTATTAAAAGATTTCTTTAAAACTTTAAGACAAAGGCAAAAGTTAAATAAATAATTTGACGTTATTATGATATACTTAATACAGAAGAGGTACATGCTGAAGTTCTCAGAAATAATAACCAATAGACGAAAGTATTGCTATTGCATTTTATATTGAAAACCTCTATACTAAATTATGCGTCACATAAGAGGCGCACCTAAAATTGTTATTAAATTTGTCGTGCTAGGTGGGGAGGTAGCGGTGCCCTGTACTCGCAATCCGCTGTAGCGAGGCTGAATCCCTTCTCGAGGTCTTGTTGTCGTGAGGTCTGACCTAAGTAAGTGGTGTTGACGCTTGGGTTCTGCGCAACGGAAACCCATGAACCCTGTCAGGTCCGGAAGGAAGCAGCAGTAAGTGGCCCCTTCCGTGTGCCGCAGAGTCGCCTGGGCCGAGCTAACTGCTTAGGTAACGCTTGGGGCAACTTGATCGAAGGAAGGTGCACGGCTTTAAATTTAAAATAAATGTAAAACAGCTTATTATAAGCTGTTTTTTTATTTGTCTTTTGAAAATAGTAGGCGAATTAAGGTATAATGAAAGCAATAGTGACCGAGGAGGAGTAGGAGTTGGGATATCAAGCACTATATCGTGTATGGAGACCTCAGCAGTTGAGAGATATTGCTGGACAAGAACATATTACGAAGACGTTGCAAAATGCTTTAGTACATAATAAGTTTTCCCATGCTTATCTCTTCACAGGACCTAGGGGAACAGGAAAAACCAGCGCCGCTAAAATTGTTGCAAAAGCAATTAATTGTGATCGAGCGCCAGTGCCTGAGCCATGTAATGAATGTAAGTCATGTAAAGGGATTACTGACGGTTCGATTGTTGATGTGATTGAAATTGACGCTGCTTCTAATAATGGTGTTGATGAAATCCGCGATATTCGTGATAAAGTAAAATTTGCACCTAATGAAGTTCGGTATAAAGTGTATATTATTGATGAAGTTCATATGCTATCAACAGGTGCATTTAATGCGTTATTAAAAACTCTTGAAGAGCCACCAAAGCATGTTCTGTTTATTTTAGCAACAACAGAACCTCATAAAATTCCTTTGACGATTATTTCTCGTTGTCAACGTTTTGATTTTAAGAGAATTTCAAATGAAGCTTTAGTAGAACGAATGAAATTTATCATTAGTCACTACGATGTTGAAGTTAATGACGAGGCTCTACAAATGGTTGCTCGTGCTGCTGATGGTGGGATGCGTGATGCTCTTAGCTTATTAGACCAAGCCATGTCCTACTCAGAAAACGCAGTAACACTTGAGGATGTACTTTCAATAACAGGAGCAGTTTCCCAAAACTTTTTGTCGGATATTGTAAATGCAATCCAGGCAAAAGACTCGGTACAGGCTTTAAAATCAGTGAATGTCCTTCTGGCTGAAGGGAAAGACCCTCAACGCTTTATTGAAGATTTGATTTTTTATTATCGGGATATTCTTTTATATCAAACAGCTCCATCACTCGAAGGAATGCTGGAGAGAGCCAAGGTGGATGTTCAATTTGAAAAACTAACAAATGAAGTTTCTCAAGCTTCCATTTATGAATGGCTTCATTTACTTAGTGAAAGTCAACAAGCAATGAAATGGGCAACACAAGGAAAAATATTTTTAGAGCTTGCGATTGTTAAACTGTGTCAAACATCAGCATCATCAACAACGCAGTCTGTAGTTGATGATGAAAAGGTTACAACGCTTGAAAAAAAATTGGCTAGTCTTGAAAAAGAAATACAAGACTTAAAGTCTGGACAATCAAATTTAGTTGCTGGTGAAAAACGGAAAGAAGCTCCTAAACCGTTACAAAGAAAAAGCTCCCCTTCGCTAGGAGGCAAAACAGTTTCCCCTCAAGTAAAAGAAGTATTAAAGAAAGCAACCAAACAAGATTTGCAAACGGTTAGTGGTCAGTGGGGCTTAGTAATGGAGCGAGTGAAACAACATAGTGTTCCTGCGCAAGCTTGGCTAAGTGATTGTAAACCTGTTGCTGCTTCAAGTGATAATATTGTACTCGCATTTCAAAACGAAATGCATAGAGATATGATTGAATCGAAGTTTAGATCCGATGTGGAAAATGTCGTCCAGCAAGTTTACCAAAAACAGATGAGTTTCTTATCAATTTTATTAATTCAATGGGATAAAATAAAAGAAGACTTCTTAAGAGAACAACGTGGTGATACAGATCAACCAGAGGAAGATCCTATTGTCGATGAGGCCATTAAATTAGTGGGTTCGGATTTAATAGAAATTATTGAAAGTAAATAATATTTGGAGGTAGTTAATATGAAGAACATGGGACAAATGATGAAACAAGTACAAAAGATGCAAAAACAGATGATGCAAGCACAGGAAGAATTAAAGGAAAAAACAGTTGAAGCGACAGCAGGAGGCGGTATGGTGACTGTTGTAGCGAGTGGCGATAAACGAATTCTAGATATTAAAATTTCAGAAGAAGTAGTAGATCCTGATGATGTAGATATGCTACAAGACTTAATTTTAGCAGCTATGAATGAAGCGTTGAAAAAAGTCGATGAGCTAGTAGAACAGGATATGGGTAAGTATACAAAAGGTATGAATATGCCAGGGTTGTTCTAAGCAACGTAACACTCTAAGGAGGTAAACTGTTTGCAGTATCCTGAACCAATAGCAAAATTAATGGAAGGCTTTATGAGATTGCCAGGCATCGGCCCCAAAACAGCCAGTCGTCTGGCCTTTTTTGTTCTAGATATGAAAGAAGATGATGTGCTAGACTTTGCAAAAGCACTAGTAAACGCTAAACGTAACCTATCATATTGTTCGGTGTGTCATAATATTACCGATACGGATCCGTGTCGAATATGTGAGGATATGAAAAGAGATCGTTCAACTATATGTGTTGTTCAAGATGCAAAAGATGTTATTGCAATGGAGAAAATGAAGGAATACTATGGTCTATACCATGTGTTACATGGAGCGATTTCTCCAATGGATGGTATTGGCCCTGAGGATATTAAAATCCCAGAGCTATTAAAGCGTCTACAAGATGAAACGGTACAAGAAATTATTATTGCGACGAACCCGAATATTGAGGGTGAAGCTACAGCTATGTATATTTCACGTTTAGTTAAACCTACAGGCATAAAAGTGACCAGAATTGCCCATGGTTTACCTGTGGGAGGAGACTTAGAGTATGCGGATGAAGTAACATTATCCAAAGCGATTGAAGGAAGACGAGAAATCTAACAATTTTTCTTTGATTGGAGCGTGGAAGATGTTTTTTAAGAAAAAAGGCCGTATACGTAAAGAAGAAAACGAAAGATTGTTGTCTTTAATTGATGATATGAAACAAAAATTAACGAAACAACAGTTATTAATTAATAATAGTGTAGATCCTTCCCCTATGGTCTTAAACGATGTAAAAGTTACTGAAGCTAAATACATGTTTTTATTACGAGAAGCAAGAATAAGGCAAACCCGGAGGAACGATAAGGATTAACATCCTATCGTTCTTTTTTTATGTTTTGTTTCATATAGGTAGTAGTAGAAGCTTGACCAAATATAAAAATACAGATGAACTATATGTTTTCCCTTAGACTTGTGGTGGATGCATTGTTGTTTTTTAGCAGATCTAACAACTAATGCAATGCTACAGCTTTAATAAGAATAAGTAATGAAAGGAGCGTGGAAAAATGGATCCTATTTTAATCGTTGCGTTAATTGGAGGCCTTATATTTTTACTGCTGATTGTAGGAGCACCTATAAAACCGCTTCGCTTTGTAGGACAGGCAGCAGTGAAGCTAATGATCGGAGCACTTTTTTTATTCTTTTTAAATGCGTTTGGTTCTCTTGTAGATTATCATATTCCAATTAATATGATCACTGCTTCAGTTTCAGGATTTTTAGGTATTCCAGGCGTAGTATTATTAATTGCTATTGAGCATTTTGTATTATAAAGTTAGTAAGGAACTTACGTTAAAATAAGTTCCTTACTATTTTTTTATAAAAAGGTATTGCATCGTAATTTTAATCGTGGTATATTATTACTTGTCGCTGACGAGGTAGCGTAAACGAAAAAAATAACTGGTTGACACTAACAAGTTGATCTGTTATGATAATAAAGTTGCTATCAAAACAGCAAACGAGTTCTTTGAAAACTGAACAAAAAGCCAAGCGAAATAAAGAGATACATGATATCTCGTCAATGTTTTAAAAACGTCACGTTTGTGACAATGAGCTTATATCAAGCTATTTTCAATTTATTGGAGAGTTTGATCCTGGCTCAGGACGAACGCTGGCGGCGTGCCTAATACATGCAAGTCGAGCGGACCTTTCAAGAGCTTGCTCTTGAAAAGTTAGCGGCGGACGGGTGAGTAACACGTGGGCAACCTGCCCTGTAGACTGGGATAACTTCGGGAAACCGGAGCTAATACCGGATAATCAATAACATCACATGGTGTTATTGTAAAAGTTGGGTTTACCTAACACTACGGGATGGGCCCGCGGCGCATTAGCTAGTTGGTGAGGTAATGGCTCACCAAGGCGACGATGCGTAGCCGACCTGAGAGGGTGATCGGCCACACTGGGACTGAGACACGGCCCAGACTCCTACGGGAGGCAGCAGTAGGGAATCTTCCGCAATGGACGAAAGTCTGACGGAGCAACGCCGCGTGAGTGATGAAGGCCTTCGGGTCGTAAAGCTCTGTTGTTAGGGAAGAACAAGTACCGTTCGAATAGGGCGGTACCTTGACGGTACCTAACCAGAAAGCCACGGCTAACTACGTGCCAGCAGCCGCGGTAATACGTAGGTGGCAAGCGTTGTCCGGAATTATTGGGCGTAAAGCGCGCGCAGGCGGTCTTTTAAGTCTGATGTGAAAGCCCACGGCTCAACCGTGGAGGGTCATTGGAAACTGGAAGACTTGAGTACAGAAGAGGAGAGTGGAATTCCACGTGTAGCGGTGAAATGCGTAGAGATGTGGAGGAACACCAGTGGCGAAGGCGACTCTCTGGTCTGTAACTGACGCTGAGGCGCGAAAGCGTGGGGAGCAAACAGGATTAGATACCCTGGTAGTCCACGCCGTAAACGATGAGTGCTAGGTGTTAGGGGTTTCGATGCCCTTAGTGCCGAAGTTAACACATTAAGCACTCCGCCTGGGGAGTACGGCCGCAAGGCTGAAACTCAAAGGAATTGACGGGGGCCCGCACAAGCGGTGGAGCATGTGGTTTAATTCGAAGCAACGCGAAGAACCTTACCAGGTCTTGACATCCCTTGACACCTCTGGAGACAGAGCGTTCCCCTTCGGGGGACAAGGTGACAGGTGGTGCATGGTTGTCGTCAGCTCGTGTCGTGAGATGTTGGGTTAAGTCCCGCAACGAGCGCAACCCTTGATCTTAGTTGCCAGCATTTAGTTGGGCACTCTAAGGTGACTGCCGGTGACAAACCGGAGGAAGGTGGGGATGACGTCAAATCATCATGCCCCTTATGACCTGGGCTACACACGTGCTACAATGGATGGTACAAAGGGCAGCGAAACCGCGAGGTCGAGCCAATCCCATAAAACCATTCTCAGTTCGGATTGTAGGCTGCAACTCGCCTACATGAAGCCGGAATCGCTAGTAATCGCGGATCAGCATGCCGCGGTGAATACGTTCCCGGGCCTTGTACACACCGCCCGTCACACCACGAGAGTTTGTAACACCCGAAGTCGGTGGGGTAACCTTTTGGAGCCAGCCGCCTAAGGTGGGACAGATGATTGGGGTGAAGTCGTAACAAGGTAGCCGTATCGGAAGGTGCGGCTGGATCACCTCCTTTCTATGGAGTATTTACTCTAGTCGATGCATACTTCGAGTATGTACGCTTTGGTCTTTTTTGTTCAGTTTTGAGAGAACTCAAAACTCTCTGATTTACTTTTTGCATCTGTGTCTACGAGCAACGCTTCGAAGTAAGCTTCCTCGATGCAAGGCTGCAAGAAGTATAACTTAGATGACTGTTCAAGTTGTAATTGAAGTCAGTTGCCTTGTTCAGTTTTGAAAGAATTTACTTCTTTCAATTGATATATTTCTAAATTAAGTGACGAATTAGAAGCAAGGAGTACGAGGCGGCAAGCTCACGAGTAGCGGAATGTACGTTTAAAGTGTACATGAGCAACGCAGAGAGCGCAGCCAACGAAGTAATCCGCCGCTTATCATTCGTCAGTGGTTCTTTGAAAACTGGATAATGACTAGAAATGACATCAAGATTTCACTGGGTTGCACATTGTGTAACCAAGAGTAACTTGAGTCGTCAAGAATTCAACAACCTTTATAGATTTAAGAGACAAATTAGAAGCAAGGAGTACGAGGTGGCAAGTTCTCAAGTAGCAGAATGTACGTTTAAAGTGTACATGAGCAACGCAGAGAGCGCAGTCAACGAAGTAATCCGCCGCTTATCATTTGTCGAATGGTTAAGTTAGAAAGGGCGCACGGTGAATGCCTTGGCACTAGGAGCCGAAGAAGGACGCGACGAACAGCGAAATGCCTCGGGGAGCTGTAAGTAAGCTTTGATCCGGGGATATCCGAATGGGGGAACCCACCATCCGTAATGGGATGGTACCCATACCTGAATACATAGGGTATGAGGAGGCAGACCTGGGGAACTGAAACATCTAAGTACCCAGAGGAAGAGAAAGCAAATGCGATTTCCTGAGTAGCGGCGAGCGAAACGGAATTAGCCCAAACCAAGAGGCTTGCCTCTTGGGGTTGTAGGACGTCTCACATGGAGTAAGAAAAGACGATCATAGGCGAAGCGGTCTGGAAAGACCCGTCAGAGAAGGTAACAACCCTGTAGCCAAAATGATCGTCTCTCCGAGACGGATCCTGAGTACGGCGGGACACGTGAAACCCCGTCGGAAGCAGGGAGGACCATCTCCCAAGGCTAAATACTCCCTAGTGACCGATAGTGAACCAGTACCGTGAGGGAAAGGTGAAAAGCACCCCGGAAGGGGAGTGAAAGAGATCCTGAAACCGTGTGCCTACAAGTAGTCAGAGCCCATTTACGGGTGATGGCGTGCCTTTTGTAGAATGAACCGGCGAGTTACGATCCCGTGCAAGGTTAAGCTGATAAGGCGGAGCCGCAGCGAAAGCGAGTCTGAATAGGGCGAATAAGTACGTGGTCGTAGACCCGAAACCGTGTGATCTACCCATGTCCAGGGTGAAGTTCAGGTAACACTGAATGGAGGCCCGAACCCACGCATGTTGAAAAATGCGGGGATGAGGTGTGGGTAGGGGTGAAATGCCAATCGAACTCGGAAATAGCTGGTTCTCCCCGAAATAGCTTTAGGGCTAGCCTCGAGGGAAGAGTATTGGAGGTAGAGCACTGATTGGGCTAGGGGTCCCCACAGGATTACCGAACTCAGTCAAACTCCGAATGCCAAATACTTATCCTCGGGAGTCAGACTGCGAGTGCTAAGATCCGTAGTCAAGAGGGAAACAGCCCAGACCGTCAGCTAAGGTCCCCAAGTATACGTTAAGTGGTAAAGGATGTGGAGTTGCCCAGACAACCAGGATGTTGGCTTAGAAGCAGCCACCATTTAAAGAGTGCGTAATAGCTCACTGGTCGAGTGACTCTGCGCCGAAAATGTACCGGGGCTAAACGTATCACCGAAGCTACGGCTTGTCCTTACGGACAGGGGTAGGGGAGCGTTCTAAGTGCAGCGAAGTCAGACCGGAAGGACTGGTGGAGCGCTTAGAAGTGAGAATGCCGGTATGAGTAGCGAAAAGAGGGGTGAGAATCCCCTCCGTCGAAAGCCTAAGGTTTCCTGAGGAAGGCTCGTCCGCTCAGGGTAAGTCGGGACCTAAGCCGAGGCCGAAAGGCGTAGGCGATGGACAACAGGTTGAAATTCCTGTACCACCTCCTCACCGTTTGAGCAATGGGGGGACGCAGTAAGGTAGGGTAAGCGCGCTGATGGATGCGCGTCTAAGCAGTTAGGCTGGTAAGTAGGCAAATCCGCTTACCATAAAGGCTGAGCTGTGATAGCGAGGGAAATTAAGTACCGAAGTTCCTGATCCTACACTGCCAAGAAAAGCCTCTAGCGAGGTGAGAGGTGCCCGTACCGCAAACCGACACAGGTAGGCGGGAAGAGAATTCTAAGACGCTCGGGAGAACTCTCGTTAAGGAACTCGGCAAAATGACCCCGTAACTTCGGGAGAAGGGGTGCTCTGTTAGGGTGTATGCCCGAGAGAGCCGCAGTGAATAGGTCCAAGCGACTGTTTAGCAAAAACACAGGTCTCTGCGAAGCCGCAAGGCGAAGTATAGGGGCTGACACCTGCCCGGTGCTGGAAGGTTAAGGGGAGTGGTTAGGCGCAAGCCGAAGCTGTGAACCGAAGCCCCAGTAAACGGCGGCCGTAACTATAACGGTCCTAAGGTAGCGAAATTCCTTGTCGGGTAAGTTCCGACCCGCACGAATGGTGTAACGACTTGGACACTGTCTCAACGAGAGACCCGGTGAAATTATATTACCTGTGAAGATGCAGGTTACCCGCGACAGGACGGAAAGACCCCATGGAGCTTTACTGTAGCTTGATATTGGATTTTGGTACAGCTTGTACAGGATAGGTAGGAGCCTTGGAAGCGTGAGCGCCAGCTTACGTGGAGGCGTCGGTGGGATACTACCCTGGCTGTATTGAAGTTCTAACCTCGAACCGTGATCCGGTTCAGGGACAGTGTCAGGTGGGCAGTTTGACTGGGGCGGTCGCCTCCTAAACAGTAACGGAGGCGCCCAAAGGTTCCCTCAGAATGGTTGGAAATCATTCGTAGAGTGCAAAGGCATAAGGGAGCTTGACTGCGAGACCTACAAGTCGAGCAGGGACGAAAGTCGGGCTTAGTGATCCGGTGGTTCCGCATGGAAGGGCCATCGCTCAACGGATAAAAGCTACCCTGGGGATAACAGGCTTATCTCCCCCAAGAGTCCACATCGACGGGGAGGTTTGGCACCTCGATGTCGGCTCATCGCATCCTGGGGCTGAAGTAGGTCCCAAGGGTTGGGCTGTTCGCCCATTAAAGCGGTACGCGAGCTGGGTTCAGAACGTCGTGAGACAGTTCGGTCCCTATCCGTCGTGGGCGTAGGAAATTTGAGAGGAGCTGTCCTTAGTACGAGAGGACCGGGATGGACACACCGCTGGTGTACCAGTTGTTCCGCCAGGAGCATAGCTGGGTAGCTACGTGTGGACGGGATAAGCGCTGAAAGCATCTAAGCGTGAAGCCCCCCTCAAGATGAGATTTCCCATTACGTTAAGTAAGTAAGACCCCTTAGAGATGATGAGGTTGATAGGTCTCGGGTGGAAGCGTGGTGACACGTGGAGCTGAGAGATACTAATCGGTCGAGGGCTTATCCAAAACATAAAGCGTTGATATTCTTCTAGTACATTATCCAGTTTTGAGAGAATGACTCTCAATCATAAGCATCGAAGAACTTCGAAGCTTATCACAACTTAAAAAAGGATTTTCAGAAGCAAGAAGTTCGAGGAAGTGAAATTCTGAGGAGTGGAGCGTATCGGAAAGGTAACCGACTAAGTTCGTCACGTCCTGTGACAACGTCGGCACTAGTACATCCTGTACGTCGGAGCACCGCAAGAATTGAAACTGACGAAGAAATTCGCAGCTTATCAAAAATCCTAATAGAAAATTGTTAGAAGCGAGTAGTTCGAGGCGGCAAGTTCACGAGTAGCGGAATGTACGTTTGAAGGGTACATGAGCAACGCAGGGAGCGCAGCCAACGAAGAAATGCGAAGCTTATCACAATTTTATAAGTCTAGTGGCGATAGCGAAGAGGTCACACCCGTTCCCATGCCGAACACGGAAGTTAAGCTCTTCAGCGCCGATGGTAGTTGGGGGCTTCCCCCTGTGAGAGTAGGACGTCGCTAGACACCAGGCACAATCCCATGTGGGTTGTGCCTTTTTATATGTTTTTTTGATAATTTTTGGCAGTTAATATTATAAAATCAAAGTTAGGATCATAACTGCAAACTCAATGGGTTCCATTTAATAAGAGATCGAGAGGTAAAGTGTTTGTACTTTTTTTCTTATGGAACAAAAATCATCTATTTTCCTTGTTGAGACAGACACGAAGCCGTTGCATAGAACATATAGTTAAGAGTAAGTTTAGGCAAATACCTAATAATAAAATGAATATTCTTAAAAGTGTATATTTTCCAATCAACTTGTCCATTAATTTATAATGGGGGTGATTGTAATCGATAATGTAAAGCTATTAAATCAAGGTCAGAAGCATTGTGTGATCTGTGAGCAAGAAAAGAGTGAAGGAATTCATTTGTTTGAATATTTTATTTGTGAGAAATGTGAAAGGCAAATCGTCATTACAGAGCCAAACGATGTCTACTATCATTACTATTTAAAGAAAATGAAAAAGATAAAATTACCTACGATTAATTAAAAGAGGCTGACTCAAATCATGTGTCAAACCCATTGCTACGAATAAGGTGCCATCACAGTATGAACGGGTACTAAGTTACGTATGTTTGTGGAAGCGGCACTAGTGAGTCAGCTTCTTTATTTATTACATATCCTCCAATTACTATTTAATGGATAGTGACAAGCAAGTTTCGATGAAATGCTTTATAATAGAAACCAAATAAAAGCTTACTAAAGGGATTGGCTTTATGTTAAATCAAAAAGAAACACCACTTTATTCCATGGTTATAAACCACGCTCGGAAAAAACCTCATTCATTTCATGTACCAGGTCATAAATGGGGAAGTGTTCTTCCAGAGTTTGCAAAAGAAAAATATGAAGCAATTTTAGAGATAGACGGCACAGAATTAACCGACTTAGATGATCTTCATGATGCCCAAACAATTATTAAAGAAGCACAGCAGTTATTGGCAAATGTTTATGGGGCAAAAGCATCTTACTTTTTGATAGGGGGTTCAACGGTTGGAAATATAGCGATGTTACTATCTGTTTGTTCGAGTAATGATATCATCCTCGTTCAAAGAGATAGTCACAAGTCTGTGATGAATGGCATACAATTAGCACAAGCAAAACCGATATATTTAACACCTGAATATGATGAAGGAACGGGTTTATCTATGGGGGTAAGATTAGATACAGTTATACTTGCATTAAAGACATACCCAAATGCAAAAGCTCTTTTTTTAACCAATCCTAGCTATTATGGGGTTACAAACGATTTAAGTGAAATAATAGAGTTCACTCATAAATATAATGTACCAGTACTAGTTGATGAAGCGCATGGGGCCCATTTTGGCATTGGAAAGGGAATACCACCTTCTGCTATTTCACAAGGTGCTGATATCGTCGTTCAGTCTGCACATAAAACGTTACCAGCCATGACGATGGGTTCTTACTTACATTTTAATAGTTCTTCAATTTCCAAGAAAAAGGTAGAACATTACTTACAAATGTTACAGTCAAGCAGTCCTTCTTATCCAATTATGGCTTCGCTCGACTTAGCGAGACATTACGTTGCCAATTTAAAAGAATCTGAGCTATTAAAAATTGTAGAAAGTAGTAAGAAGTTTAAATGTCTTTTAAAAGAAATCCCGCAGTTAACTGTGTTTGAAGTAAATGAACTTACCAATTATAAATTAGATCCCTTAAAGATTACAGTACGAACGAATTGTGAATTAACTGGAGTAGAGATTCAAATGTTACTAGAGGAAAAAGGAATATTTGTCGAATTAGCAAATGAAGAATATTTGTTGCTTATTTTACCACTTTTGCCTTTTACTCAAGGGGAACATATAACTTCTATTATTAAAAAGGTATTGAAACCTTTTCCACCAGTGAGAAAAAAATATATAGAAAAAAAATTGTTCATGCAAAAAATTTCATCTTTATATTTAAGTAAAGAGGAAATGGAAACGTACAGTACAACGGTTATACCGTTAGAACAAGCGGTAAGCCATATTATTGCAGAACACGTTATTCCTTATCCACCAGGAGTACCGTTGTTAATACCAGGAGAAATCATTACAAGTGAAGTAATTACAACAATTGTAAATCTAATCGATGTAGGCGCACGATTTCAAGGCCATCCTAATATAACTGAAACAGGAATCAAAGTTTTTATCATAGATGAGAGAAAAGAGGATGAAGAATGAGAAAGGGTTTATTTATTACCGTAGAAGGTGGAGAAGGTGCTGGGAAAACAACAGTTTTAAAGAGGATTTATAAAAATCTAGTAGAAGAAGGTTATCAAGTTGTCATGACGAGGGAACCAGGGGGAATTCAAATATCTGAAGAAATACGTTCAATCATATTGAACCAGGAATATACAAGTATGGACGGTAGAACAGAAGCGTTACTTTATGCAGCGGCAAGAAGGCAACATTTAGTAGAGAAGATTATCCCAGCTTTACAGGACGGGAAGATTGTTCTTTGTGACCGTTTTATTGATAGTAGTCTGGCTTATCAAGGCTTTGCGAGAGAAATTGGTATTAAAAACATTCTAACGATTAATCAATTTGCTATTGATGAGTATTGGCCCGATTTAACGATTTATTTTAGAGTAGAACCCGAAGTTGGTTTAGCAAGGATTGCTAAGGATAAAGCTAGAGAAATAAATCGACTAGATAAAGAGGGCGAGACATTTCATAAAAAAGTATTAGAAGGATATGATCAATTAACAAAAATGTATAAAGGTCGAATTCAGGTTGTGAATGCTAACGAACCGTTTGATAGTGTGTATTCTAATGCATTTCATTTGATAACACAACTTTTAAATAAGGCCAATAAAGCTTAAGGAGGTAAGGGAATGAAGCTTATTATTGCTGTGATACAAGATAAGGATAGTAACCGGTTATCAGAAGCGTTAGTAAAAACTGATTATAGAGCAACGAAGCTTGCAAGTACAGGTGGGTTTTTAAGAGCAGGAAATACAACATTTCTAATAGGAACCGAAGATACAAATGTAGACGAAGTACTTGAAATTATTAAAGACAATTGTAAAAGTAGAGAACAATTAGTAGCACCAATTTCACCAATGGGAGGCAATGCAGATTCCTATGTACCCTATCCTGTTGAAGTACAAATAGGTGGGGCAACTGTATTTGTTTTACCAGTGGATCAGTTCGAGCAATTTTAATATGAAGGTGTGGAGTTAATGACGTGGGAGCAGCTAAATCAGACTCAACATAAGGTTGTCCAAATCTTAACGAACAGTATAAAAAAAAATCGTTTAACTCATGCTTATGTTTTTGAAGGAAGCAGAGGAACGGGTAAGATGGAAGTCGCTATACAACTTGGAAAAAGCTATTTTTGTAAAGAACGATCAACGGCTGAGCCTTGTAATGAGTGTCCCGATTGTAAACGAATTTCATCTGGTAACCATCCAGATCTTCATGTGATATCACCAGATGGGCAATCAATCAAAAAACAGCAAGTTGAACTATTACGAACAGAGTTTTCTTATCGTGGAATGGAATCAAAACAAAAGTTTTATATCATAAATCATGCCGATAAAATGACACCGAGTGCTGCAAATAGCTTGCTCAAGTTCCTTGAAGAACCAGAAGCACCTACAATTGCAGTGCTTCTTACTGAGCATTTATATCAAATGTTAAATACGATCTTATCCCGCAGTCAAATTTTAACGTTCACTCCACTATCTAGGAAAGAAATGGAACAAATGTTAAAAGAGGATGGCATCTCCTACCCTATTGCGAAACTTTTAACGGAAATTACATCCAATCTAGAAGATGCTCGCCAACTTTGTCAAGAAGACTGGATTGTACAAGTACGTAATGTAGTGTTACAATTAACGGAAGAGATCTATTCTCGCCCACAACAAATGTTCTTTACTCTACAAGATAAATGGTTGTCCCATTTTAAAGGGAAAGAAGAGTTTGGGTTAGGAATTGATTTAATGCTCTTATGGTATAGAGATTTATTATACACACAGCTTGGAGAAAAAGACGGTCTGATATTTGTTGACCAACTAGAACGCCTTGACCACCAAGCACTTTATAGCTCACAAGAGAAAATCACGAAACAAATGTCGGCTATTTTTGATGCAAAGAGACATCTGAGTTCAAATGTGAATCCACAATTATTAATGGAGAGGCTTATGCTCAGGTTACAGGAGGGATAGTTGATAGTGCATCATGTCGTAGGTGTTCGCTTTAAAAAAGCGGGTAAAATTTATTACTTTTCCCCTGGTGAATTCGAATTGCCTAATGGTGAATGGGTAATTGTCGAAACATCAAGAGGGGTTGAATATGGTAGGGTAGTCATTGAAAGAAAAGAAGTCGGTGAAAATGATGTCGTACTTCCGTTAAAGCAAGTTCTTCGTATAGCAGACGAAAAAGACAAGCTGATTGTTCATGAGAATAAAGAAGCAGCGAAGAAAGCTTTCAATGTTTGCCAAGAAAAAATCATCGAACATCAACTAGATATGAAGCTTGTTGATGTAGAATATACGTTTGATCGAAATAAAGTCCTTTTTTATTTTACTGCGGATGGAAGAATTGACTTTCGAGAGCTTGTAAAAGACTTAGCAGCGATTTTCCGAACGCGAATTGAATTACGTCAAATAGGTGTTCGAGATGAAGCGAAAATGCTTGGTGGAATTGGGCCGTGTGGACGCATTCTATGTTGTTCTTCATTTTTAGGTGATTTTGAACCCGTGTCCATAAAAATGGCGAAGGATCAAAACTTATCCTTAAACCCAGCAAAAATTTCGGGTTTATGTGGTCGTCTCATGTGTTGTTTGAAATATGAAAATGATCATTATGAGTCCGTCAAACAAGCTTTACCTGATATTGGTAAGGAAATTCAATCACCGAATGGACGCGGTAAAGTGGTTGGGCTTAACATACTCGAACGTATCATTCAAGTCGAATTATTTGAACAACAGCGAATTGTTGAATATACACTTGAAGAGCTTTTTGAAGAAACGGTTTCGACCCAGGTCATAGAGTAATGAGGTGGGAAACGTGGATAATAAAGAAATTTTCTCACAAGTTAGCTCAATAGAAGAGCGTATTGGTGGTTTGCACGATGAACTTCGTGGTTTAAAGGAGCAGCTTGCTCTTCTCATCGAAGAAAACCATTATTTAAAGTTGGAGAATGAAAACTTAAGAAAACGCCTCGATGAAACAGTAGAAGAAGAAGCTATTGAACAGAGAAATTCTACGAAAAAGAAATCAGTAGGTGAAGGGTACGATAATTTAGCGAGGTTGTACCAAGAAGGGTTTCACATTTGTAGTACCGATTACGGTAGTATTCGTAAAGATGATTGTCTCTTTTGCTTATCATTTTTCAATCAAAAATAATCGATAACATGTAGTAGGGTGACTCATTAGGTTTGAGGGTCATCCTCTTTTTTTTGTACATATTTTAATGAGTCATGAAAGTTGGTGTACAATATGAATAACGGAACGAAAATGGGAGGGAACGATGGTTACGATACATACGAATGAGAGAATAGATTACTTACCAAATCGGACTTTACAAATTATTCAGGCGGATGATGTATTTTCGTTTTCGATTGATGCAGTATTACTAGCAAAGTTTTCATATGTACCTATTCAAAAGGGGAAAATTGTTGATCTATGTACAGGCAATGGTGTTATTCCTATTATGATGAGTATGAGAAGTAAGGCAACGATTACTGGGGTAGAAATTCAAGAACGGCTATATGATATGGCAGTAAGAAGCTGCAAAATCAATAAACTTTCGGAGCAAATTCAATTTGTACGTGCAGATATTAATGCACTACCAAAAGAAATTATAACTCAACAATACGATGTCGTTACTTGTAACCCTCCTTATTTTGAAAAAAATGAGTTATCCGATCGAAATGTAAACCCCCATTTCCAAATCGCTCGGCATGAAATTTACTGTACGCTTGAAGATGTGATCCAAACGTGTGCAAAATTAGTTAAACAAAAAGGAAAAGTGGCTCTCGTACATCGACCCGAACGGTTAACCGATATATTTGAAAAGATGAGGAAGTACCGAATTGAACCGAAGCGAATCCAATTTGTGCAACCGAAAAAAGATAAAGAAGCAAATATCATACTGGTGGAAGGTATTAAAGATGGGAATGCAGGGGTTAAATGCTTACCTACCATTGTGGTTTATGAGGATGAAAAAACGTATACGAAGGAGTTTCAAGAAATTTATTATGGGTAATCATTATGTATATATGATTCGCTGTCAAGATGACTCGTTATATACAGGATATACGACGGATGTTACTCGGAGAATACAAATGCATGAAGAAGGGAAAGGGGCAAAATATACGCGAGGAAAAGGCCCTTTTTTACTGGAGTATTTTGAGGAGTATGCGACAAAACAAGAAGCCATGCAATCAGAATATGCGATTAAACAACTTTCAAAACGGGCGAAAGAACAATTAATACAAGAAGGGAAGTTAACGAATGAGGCAACAAAAAAGCTTTGAAGAAAAAGGCGAACTAGGAAGCTTATATCTTGTTCCAACGCCTATCGGTAACTTAGAAGATATGACATTTCGAGCCATACGAATGTTAAAAGAAGTGGATGTCATTGCAGCTGAAGATACGAGACAAACGAAGAAACTTTGTCTACATTATGAAATTGAGACTAGACTTGTAAGTTACCACGATCATAATAAACGAGGAAGTGGCGAAAAGCTACTTCAGTTATTAAAAGAAGGGCGCGATATTGCTTTAGTAAGCGATGCGGGAACACCAGCCATTTCAGACCCAGGGTATGAGTTAGTCGTTGAATGTATTGATGCTGGAATTTCAGTCATTTCTCTACCAGGAGCCAATGCCGCTATTACGGCTTTAATTGCATCAGGACTTAATACCCAACATTTTTATTATTACGGATTTTTAAGTCGACAAAAAAAAGAGCGAAAAAAAGAACTAGAGCAACTAAGAAATATTCAAGTTCCAATTATTTTTTATGAGTCACCGCACCGATTAGAGGAAATGTTAAATCATCTATTCGAACAATTTGGTGATAGGAAAATTGCAGTTTGTCGCGAATTAACTAAGAGGTACGAAGAATTTATCCGTGGTACATTACAAGAGGTGTTAGAGTGGTGTCAATCCTCTCAGATAAGGGGAGAGTTTTGTATTATTGTCGATGGAGCGAATGAAGTGACAAATGATATGGATACGGCATGGTGGACTCACTTTTCGATCAATGAACATGTCGAACATTATATTGACCAGCAAATGAGTAGTAAAGAGGCGATTAAAGAAGTAGCCAAAGAAAGACAGCTGCCAAAACGTGAAGTGTATGCAGAATTTCATAAATAAAATAGAGAAGGCTCTGCATATGCAGAGCCAAATTTGTATATCAACTTATTTTTCCACTTTTTCTAAGTAGCTTGAAAGTTCATCAATGATAGCTTTTGCCCCTTGAGGACTTAGGATGATTTTTCCATCTGCAATAGAAAGATTATCATCAGAAACTTCACCAGTAATTTGGCAAGTCATATTAGGCTTATACTTCTTTAAGATAATTCGATCGTTATCAACATAGATTTCGAGTGCATCTTTCTCTGCAATATCAAGTGTACGGCGAAGTTCGATCGGAATAACAACGCGTCCTAATTCATCAACTTTACGAACAATACCTGTAGATTTCATGTTATTTCTCCTCCCAAAACGATGGTTATTGGTTATATTTTGATTTTATTGATGTCATTTTTCGACAAATTTCTTTATAAACTAAGAATACCAGCGTTTCCAAAACAAGTCAATTAATTTTTGCGATAATATTTTGTAAATAACTAGAAAATATTACTAGATTTTAAACTAGATTGTTGTATAACAAGGCTTTTATTATGCGAGGTGAAAATAGTTGCTAGAAGTTTCAAGACAATTAATAGAAAAAATGACAAAAATCGATAAAGAATTACAACTGAAATATGGAAATAAACAAAAGGTTAATTCGACAATTCGACAAAGTTTATTCGACAAAAATGGATGCTTTCGACAAATGGAATTGCGCAATTTTAGAATTTTGTCAAATTGGATTGGTGGTTTACAAATAGCAGCAGTCGATGGCTCGGTAAATCAAACCAAAGGGGAACCACCTCATGTCATATACTTCTTTCAAGCATTAGCACGAACGTTAAAAGGATATGAAAAATGGGAATTTGATCTCTATACGCCATTACTAGAAGTTTTAGAAGAAGAAGAGTTAGAAACCCAAAAGCGAATACGCTCCAAACGGATGGCCGAACTAGAGTTACTAGCCGCTAAAGCTATGATGGAAGACTGTTCATTAAAGCTTATTTTAATGGACGGATCGCTAACGCATTATGCCATTGATGCTCCTCTGCTTTGGCAAGAAGTGAAACAATTAGCTCTTCATAAAGAAACATTATTAATTGGAGTAACTGAAGAAGTTGGAACAAGTTTTCTATATCAAGAGTTAGACTTAGAGTTTAAAGAAGCCCAAGGTCAACAGAATGTGTATGACCGTGATTTACTCTTTGGTGTCCTAAAACAAGGTGAAATGCTCTTTATGGAAAAAGCGCAAAATAAGCCTCATGTTCACACAGCATGGCTTAGACCATCATCTGACCCAGCGGTTATTGGCGTAGATATATTAATTGAACAAAAAGAAGAAATGGAACCAATATGTGATTTTCTTTATTCAACTACACCGAAAGAAGGAAGGGGAATTCCACTATTTCTGGATATGGTTGATCGCGACGTACGAATTTCAGATAAATTAGTTGAAGCGTTAGTCGAACAATACATTCAACCAGAATTAAAACAACGGCTATTTTCGCCAAAACGTATGGATAGGTTGTATTAAAATATGGGAAGGAAGAGAGTACAATGCAAGTAGTGGGTATTACGACTCAACACGAAGTTTATGTTGTCTCAAAGGAACATAAATTTAGAATAAATGAAATTTTACTCATAGAAGATGAAACTCTAGGAAATCCAAAAGGTGAAGTCGTAGAAACGTTTTCGTATAACCGTTTTATTCCAATGGGCTTTGATAAAGGGATCGTTGATGCACAAGTCATTAAGACATTAGAACAGCTTGGTTACGATATCGGTGCAGATGAAATTAACCTGTCCAAAGTTAGATTATTTGAAGAAGCAATTCAACCGATTCAAACGGGAGCCATTGTTCGAGCTCCTGAATTCGCTGAAGTCCAACATTATTTAGTCAAAGTATCACCAGAAGAAGGTTTGGTTTTAGGGGAAATTCGGAGTACAGATCATTTGTTGAAAACTTTACCTTCTAATTTGAACAATTTAATGGATATACAAGAATATGAAACGATGCGACAACAAAATGGAGTCCCATTTATATTTGATATTAAATCGATGCAACAATACCCTCACATTGGAGTTTTTGGTGGCTCTGGGTCAGGAAAATCATTTGGTTTACGTGTGATGTTAGAAGAAATTATGAAACAATCTATACCAACGATTGTTTTTGATCCTCATTTTGAAATGAGTTTTAACCATGTATCGAACGAAGTAGAGGAAAATCAATACAAAAATAGGTTTCTGTCTGTACAAATTGGGAGAGATGTCGGTGTAGATTTTAGTTCCTTAACTACTAGAGATATTGAACGGTTGCTAGGAGCAGCTGGTTCGTTAACGGAATCAATGGTGAATGTCATTCAAAGTGTACATAAACGAAAAGATAGTCATCAATCGTTTAGCGATCGAATAGCTAACTTAGTCGAGGCACTTGAGTTAGGAAAGCAAAAAGTTGATGCATTTATTTATGATGGAAATGGACTCACGCGCGAGCAATTAGAACAATATGATACATATCAGAAGCTTTTAAACCAGTTTGGTAGCTTACCATTATCGTCGGTCAAGGCAATCCAGTGGCGGTTAAACCGTCTTTATCAAGCAGGACTCTTTCAACATAATATTCGAGCGATTGAACAAGGGTTAAGTAACGGGAAATTGGTTGTCATTCAAGGGTCTGTATGGCTTCTACAAGTGTTTTCAAGTTATGTGATCGGTTCGCTTTATATGAAACGTAGAACTTATAAGGATGCAAAACTGCAAAATGAACAAGGAACGTTTTTTCCACCTTTTATTATAGTAACAGATGAGGCTCATAATTTTGCTCCTAAAGGGTATGATGCTCCAGCAAAAGGTGTCCTAAAAGAAATTGCTCAAGAAGGTCGGAAATATGGAGTATTTCTTATTTTTGCAACCCAACGACCGACACTGTTAGATGAAACGATTACTGCACAATTAAACTCAAAGTTTGTCTTCCGCACCGTTCGCGGTACAGACATTCAAACGATTAAAGAAGAAACCGATTTAACTCAAGAGGAAGGAAAACGATTGCCTTATTTACGGTCGGGAGATGTATTTGTTTCTTCTGCTATATTCGGCAGGACGATTGCAGTCCGAATTCGTCTTTCGGATACGACGAGCCCACATGTATTGAACCCTTTTGATGAGTTAAAAATGGTGAATGAACAAAGTGATGAAGAGTTGTACAAAGCAATAGATTCTCTCCTTCCATTATCGGAAACCGCATTAATGCGACATAACGATGAAATCAATCAAGTCCTCAACCAAAACTGGGACGTTGTTCAATTGAAAAAAGAGTTAGAAAAATTAGTAGAAAAAAGCAAGTTAAAGAAAGTAAAAAATCCATTTGCAACAATCTATGATCGCCCTTGACATTGGTCCTAATTGTTAGGTATATTTTTTGGTGGGATGTGGAAAAACGTAAATAGGTTGTTAAAAAGTATGGAGTCATCATATTTGCGTCTTCTAGTTAGTTTTAGGAAGAACACTTCCTCGGTACATGTTTAGTGCGAAGAAATGTAGCGTAGTAAACAAGATGGCAAATGTCTTCGCAAATGCTGTTACTTTACTTATAAAGAAGTGAATACGATTTCCGATGAACGGATGAGTATAATAGGATGACTATTTTAGCTAAATGCTAATGGCAGAGAGCTGGGATTGCTGAGAACCAGTATAGTCACTTATTAGAAGATGGTCCAGTGAGGAATTGCTTTCGAGTTAAACGGTTAATAAGGGAGCAACGTACTCTAGCGTTAATAGAGGAGTCAATGACTTATGGAGCCTGTTCTTGTGAAAGAATGGGGAAATAGGGTGGTACCACGTGAGTTCGCTCTCGTCCCTTGTTGGATGAGGGCTTTTTTGTATGTCTTGCACAGCTAAAGTGTAAATCGAAAGAAGGACTTAAGCAATAGGTCATGGGATTTATTAATGAAATCTTAATAATTTGTAATAAAAAATGAGTGGAGGAATTTTTATGAGTACAAACAAGACGTTTTATCTTACAACGCCAATCTACTATCCGAGTGACAAACTACATATTGGCCATGCATACACGACAGTAGCAGGTGACGCGATGGCCCGTTATAAGCGTTTACGTGGTTATGATGTTATGTATTTAACAGGGACAGATGAACATGGGCAAAAAATTGAGCGAAAAGCAGAAGAAAAAGGCGTCACTCCTCAACAGTTTGTTGATGATATTGTAAGTGGAATTCAAGATCTATGGAAGAAGTTAGATATTTCTTATGATGACTTTATTCGTACAACTGAAGACAGACATAAAGAGGTTGTTGCAAAAATATTCGAACAACTACTTGCTCAAGGTGATATTTATTTAGATGAATATGAAGGTTGGTACTCAATTCCAGATGAAACCTTTTATACAGAGCACCAGTTAGTTGATCCTATCATTGAAGATGGAAAAGTAATTGGTGGAAAAAGCCCTGATAGCGGACATCCTGTAGAGAAAGTTCGTGAACAATCTTACTTTTTCCGAATGAGTAAGTATGCTGATCGATTGTTGAAGTTTTATGAAGACAATCCTCAATTTATTCAACCTGAATCGCGTAAAAATGAAATGATTAACAATTTTATTAAGCCAGGTTTAGAAGATTTAGCGGTATCACGTACATCATTTGAATGGGGAGTAAAAATTCCAAGCAACCCGAAACATGTCGTTTATGTTTGGATTGATGCACTTTCTAATTACATTACAGCTCTGGGTTATGGCAGTAGTAACGAAGACAAATATAAGAAGTATTGGCCAGCTGATGTCCACCTTGTAGGAAAGGAGATCGTTCGTTTCCATACCATTTATTGGCCGATCATGTTAATGGCACTTGATCTACCTCTTCCGAAGAAAGTATTTGGTCATGGCTGGTTACTCATGAAAGATGGAAAGATGTCAAAATCTAAGGGAAATGTCGTAGATCCTGTACCGCTAATTGAACGCTTTGGTTTAGATGCATTAAGATACTATTTATTGCGTGAAGTACCGTTTGGTTCAGATGGTGTGTTTACACCTGAGAGCTTCGTAGAACGAGTAAACTATGATTTAGCCAATGACCTAGGTAATTTACTCAATCGTACCGTTGCGATGATTAATAAATATTTTGATGGTCAACTTCCAGCGTATGTAAAAGACGGAACGCCTTTTGATGCTAGTTTGGTTGAGCTAGTAGATGCTACTGTTGAAAAAGTTGAGAATGCAATGGAAGATATGGAATTTTCCGTCGCGTTAACTGCGATATGGCAACTTGTTAGCCGTACAAACAAGTACATTGATGAGACACAACCTTGGGTATTAGCGAAGAATGAGGATGAAAAAGAAAAGCTAGGAGCTGTCATGTATCACTTGGCAGAATCTTTACGTTATATTTCTATCCTTATTCAACCTTTTATGACGGAAACACCTAAAAAGATTTGGCAACAACTAGGACTAATTGAAGAAGTAACGGCGTGGGAGTCTCTTCAAACATTTGGTCAAATTCAAGAAGGAACAACAGTAGCCAAAGGAGAGCCAATCTTCCCGCGCCTCGATGTAGAAGAAGAAGTAAAGTATATTGTAGAAAAAATGGGCGGAACGCTAGTGAACGAACAGCCACAAATTCAAAATGAAAAAGTAGAAGTGGAAGAGCAATCTGAAGAGATTAGCATTGAGGACTTTATGAAAGTGGATTTACGAGTTGCTGAAGTAATTAAAGCTGAACCCGTCAAAAAAGCAGATAAATTATTAAAAATTCAGCTAGATCTTGGCTATGAACAACGACAAGTGGTTTCTGGTATAGCAAAATATTATTCGCCAGAAGAATTAGTCGGTCGAAAAGTAATTTGTGTAACCAACTTAAAGCCAATTAAACTTCGTGGAGAAATGTCTAGAGGTATGATACTCGCAGCTTCTGAAGGAGATCAACTTACACTTGCTAATGTGGATCAATCGATGCCAAATGGAGCTAAGGTAAAATAAAGAACAAAGCTGGGAAGCTTAAGAGTAAGCATGGAACGCTTACTCTTTTCCCTTTACTTCAGTAAGTTATTCTCAACATAAAAAATGAAAGGATGAATACTTTGTTATTTGATACGCATGTTCACCTTAACGCCGAACAATTTGAAGAAGATCGAGCTGAAGTCATTAAAAGAGCTCAAGAAGAAGGCGTTGAATACATGGTTGTTGTTGGATTTGATGAAAAGACAATTCGAGGCGCTTTAGAAATTGCTGAAGAAAATAAAAAGATATATGCAGCAGTCGGCTGGCATCCTGTAGACGCTATAGAAATGACAGATCAACATTTACACTGGCTCGAAGAATTAGCATCTCATCCCAAAGTGGTTGCTCTAGGCGAAATGGGGCTAGACTATCATTGGGATAAGTCACCAAAAGATATTCAGAAAGACGTATTTCGAAAACAAATTCGTTTAGCTAAAAAAGTCAATTTGCCAATAATTATTCATAATCGTGAAGCAAGCCAAGATATTGTTGATATTTTAAAAGAAGAAGAGGCAGGAAAAGTCGGTGGAATTATGCACTGTTTTAGTGGAAGTGTAGAAATCGCAAAAGCATGTTTAGAAATGAATTTCCACATATCTTTTGGTGGTCCAGTAACTTTTAAAAATGCAAAAAAGCCAAAAGAAGTAGCGGTAGAAGTACCTTTAGATCGTTTGTTAATCGAAACCGATTGTCCGTATTTATCACCACACCCATATCGGGGGAAAAGAAATGAACCTGCATATGTATCACTTGTTGCACAACAGATTGCAGATTTAAAAGGGATGTCGCTTGAGCAATTGGCTAAACAAACGACAGAGAATGCTAAAAAATTATTTAACATTTTGTGATAAAAGATTATGTCGGATTGTCAGAGAGCTTGTCTAATTTTCCTTCTGTTCGTATAAGTTCTACACCGAAGAGAGCTCGCATACATTTAACTTGTCGATAAGTTTTTGTTTCCTTCTTCGGTGTTTTTGTGGATAATAGATGTTATGAAAGAAACAAGTGACTAATACAACAGTTGACAAAGGGAGGTGAAATGTTTATAATTCGTACCTTGAGAAGGGGGAAGATTAAACATGGAACCCAGTAGGATAAGCTCACTTTTTTCCAATCTAAGTTTTGGGAAAAAGCTGACGATCTCTATACTAAGTTTTGTCCTTATAATCGGTGCAATGAGCTTTGTAATCTATGAAACAACGAAAGCGAATTTAACTGTAATAGCAGATGAAGAAGAGATTATGATTCGAACTCATGCAAAAACAGTTGCCGAAGTTATGGAAGAACTTGGGTTTGAAATTGGAGATTATGATAAGTTAGAGCCAGCAATTGATGAAAAAGTTATAGGAAATATGTCTATAAGTTGGAAAAAGGCAAAAGAGGTTCATATCGTCATAAATGGAGACGAAAGACAATTATGGACAACTGCTGAAAGTGTAGAAGGTTTAGTATCAGAATTACAACTTACCGTTAAAGAACATGATAAAATCATTCCTAGCTTAAACACAGAAATCCAACCTGAGATGAATGTTACGTATGAATCTGCTTTTATGGTAAGAGTCAAAAGTGACGGGGAAGAACATGAGGTATGGACAACTTCGACTACTGTCGCTGACTTTTTAGAAAGAGAATCGATCACCCTAGGTGAGTTGGATCGTGTTGAACCAGCTCTAGAGGAAGAACTGAATAGTGAAGAAGATATCAAGGTAGTTAGAGTAGAAAAAGTCACCGATGTAGTGGAAGAAGCAGTTGCATTTGCAACGGTAACGAGAAATGACAGTTCGTTGCAAAAAGGAAATGAGAAAGTAGTGGAAACAGGACAAAATGGTCTTGTTGAAAAACATTACGAAGTCATTTTAGAAGATGGCAAGGAAGTTTCAAGAGAATTAGTTAAGACAGAAACGACAAGAGATAGTAAGGACCGAGTGGTCGCAGTTGGTACACGCCAACCCACCCCAACCGTTTCTCGTGGAAGTAGTCCTTCTACTAGTCAAACTTCAACTTCGAGTGGTAGTGGAAGAACTATGACGGTAACAGCAACAGCATATACAGCGAATTGTAGTGGTTGTAGTGGAATTACAGCAACGGGAATTAACTTGAATAATAACCGTAATATGAAAGTGATTGCTGTTGACCCTAATGTGATTCCGTTAGGTTCTAGAGTACATGTTGAAGGTTATGGTGAAGCGATAGCAGGTGATACAGGTGGCGCTATACGTGGTAATAAAATAGATGTCCATGTCCCGACGAAGTCAGAAGCTTATCGTTGGGGTTCTAGACAAGTAAAAATAACCATATTAAAGTAAGCGATCATTTGCACAGAGAAATCTCTGTGCTTTTTCTTTTTGACATGGTTTTGCACCAATTAGGTAGTAAATAGATTTATTATTCACGTAGAATACTATATGAACACTAGATATATATTTGTCTTTTACTTATTAGACGTTCTATACTATAAAAAGTTTCAAGTTTTCGGAGGATATTTTATGAAAATTAAAGAAGTGATTGTCGTTGAAGGTAGAGATGATACCGTTGCCATTCAACGAGCTGTCAATGCAGATACGATTGAAACGAATGGATCGGCCATTGGAGAAGAAGTTATACGCCGGATTGAATTAGCTCAAGCCCGAAGAGGAGTGATTATCCTAACTGATCCTGATTATCCTGGAGAACGAATTAGACACATCGTGAGTCAACGTGTCCCAGGTTGTAAACACGCGTTCTTACCAAAAAAAGAAGCTATCTCAAAAAATGGAGATGATTTAGGTGTAGAAAATGCTACACCAGAAGCGATCCGATTAGCTTTAGCAAATGTGAAACAAGAGTTTAAAAACCCAAAAGAAGAGATTACTTGGCAAGACCTCGTCGATGGTGGTTTAATTGGTGGCAGTCAATCAAGAAATCGCAGAGAACAGATTGGTTCCATACTAAAAATCGGCTATGCGAATGGGAAACAATTACATAAACGACTTCACATGTTTCAAATTACAAAAGAAGAATTATCACAAGCGTTACAACAGGTGCTTGAGGAGGAAAGTAAATGAATAAAGATATTGCAACGCCAATTCGTACGAGAGCAATTTTAGAGAAATATAAATTTTCATTTAAGAAAAGTTTAGGACAAAACTTTCTTATCGATTTAAATATTCTAGGGCGCATCGTTGATGCAGCAGGAATAGATAATACGATAGGAGCAATCGAAATTGGTCCAGGAATCGGGGCTTTAACAGAACAGTTAGCGAAGAATGCTGACAAAGTTGTCGCCTTTGAAATTGACCAACGGTTACTCCCTGTTCTTGCCGACACGTTATCTCCATATGAAAACGTAAAAGTCATTCATTCGGATGTACTAAAAGCAGATGTAAAGCAGGTTATTGAAGAGGAGTTTAAAGAGGAGCAAGAAATTATGGTCGTGGCCAATCTCCCTTATTACGTAACAACTCCGATCTTAATGAAATTGTTAGAGGAACAACTCCCGATAAAAAGAATTGTCGTTATGATCCAAAAGGAAGTAGCAGAGCGAATTGCAGCCCGTCCGGGCTCTAAAGAATATGGTTCATTGTCAATCGCTGCACAATATTATGCACAGGCGGAAACTGTGTTTACTGTACCCAAAACGGTATTTGTACCGCAACCAAATGTTGACTCAGCGGTGTTAAGGCTAACAATACGTGATAATCCGCCTGTTGACGTATTAGATGAACCATTCTTTTTCGAAATCATAAGAGCAAGCTTTGCTCAACGACGAAAAACGATCTTTAATAACCTTACGCATCATTTTGGTAAAGACCATAAAGAAAAGATGGAGTTTGCATTGAAAGCTGCGGATGTTGATCCTAAACGACGGGGAGAAACGCTCTCCATTGAAGAGTATGCAAAACTAAGTAACGAAATAATTGAAATCCTTAAAGGTTAAGCACTCTTTTGTTCCTCCTCACATAGGCTACGGTGAGGAGGAATTTTTTATGAAGTTGAAAGTCGGACAGATTGTAGGTCGAAAATCATATCAATGTGATATATTATTTCGAATTTCAGCTATAAATGATAAAGTTGCCGAGTTGTATGGTGAAGATGTACGACTAGTTGCAGACGCACCATTAGATGACTTAGTAATTATTTCAGAAGACGAACATAAACAACGACGAAAAATTGAGAAAGAAAAAGAAGATAGTTGTTATTACCTGTTTCGGCAAGATAGTCGAGTCATAAAAAGACAAGGAGATTATGAAGCGACTTCAGGATACAGTACCGAACCTTCTTACTTTGAAATTCGAGGTCGAGTCCTCCATATTGACGGGGACTCGATGTATTTAAGAAAATGTATGGAACTATACGAAAAGCTCGGTGTCCCTGTTTACGGGGTACACGTTGTAGAAAAAGAAATGCCTCTTCAAATTAATTCTCTCTTGGAAATGGTACAACCTGATATTTTAGTTATAACAGGCCATGATGCTTACTTAAAGTCGGGAGGGAATCAAAAAGATATAAAAGGATATAGGCATTCAAAATATTTTGCAGAGACTGTGAGAATTGCACGTAAAAGAACCCCCAACCTGGATGATCTCGTTATTTTTGCAGGAGCGTGTCAATCTCACTTTGAAACTTTAATTAAAGCAGGAGCTAACTATGCAAGCTCTCCTGAACGTATAAATATCCATGCGTTAGACCCAGTATACATCGTTGCCAAAATCAGCCTTACCCCTTTTATGGACCAAGTAAACGTTTGGGACGTATTAAAGAATACAATTACTGGAGAGCGTGGTCTTGGTGGAATAGAAACAAAAGGATTTATGAGAAGGGGTATGCCTATTTCTGATTATGATGAAGGAAATTGAATTTTGTCGAAAGTGTCACGTTCCTCAATGAAACGTTTATCCCGTTTAACTGGCGCTAAGACTCCCAATTCAAGGCTTTGAGACAACAATAAAGACTAAGTGGGAGATAAGCGCCAGTAAGAACCCGATTGGTTCAACTAACATTTAGTGGGCGATGAAGAAAACTCCTACTGAATGAAGTTCACTTTATAGTTGTTATCTAGACTTTTGCCATTATAAACGCGTCCTGAGGTTCTTGGCACTTTTCTTTTGTAGGAGTTTTTTGAAATAGTTACATATTTTTAGAAAAATGAGGAATAATACGTTTGTATTACAAATGTTAGGTGCAAAATTTCCATGTGTCAAATATATATCATTGACAAAATTCTTGTCTAATTGATATAATTTTAAATTTATTTGACAAAAAATGTTGTAACATGTATACTATTGTATAGTGAGGTGGGGTGTTTAGAATGGCGAAAACGTTGCTGGATATTAAACGTGAACTGGATGAAAATGTTGGAAAACGGATTGCGATTAAGGCAAATGGTGGTAGACGAAAAACCATTGAACGGACAGGCTTTTTAGAGGAAACATATCCATCTGTTTTTATTATTAAACTCGATGAGCAACAAAATGCATTTGAACGAGTATCTTATAGTTATGCAGATATCTTAACAGAGACAGTAGAACTTACGGTTTTTGAAGAAGAAGAAAAAGGCCAATCTGTACAAGTATAGTGGTATGAATATCATATTATATAAATTAGCTTTCCGGTATTGGTCGGAGAGCTATATTTATTTTTCTCACAAAGAATTATACATATAAGTTCAATTTAATATTTGTGCTCGAAAAGACTCATAATAGAAACGTCTCACCATCTATCATGACAACAAAGGAGTTGTTTTACCATGAGCAGAAGACGAGGGGTAATGTCCGAACGCTTTAAAGAAGAGCTAGCGAAGGAACTTGGCTTCTACGATGTCGTCCAAAATGAAGGGTGGGGCGGCATTCGTGCTCGAGATGCAGGTAATATGGTAAAGAGAGCTATTGAAATTGCTGAACAACAATTAGCAGCTAAACAGCAGGATTAGATGGGAGACTGCCGAAGCGTTTGCTTCGGTTTTTTTGTGTCTAGAATTTAGGTGTCTTCGCTATCCCCCTTCAGTAAGTCGCCATAAAATGGTTGAAATTGTATCAGCATGGAAAGAAAGACAAATTATTAGCGAACACACAGGTCGTTAATTCTATAATTAGCCTGCTTTTTTAGATGTTACAGACTCAGAAGCCGCCTCAATAAAGATCACCATCACAATCTCTAGATGCCACATTGAACGAGTGTTTTATAAAAATTATGATGCATTTGGCATTTAATAAAAGTAAATGGTAAAATAACGTAAGTGTTTGGAATTCGGTCAAGGTAGAAGGTGGATTAGGTGGAGATAAAAATATCGGTGAAAGCACCTGCTAAAATCAATTTAACATTAGACGTACTTAGGAAAAGAGAAGATGGTTATCACGAAGTAGAAATGATAATGACAACTGTTGACTTAGCAGATCGGATTGACCTTATTCATTTAGAGGAAGATCAGATTATTGTGGATGTTTCGGAGGGATATGTTCCGAATGATGAACGTAACCTTGCGTACCAAGCAGCGAAGATTCTGAAAGAACGTTATAACATTCAAAAAGGTGTTTCTATATACATTACCAAAAATATACCTGTCGCAGCTGGACTTGCAGGTGGTAGTAGCGACGCGGCAGCAACGTTAAGAGGACTTAATGAGTTGTGGCAACTGAATCTTTCTTTAGATGAATTAGCTGAATTGGGGAAGGAAATAGGATCAGATGTTGCTTTTTGTGTTTATGGTGGAACAGCACTAGCGACTGGCAGAGGCGAAATTGTAAAAAGAATTTCTTCGCCACCACCTTTCTGGGTTGTATTAGCGAAACCACCTATAGGTGTTTCGACAGCAGAAGTATACGGGAAACTTAAAGTTGATCAAATAATCCATCCAGATACAAAGGCGATGTTAAAGGCGATTGATGAAAAAGATTTTACGGGAATATGTTCACAATTACATAATGTCTTAGAAGATGTCACATTTAAGGCGTATCCTGAAGTCAAACATATAAAAGCACAAATGCAAAGGTTTGGAGCTGATGGAGTTTTAATGAGTGGAAGTGGACCAACTGTTTTTGGACTCGTACAAAAAGAATCGCGTTTAAACCGAATATACAATGGTTTAAGAGGATTTTGTAGCAATGTTTATGCTGTTCGTTTAATTAGCCAACAACACTCTTGATAAAAACCGTACAAAAGTGTAGTATTTAGTTATAAATATTCGGATTTTGGTTGGAGGGTGCAATGAAAAAGCTAAGAAGAAGTGGTAGATTAGTCGATATGACTAACTACTTGTTACAAAATCCACATAAATTAATTTCATTAACTCACTTTTCTGAACGGTATCAATCTGCCAAATCTTCTATTAGTGAAGATTTGGGGATTGTAAAAGAAATATTTGAAGAACAGGGCATTGGTTCTTTACTTACGATACCTGGGGCTAGTGGTGGCGTGAAATATATGCCGATGGTAACAGTAGAACAAGCGGAGGAATACATCGAAGAATTAAATACACAATTATCAAAAGCAGATCGCCTATTACCTGGTGGCTACTTGTATATGATGGATGTTTTAGGACAGCCCAGAATTATGAACAATATCGGTCGATTGTTTGCGGCTGTGTATAGCAATGTTAAAATTGATGCAGTCATGACGGTAGCGACGAAAGGAATTCCATTAGCTTATGCTGTTGGAAGTCATCTTGACGTTCCTGTTAGCATTGTTCGTAGAGATCACCGAGTGACAGAAGGTTCGATGGTGAGTATTAATTATGTATCAGGTTCAACAAAGCGAATTCAGACAATGTCACTTGCGCGGCGGAGTCTCTCAGCAGGTTCAAATGTTTTGATTATTGATGATTTCATGAAAGCTGGTGGAACTGTAAGAGGAATGGTGGACTTGCTGGCGGAATTTCAGGCAAATGTCGTTGGAATTGGAGTTCTCGTTGAATCGGAAGGTGAAGAAGAACGACTAGTCGATGAGTACATTTCGATCTCGAAGATTTCGGATGTGAATGTTCGTGATAAGGAAATTAAAGTTGAAGCAGGTAACTATTTAAACAAACTACATGAGGGAATGAAGGGGGAAAACAAATGAAGACAGTACACACAAGTGATGCACCACAAGCAATTGGACCATACTCGCAAGGAATCATTGTAAATAATATGTTTTACAGTTCAGGACAAATTCCTTTAACAGCGGAAGGTGAGCTCGTTACGGGTGATGTACAAGTGCAAACGCATCAAGTATTTAAAAATTTAAAAGCCGTTCTTGAAGCTGCAGGAGCTTCTTTAGAAACTGTAGTAAAAGCAACTGTATTTATAAAAGATATGAATGACTTTCCACTATTGAATAATGTGTATGGCGAATATTTTAGTGATCATAGACCAGCACGATCTTGTGTTGAAGTAGCACGTCTACCAAAAGATGTATTAGTAGAAATTGAAGTAATTGCTTTAGTAAAATAAAAATGAAATAAAATAGAGCTGACTCTATGTTATGTACCTTATAACTGTTTCCTATTCATGAAATATAGTGAAGTGGCTAATTAGCACAGACTATGTTATCGGTGAGAGAAATGAGGTAATAGCTTAGAGTCAGTTTTTTTTTTGAAAAAATTTGAACGGAATTATTATTGAGATAAAGGATTAAATTGACCTTTTATCGAATTAGTCAGATGAAAGGGTGACTGTTTTGTTTTTTGTTAAAGAATGGATGAAGACGTTTTTTGGCTGGGCTAGCGCAGTCATTATTTTAATTCTTCTTGTATGTATTCCGCGTGAAATTGGTTTTGAGTTTTATGAATATGAAATTAAACCTACCTATACTTTTTCTATAGAACATTATTACGATAATCTAAAATCCTACATAAGTATGGTATTTATTGAACATACACTTGGAGAAACACGCTTTGGATTCTGTATTTTCTGATGTATGGTTAGTGGCAAGTCGAAGTATTACAATTCTTGTCATTGCCTTTATTTTTGCTTTAGTAGTTGGTGTGATGAAGGGATTTATTGACTATTTAACAAGTGAAAGTGGGTGGCGGATATTTGGTCATCATACGACGTTTACACTTCAAGCACTACCTGATTTCTTTCTCATTATTATTGTGCAAGTGTTCTTGATGTGGCTTATCAGTCAAGGGTTTCCTCACTTTAGTTTATTCGGTTATGAAAGCTGGCATAACTTTTTATTAGCTGGCTGGTTACTATCTTTTTTTCCGACCATGTATATGGCTAGAATTGTTTCTTCTACGTTAGAAAAGGAGAAGATGCAACCGTATATTGTAACAGGTAATGCCATTCTTACAATCTCCTGAAGATGTGAAAGAGTATATTTTGCATGAGAATGGGATGATCGAAGTAGCTCCGTTTTCCCCGTCAAAGGTCTATTGGTTTGGGACGGATCACTACGGTGTTGATTTAGTAACGTTAATCATAACAGGAGGAAGAGACACATTATTAGTTGTTTTTGCTATAACCGTATTAAGGTATGTAATAGCCGTACCATTAGGGATTATGGCGCGGAAAAATAAAGGATTTTTTCACGGTATTGTACAAAGTTTAAATAGTTTTTTCTCAATGGTACCTATACTGTTCTTCGCTTTGTTATTTATGAATTTACCTATGTTTCTCTTGTCCGAACATCGGCTACTCCTTATTCTACTCACTCTTGCTCTATTCGAATGTGGGCGAACGGCAACGGCGGTGCAAACTCAAGTGGGACAAATTGATCGATCAACCTACATTGAAGGAGCAATTATAAACGGGAGCAAGTGGTCAACAGTTTTTCGTTTTTATTACTGGCGCCATCTTAGGACACAATTAGTTATTCTCTTTTTCCTAGACGCATCAAGGGTCATGTTATTATTAGGACAATTAGGATTTTTATCGATGTTTTTTGCGCAAACACGGGTTTATGATGAGTAGATAGGTATATTAGTTCGAAATGATTTACACATATGGCCGACAATGCTAGCTGATACGCGGAAATTTCTACAATCTAATATTTGGATACCGTTAGCACCTGCTTTCATGATTACCATTACAATCTTTACACTTCAATTATTTGGAGAAGGTTTACGGTCTTATTTTGAAAAAAAGTGAGTTCATGTAAAGAAAAGAGGAAGTAATTATTTATATTTTTTGAACATTTTGTGAACAAATATGTAAATTAAGAAAAAAATTATAATTTTCTTACAGAAAAAAAGGAAATCAAGAGGAAATGGCGAAATGATTAGGTGATTTACATTGAAAAAAGGTGGTGACATTCATGGAAGTGACAGATGTGAGACTACGCCGTGTCAACACGGAGGGACGTATGAGAGCGATTGCTTCAATTACGATTGATAACGAGTTTGTTGTACATGACATTCGTGTAATTGATGGCAATAATGGACTATTTGTTGCAATGCCAAGTAAAAGGACTCCAGATGGAGAGTTCCGGGACATTGCTCATCCAATTTCTTCACAAACTCGCGAAAAAATTCAATCTGCTGTTCTTGCTGAATATGAGCGAGCAGGTGAAACTGAAGGAGTAGAATTCGAAGAAGCTGGTGCTTAAATTAAGGTTTAGATAGAGGCTGACTCAATACAATGGTCAAACAACCTCAAGGACAGTTATAGAGGCTAGAGAATACTCAATAGCCACTAGATACCCAATTGAGGAGTCTGACATTTGTGAGTCAGTCTCTTTTGATTCTAGGGGTTATTATGTTTAGGAGACTTGAAAATAAGTGACAATAATGTGAATTTAACAACTGAAGATACTTGATTAGAGACAAAACAAACACTGGTCTAAGCCCCTTTCATCAAGTTGGTTGCCTATTTGTTTTAACTGTGTTTTCCTTGAAATGCAACCGTATTTAAGATATATTCTTAATGGAATAAAACTGTGGAGGGTAAACATGAGCAATCGATTTGCGGTCATTTTAGCCGCGGGACAAGGAACACGTATGAAATCAAAGCTTTACAAGGTTCTACATCCTGTTTGTGGGAAACCGATGGTACAGCATGTTGTAGATCAAGTTAAGCAACTACAGTTCTCTGACATCGTTGTCATCGTTGGCCATGGTGCTGAGCAGGTTAGAACACAATTAGGTGATGAAATCACATATACAGTTCAAGAAGAACAGTTAGGAACGGGTCATGCTGTGTTGCAAGCTGAACAGCTATTAGCGACAAAAAAAGGAGTGACCGTTGTTTTATGTGGTGATACCCCTCTTGTGACAGCAGAAACGATTGAAGCATTGCTTTCTTATCATGAACAAGAGAAGGCATTGGCAACAGTATTAACAGCTCATGCAGAAGATCCTTCAGGATATGGTCGGATCGTACGAAATGGTAATGGCCATGTTGAACGCATTGTCGAGCATAAGGATGCCTCTGACAGTGAGAAAACTATTCAAGAAATTAATACAGGTACTTATTGCTTTGATAATCAAGCATTATTTAAAGCTCTTCAAAACGTTGGAAATCAAAATGTACAAGGGGAATACTATCTTCCTGATGTCATTGAGATACTAAAAAACGAAGGTGAAAAAATTGCCGCATACCAAACGGACTCATTTGAGGAAACGTTAGGTGTAAATGACAGGGTAGCATTGGCTGAATCTGAACGAATTATGAAAGAGCGAATTAATAAAAAGTGGATGAGAGAAGGAGTATCAATTATCGACCCTTCTAACACATATATTTCAGCAGATGCTAAGATTGGGCAGGATACTATTATTTACCCTGGTTCAATGATTATGGGGAGTTCTATCTTGGGTAGCGATTGTATTATTGGACCACATTCTGAAATCATTGATAGTAAAGTAGGAGATGGTACAACTATAAAACAATCGGTTGTCCATCAAAGTTCGATTGGAAATGATGTTTCCATTGGTCCATTTGCCCATATTCGACCGTTGTCATCGATTGAAGATGAAGTTCGTGTAGGCAACTTTGTTGAAATCAAGAAAACATCGATGGGACAAAGAAGTAAAGCTTCTCATTTAAGTTATATCGGTGATGCTGAAATTGGCGCGGATGTAAACTTAGGCTGTGGTTCTATTACCGTCAATTATGACGGGGTCAATAAATATTTAACGAAAGTAGAAGATGGTGCGTTCATCGGTTGTAATAGTAATTTAATTGCTCCAGTTACGGTTGGCAAAAATGCCTATGTGGCAGCAGGATCAACCATTACTGATGATGTGCCAGAAGAAGCACTATCTGTTGCTCGTGCAAGACAAGTGAATAAAGAAGGTTATGTAACAAAAATAAATAAAAAGAAGAACAACTAAGTGGTTGGAGGTAAAACAACAATGCCTAAATATGGTGATCCAAGTTTAAAAGTATTTACATTGAATGCAAACCCAGAATTAGCTCATCAGATTGTCGAACATATCGGTATCCCAATGGGAAAAAGCTCTGTAACTCGTTTTAGTGATGGTGAAGTACAAATTAACATTGAAGAGAGTATTCGTGGTGGAGATGTTTTCTTAATTCAATCAACAAGCGCTCCTGCAAACGAGCATATTATGGAACTTTTAATTATGATTGATGCTGTTAAACGCGCATCAGCAAAATCAATTAATGTCGTTTTACCGTATTACGGTTATGCCAGACAAGATCGTAAAGCTCGATCACGTGAGCCGATTACAGCTAAACTTGTCGCTAATCTATTAGAAACAGCTGGTGCATCAAGAGTGTTAACACTTGATTTGCATGCAACACAAATCCAAGGGTTCTTTGATATCCCAGTCGATCAGTTAATGGGTGTACCGATTTTATCAGATTATTTTAAAGAGAAAAACTTAGATGATGTTGTTGTTGTATCTCCAGACCATGGTGGTGTAATTCGTGCCCGCAAATTAGCGGATCGTTTAAAAGCACCAATTGCAATTATTGATAAGCGTAGACCAAAGCCAAACGTAGCAGAAGTAATGAATATTGTCGGTAATATTGAAGGCAAAACAGCGATTATTATTGATGATATTATTGATACAGCTGGTACGATCACACTAGCTGCTAACGCACTTGTAGAGCATGGAGCCAAATCGGTGTATGCATGCTGTACACACCCTGTACTTTCGGGCCCGGCGATTGAGCGAATTCAAAATTCAAAAATTTGTGAGCTTGTGGTAACGAACACAATTCCTCTAGGGGAACAAAAGAAAATTGAAAAAGTAACAGAACTGTCAGTCGCTCCGTTAATGGCAGAAGCAATTATTCGAGTTCATGAAAATACATCGGTAAGTACCTTATTCGATTAAAAAGAAGTTTATTAAAATAAGTATGCCTGGTTTGAGTATTTGAATTAAAATGTGCTTTCTGGTGTGATTTTCACTTCATTTGTTTGAATTACTATAAAATAGGGAAAACCTTATAGGGAGTAGTGAAAAACAAGGTAGAGGTGATTAGAATGGCAGTAGCTCTTGAAGCAATAACACGACCAGACTTGAAAAAATCAACAACTAGGAAGTTTAGAGAAGATGGGAACGTCCCTGCAGTGTTATACGGGAAAAAGGTAGATAGTCAGCCGATTGCTGTAAATCAAATCAACTTTGTAAAGTTAGTAAGAGATGAAGGACGAAATTCTATTATTTCTTTAAACGTTAATGGTGCAAAACACGAGGTCATGGTATATGACATGCAGGTTGATCCAATAAAAAATGAACTTGTGCATGTAGATTTTTGTGCGGTTGATATGAGCTCAGAAGTGGATACAGATGTGAAAGTTCAACTCGTGGGTGAAGCACCAGGAGTTAGTGACGGTGGAATGGTATCACATCTTCTGCATCAACTATCAATTCGAGCTTTACCGTCAGACATCCCATCTGAAATTACAGTTGATATTTCGAACTTAAATGTAGGGGATTCGCTTCAAGTAAGAGATATTGTGAGTCAGCAGTCGGTTGAAATCACAAATGATCCTGAAGAGACAATTGTCACCATTTTAATTCAACCAGCCGAACAAGAACCAGGGCAGGTTGAAGAAGAAGAAGTGGCTGAACTTGTACAAGGCGATGCGGAGAATGAAACAGAAGCAAATGAAGAACAGTAAGTTTGTTAAAGGTATAGCCTAGATAGAGGTTATACCTTTTTCTTCTAACTTAGACAAAGATTAAGGAGTTGGAGAAGATGAAGCTAATTGTTGGCCTAGGCAACCCTGGAGCTAAGTATGAAAACACAAGGCATAATGCGGGATTTATAGTGATTGATCAATGTGCTAAAACGATGGGGATTGAGCTTAAGGAAACGAAGTTCAAAGGAGTTTATGGTTCAGCTGTAGTCGATGGAGAAAAAGTTTTTTTACTTAAGCCTCTTACATATATGAATTTATCTGGAGAAAGTGTACGTCCTTTTATGGATTACTTTAAGATTGACCTGGAAGATGTTATGATTATTTTTGATGATATGGACCTTCCCGTTGGCCAAATTCGTTTAAGACAAAAAGGTGGTCATGGGGGCCATAATGGAATCAAGTCATTGAATGCACATTTGGGCACAAATGAGTTTAAGCGAATTCGAATAGGCGTTGAGCGTCCAGATCCAGGTGTTAGTGTTGTTAATCATGTACTTGGGACGTTTCGACAAGACGAGCAGGAATTACTTGATCAAGCGATTAACAAAGCAACGGAAGCTTGCAGTTTTTGGTTAAAAAATGAATTCCCTATTGTTATGAATAACTTCAATTAGATCTGATTGTCGCTGAATAGATTAACCTAATTTGGAGAGACTAGCAATAAGATTGCGTTCAAAAGAGAACAGCTCGAATTGCTGGTCAACTGCAAGAGAGTGTCATCGACAAGGAGGGAAATCTATGGCCATTCATTATCAATGTCGCCATTGTCAGTTAGATCTTGGTAAAATAGAGGAAGCAACGCTCACATCCACTCAACTAGGGTTTGATCATTTAAATGATGTGGAACGAAATGAAATGATCAATTATGATGGTACTGGTAATATTCATGTAAAAGTCATATGCGAAGATTGTCAAGAAGCGTTAAGCAGGAATCCTGATTTACATCAATTAGAATCATTTATTCAGTAAATACAGTTGAAATCAATCAGTGTACAACAGCTTTGGTTGTAAAACCAAAGCATTTTTCTATTGTCTAGTCGAGTCTAAGAAACTTATTGTCGAAACTTGAGACTTAACTAGTGAAAAGTAATCATTTCAAGAAAACATGAAGGAAAAAGAGGGAAAAACAATAGCTACATAGAAAATACAAAATAACTATAGAATAGGTACAACCATATTATCAGTATGTTAGTAATAGATGGTCGAAAGTAATAGGGGGAACATCCATGTTTGGCTTACAACAATATATATTAGAAAGTGATGAAATTAAAGCGGTTTCAACTAGTGTAGAAGCAGGTCTTTCAGAACAACTAATTACAGGGCTTACTGGTTCGGCGAGAACACTGTTTTTATCTGCACTTTACCAGGATATCAAAAGTCCTCAACTAGTCATTACCCATAACTTATTTCAAGCACAGAAATTGTATGAAGATCTTTCAACACTTGTCGATAGTAGCAAAGTGTTTCTTTACCCTGTCAATGAGTTAATTTCTTCTGAGATCGCCATTGCGAGTCCTGAGATGCGTGCACAGCGTATCGAAGTATTAAACCAGCTTGTAAACGGATATGAAGGAATTGTTATTGTACCAATGGCAGGTTTCAGGAGGTTACTACCTCCAGCTCAGCTATGGAAAGACAGTCAATGTCATTTGAAAGTGGGTACGGATATTGACTTAGAAAAACTTCTATATAAATTAATAAAGATCGGTTACGTTCGAACAGATATGGTTGCTTCACCAGGGGAGTTCTCTATTCGGGGAGGAATAGTAGACATTTATCCCTTAACTGAAGAGCAGCCTATTCGTATTGAATTTTTTGATACGGAAATCGATTCACTTCGTTACTTTAGTGTGGAAGACCAACGTTCACAAGGTCAGTTAGAGGAAATTGTTATTGGACCAGCGAATGAGCTTATTCTCGATGAAGAGCACTTTATTAAAGGCGCGGAACGACTCGAGGAAGGGTTATCCCAAACGTTAAAAAAAATTAAAGCAAAAACGGTTAAGGAAAAAATTACCCAACATATTTCGTATGAAGTTAGTCAATTAAGACAGAAAATTGCTTTTCAAGGTATGAATAAATACATGTCGTTGTACTACGATGAAAAAGCAACCATCCTTGATTATGTTGGCAAAAATAGTGTGCTGATCATTGATGAAATAAGTCGTGTACAAGAGATGGCGACTAATTTAGAAAAGGAAGAAGCCGAATGGTTAACCGCACTTTTAGAACAGGGTGAGGTAATAGTCGATCTTGAAATGTCTAAACCATTTGAGAAATCTATAAGTGCGTCCAATTGTCCAATCATTTATTTATCGTTATTTTTAAAGCACGTTCCTTCAACGAATCCTAAAAACATCGTAAACATCAATTGTAAAGCGATGCAAAATTTCCATGGACAATTACATTTGTTAAAAACGGAGACCGATCGTTGGTTGAAAGCAAAATGGACGGTCCTATTTTTAGCAGCCACTAAAGATCGAGCAAAGCGGCTTCAGCACGTTCTTGATGATTATAAAATAGAGGCTGAATTAATTGAAGATAAAAGCCCACTTCTCCAAGGAAGATCACAAATATTAACTGGAACATTGAATAGTGGCTTTGAACTACCTCTTCAAAAACTCGTTGTCATCACTGAAGAAGAAGTCTTTACAAAAAAAGTGAAACGAACACAGCGAAAACAAAAAATATCAAATGCAGAACGAATTAAGAGTTATTCAGAATTACAAGTCGGTGACCTCGTTGTTCATTCTAATCATGGGATTGGTAAATATTTAGGAATTGAAACACTGGAAATCAATGGGACACATAAAGACTATTTGCATTTAAGATATGCAGGAAATGACAAGCTATATGTTCCGGTTGAACAAATTGATCAAGTCCAAAAATATGTAGGTAGTGAAGAAAAGGAACCAAAGATTTATGCTTTAGGTGGTAGTGATTGGAAGAAGGTAAAACGTAAAGTTCAATCTTCTGTAGAGGATATAGCCGATGATCTGATTAAGCTTTATGCAGAACGAGAAGCGAGTGTTGGTCATGCATTTACGAAAGACGGCCACGAACAACAAGAATTTGAAAACTCCTTTCCTTATCAAGAAACAGAAGATCAAATTCGAGCCATTGAAGAAATTAAAGAAGATATGGAAATACAAAGGCCGATGGACCGACTTCTTTGTGGGGATGTTGGTTACGGAAAAACTGAAGTTGCCATTCGAGCTGCTTTTAAAGCGATTATGGATGGCAAACAAGTGGCAGTTCTTGTTCCAACAACGATTCTTGCTCAGCAACATTATGAAACAATTAAAGAACGATTCTCAGAATTTCCAATTGGAATTGGTGTTTTAAGTCGTTTTCGTTCACGAAAAGAACAAAATGAAACGATTAAAGGTTTGAAGGCAGGAACGGTTGATATTGTTGTTGGAACGCATCGCTTATTATCAAAGGATGTTGTTTATAAAGATTTAGGGTTACTGGTCGTTGATGAAGAACAACGATTTGGAGTCACACATAAAGAAAAAATTAAACAATTAAAATCAAATATTGATGTATTAACTTTAACGGCAACTCCAATTCCAAGAACCCTTCATATGTCAATGCTAGGTGTAAGGGATTTATCAGTCATTGAGACTCCACCTGAAAATCGATTTCCTGTGCAAACGTATGTTGTTGAATACAATGCATCTCTCGTAAAAGAAGCGATTGAACGGGAATTAACGCGAGGTGGTCAAGTTTATTTCTTATACAATCGAGTGGAAAGTATTACGAAAATGGCAGATCAAATTTCGATGCTTGTTCCTGATGCAAAAGTATCGTTTGCGCACGGTCAGATGAACGAACGAGAGCTGGAATCGATCATGATTGACTTTCTTGAAGGAAATAGTGATGTGCTTGTGACTACAACGATCATCGAAACAGGTGTAGATATTCCAAATGTGAATACACTAATCATTTATGATGCAGATAAAATGGGTCTATCACAACTTTACCAAATTCGTGGTCGCGTCGGTCGTTCAAATCGAGTGGCCTATGCTTACTTTACGTATCAGCGTGATAAAGTGCTTACAGAGGTTGCAGAAAAACGTTTACAAGCAATCAAAGAGTTTACAGAGCTTGGTTCAGGCTTTAAGATCGCAATGCGGGATTTATCCATTCGCGGGGCTGGAAACTTATTAGGAGCCCAACAACATGGGTTTATTGAATCTGTCGGTTTTGATCTATATTCTCAAATGTTAAAAGAAGCCATAGAAGAGCGAAAAGGTGATAAGCCAAAAGAACCGCCATTTACTGTAGAAATTGACATGCTTGTTGATGCATACATTCCTGAGTCATATATACAAGATGCCAAGCAAAAAATCGAAATGTATAAAAGATTTCGAGCGGTTGAAAGTATGGAGGATCTTACAGATTTACAAGATGAACTCATTGACCGTTTTGGCGACTACCCAGAAGAAGTCGCTGATTTGTTAAGTATTGCAAAAATTAAATTATATTCGAAACAAGAAAAGGTTAGTGAAATTACACAATCGAAAGATAATTGCACATTATTGATGACAGAAGAAGAAAGTAAACGGGTAGATGGTGCAAAATTATTTGAATTAATAAATCAACTTGGGCGAGCAGTATCCTTAGGGACATCTGGTGATAGAATAAAAGTTGTAATTAAAACAAAAGGAATGACAAGCAAAGATTTACTTTTGACGTGCGAAAGGCTTTTAAGTGACCTTCATCAAGTCAAAAAGCCCCAATAGAGCATGCTGACATACCTACATGAAAAAATTGGAAATGCCAATCTAGCAAGAAATATGAAAAATTGGTGAATAGTTCTTTTCTAACAATAGATAATATAGACAAGACGAATTCATCATTAGTGGATGGTTTTCTGATGTTAAAAAATTAAATGATGTTTTTTAACAACCATTTCCTATGCTACTACATCATTAGAAAGTGAGGCATCTAGGTATGAAAGCTACTGGAATTGTTCGTCGTATTGATGATCTAGGTCGAGTTGTCATTCCGAAAGAAATTAGACGTACTTTACGAATACGTGAAGGTGACCCATTGGAGATTTTCGTTGACCGAGACGGCGAGGTCATATTGAAGAAGTACTCGCCAATTTCTGAGTTAGGTAATTTTGCAAAAGAATATGCTGAAGCTTTATATGACAGTTTAAGTCATACTGTACTCATTGCAGACCGTGATACATATATTGCTGTATCTGGTGGTTCCAAGAAAGAATATCACAATAAAAGCATTGGTGAAATTATTGAAGCAACTATGGATGAAAGAAAATCGAGGGTTGAGTCTTCAGCAGGTGAGTTTAACATTGTAGGTGACCAAAAAGAGGATTTGAAAGGTTTAGTCGTTGCACCTATAATAGCTAACGGTGACCCGATTGGAGCTGTGGTCATGTTGAATAAAGAAGAGTCGTTCTCAGGTGAAGTTGAACAGAAGTTAGCTGAGACGGCCGCTGGCTTTTTAGCTAGACAAATGGAACAATAATATAACGTAAAGAGGCAAGATAGAAGCAGTGAAGACTCTCGCCTCTTTATTTAAAAGGAAGCAGACAACAGATCCGTTATTTTGAATAATTCATCTTAATTTTGTATGATTATTGGAAAATAGCGGAATGATAGTCAGCATCAGCTTAGACTCAGAAAAAGGAGTGAGGTTTCCCCTCTCTCCTTTTTTTATATGGGATAAAATGTTTTATGATCGACTGTGATATAATAGCGGTTAGTTTTATCCCGCAACAACTGGCAGTAATACCCCCACTTCAAGACTTCGAGGAATCAAAGGAGGATAAGTGGGGGATAAACTGCCAGTAAAAACTAAATGAACACAGACTAGATGCGCCACATCCTGTGGCAACGTATGTGTGACCCACATCGTGTGGGCCTCAACTAACCATCAGGGGAAGAGGAAAACCCCTCACTGATGGAAGTTTCACTTTATCAAATTGTGGAAGGGGAATGGTTGGGTGTCTCATCTTAATGACCAAACGAAAAAAATTTGGCAAGGAGCACTCATTTTAACTATCGCTGCATTATTAACAAAAGTATTGAGTGCAATTTACCGGATACCTTACCAAAATATCGCAGGTGATGTAGGCTTTTATGTCTATCAACAAGTGTATCCTTTCTATGCGATTGCTTTTACGTTATCGATCTATGGATTCCCTGTCATTATTTCCAAAGAAATGACAAACCGCAAAGAGAAGCATAACGACGAGGAGATTTTATCAAAATATTTATTTTCTTTAGTTTTGTTGTCAATCACAGCAGGGTTATTATTGTTGGTACTAGCTGAACCACTTGCTCAGTGGATGGGAGACCCATTACTCGTCCATCCGTTAAGAGTAACCGCACTAACTTATTTTGTCGTACCAATTCTTTCGGTGTTTCGCGGGTATTTCCAAGGAGATGGGTGGATGACACCAACGGCTGTTTCGCAACTAACGGATCAAAGTATTCGAGTCGTTCTAATTCTAATTTTAGCGTACGCTATGATCAATCTAGGATTTGGTCCGTACGGCGCTGGGTTAGGTGCAGTCATTGGTTCAGTTCTAGGAGCGTTAGCAGGTGCTGTTTGTTTACTCCTTTATTATCGTCAATCTAATAAAGGAAAAGGAATTCAGTTTCAATTAGGGAAAGTAAATAAAGCGAGCATATTCCCGTTTATTAAAAATAGCCTTTTATTTTCAATGACCATTCTTGTCCTTGTGTTCATTCAATTAATTGACAGTTTATCCGTCCTTCGGTTATTACTAGAAAGTGGTGTTGAATTAGAATTCGCAAAAGTCGCAAAAGGGATATATGATCGTGGGCAACCACTCATTCAGCTAGGAACCATTGTAGCTACGTCTTTTGCCTTAACAGTCGTACCGATGATCTCAAGGGCAAAATCGTTACAAGATCGTCAGGAGGCGAAACGAAAGACCGAACTTACGCTACGCTTAACGGTCGCTTTTGGTTTATTAGCATCGGTTGGGTTAGCTATTATCATTGAACCGACAAACCAACTGTTATTTACAAATCGTGAAGGATCAAATGTGTTGTTTGTATTAGCCTTTTCGATTGTTTTCGGAGCACTTGTAATGACAACCGCTGCCATTTTGCAAGGATATGATAAAGGACATTATGCTGCACGTCATATTGTATACGGTTTAGTGGCCAAAGTATTTTTAAATGTGACGCTCATTCCAGGCTTCGGAACACTAGGAGCAGCTATTGCCACGACGGTGAGTTTAGCTATCATTGCTTTATTGAATACGATCTTAATTTACCGCATGGAAGGAATGACACGTATGAATAAGGCACAAATTATGGGCTTATTTATTACCGTTTTTGGAATGGGTTTGACTACTTTTTTATGGAAAACGATGTTAGAGAATTGGCTAATAACGGATGGATTATCACGAAGTACCGATGGCATTATCGCTTTATCAAGTGCTGCTATTGGAGGAGTCGTTGCGGTTATTTTAATCATCAAGTTCGAAGTGTTTTCAGAAAAAGAAGTATCCATTATACCAGTATTTGCTAAACTATATAGAGTGATTAATGGTCGAAGGAGAGATTTATAGTGAAGAAAATAACGGTTATTGGCTTAGGGGCTGGGGAGCTCGCTCAATTATCGCTTGGTACGTACCAAGTTCTTAAAAAAGCAGATCCTCTCTTTTTAAGAACAGAAAAACACCCAGTTATTGATGAGCTGAAAAATGAAAGTTTCAAATATACGTCGTTTGATGCTGAGTATGAAAAACACGAACGTTTCGAAGATGTGTATCGTTCAATAGTGGATATCTTACTCGCACAATTAGACAATCAACAAGAAATTACATATGCTGTACCTGGACACCCTTTAGTTGCTGAAGAAACAGTCCAGCTTTTATTAAAGGAAGGAAAAGAGCGTGATATTGATGTTGAAATTCAGGGTGGTCAGAGCTTTTTAGATCCTATGTTTAATGCATTACAAATAGACCCGATTGATGGTTGTCAAATAGTTGATGGAACACAATTAAAACGGGACCAGATACAAATTCGGCAACATATCATTATTTGCCAAGTTTACGATGCTTTTATTGCCTCAGAAGTAAAACTGACCTTGATGGATTTGTTACCTGATGATTATGAAGTAAAAGTAGCTACAGCTGTTGGAACATCAATGGAAAGCATAATTACTTGTCCTCTCTATGAGCTTGATCGAGTAACTGAATTAAACAACTTAACGGCTGTTTACGTTCCACCTGTGAAAACAGAAGAGTTTCTATATCAAGACTTTCAAAAGTTAAGAGAAGTGATTGCAACATTGCGAGGACCAGATGGATGTCCATGGGATCAAGAACAAACTCATGAAACATTGAAGCCTTTTTTATTAGAAGAAGCTTACGAAGTGTTAGAAGCAATCGATGAACAAGATGATGACCATTTAGTTGAAGAGCTCGGTGATGTATTGCTTCAAGTCATGTTACATGCTCAAATCGGTGAAGATGATGGTTGGTTTACAATTGATGATGTCATTTGTTCGATTACAGAAAAGATGATCAGAAGGCACCCTCATGTGTTTTCAGGGCAAAATGCAATAGATGCTGCAGAAGTAGTTGCTAACTGGGAAGAAATTAAGCGAAAAGAAAAAAGTGAAGAGAAAAGAGTATCAATATTAGACGGTATTCCTAAAAGCTTACCCGCTTTATTAAAAGCTTTTGAACTTCAAAAGAAAGCTGCAAAAGTAGGCTTTGACTGGGAAGACGCGGCACCGATGTGGATGAAACTTCAAGAAGAGATTAGTGAATTTTTCTCAGAATTAAAGGTAAACAATACAGAGAAAATGAAAAAAGAATTTGGTGATATTCTTTTTGTTCTTATTAACTTAGCACGATATTATAAAATTAACCCTGAAGAGGCGCTACATATGACGAATAAAAAGTTTTCTAGTCGTTTCCAAGTGATTGAGGACGAACTAACCAAACAAGGGTTAACGTTCTCTGATGTCACGTTAGAACAGCTTGATGAGATTTGGGAAAAAAGTAAAGAGGAATATCAATAAAAAGGAGGAATTTAGAGTGAGGTTGGATAAGTTCTTAAAAGTATCAAGATTAATTAAACGACGCACATTAGCTAAAGAAGTATGTGACCAAGGAAGAATTACAGTTAATGGACAAGTGGCAAAAGCAGGTACAAATGTTAGTGTTGGTGATGAGCTGGTGATTCGTTTTGGTCAAAAGTTTGTGACGGTTCAAGTAGAGGCCATTAAAGATACAACAAGAAAAGAAGAGGCGAGTTCTATGTATACAGTCACAAAAGAGCAATCAGTAGAAGCTGCGGAGTAAGGAAATCCAACAGCTTGTTCTATTTTATATCCACTCAACATAAATTTGTAATAAATGAGGTGTTGAGGAGGATTAAATATGGAACACAATTATGAATTTGGTACACCAATGGGGCAAGCAAGAAAAACAAAAGAACATGACATTACACTAAGAGGCCGAAAGAAACTAGACATTACAGGTGTAAGGCAAGTTGAAAGTTTTGACAATGAAGAATTTCTTTTAGAAACGGAAATGGGTTTTCTTTCGATCCGTGGCCAGAACTTGCATATGAAAAACTTAAACGTGGAACAGGGCTTAGTATCTATTGAAGGCAAAATTTTTGATCTTGTTTATCTTGATGAAAATCAAGGTGGGAAGTCAAAAGGGTTATTTGGGAAGTTGTTCAAGTGAGTTTAACAATTCAATTCTATACGATGCTATCAATGGTTGCTGCAGGTACTTGGCTTGGAGCTTCTATTGATACCTATAGAAGATTTGCTAGGCAGCCGCGTCCATCATTATCATGGGTCACAGTGTTAAATGACTTTTTATTTTGGTTAATCCAAGGCCTTCTCATTTTTTATGTTCTTCTTAAAGTTAATGAAGGAGAAATGAGGTTTTATATTTTTCTTGCATTGTTATGTGGTTATGCCGCTTACCAGGCCGTATTTCAGCGTTGGTATTTGCGAATTCTAGAAATTGGCATTCAGACGTCCATTGCAATTTTTCGTTTTATTCGGACACTTATCCTAACAATCTTCATTAATCCTATTAAATGGCTATTGAAACTATTATATTCCTTGGTTATCATGGTAATATCAGTAATATTATCCATATTATCATTTTTATTTAGGTTAATTGTAAGGCCTATTCGTTGGCTTGGAAAATTGGTATACAAGCTATCTAGATTAGACCGCCTTGTGAATTCCATAAAAAAGACCAAGTGGGTGAAAAAAGCAGTTGCCTTTTGGAAGTTTATACGAACCCGTGGCAACAAGGGGGATGATTAATGGTTTCGGAACGTAAACGAAAAATTCGGGAGCTAGATGCAAACTTTAACCGAGTGCAAGAACAAGTATCGGAAGATCGTCTTCGGAAAAGAAGAGGTTTATTTCGTCGTTTAACAGCATTTGCTTTTATTGTAGTCACCCTTAGTGTAATTGCTTTTATGACGATTCATACTCAGGCGCAATTACTAGAAGAAAAAAATGAAGAGAAACAAGCACTTCAAGCGAGGCTCGAAGCATTAGAAATAGAACAACTTCACTTAGAACAAGAAATTATAAATTACAATGATTTAGATTATATTGCTGAAATTGCTAGACGTGATTACTTTTTATCAAAGGATAGGGAAATTTTGTTTAAATTACCTAAAATATCAACGGATTGACACTCTTTTTCCGCATCAAGTATAATTTATAATATAGTGTGTTCAAAAGAAGGAGCAATGAAACTTCTAACCTTTTGAGCCATCTCTATAAAACATTATTTTATTTGTTTTTTAAGGAGGAGCAATTTTTAACATGTCAATCGAAGTAGGCAGCAAGTTGCAAGGTAAAGTAACGGGTATTACCCATTTTGGGGCATTTGTGGAGCTGCCAGGAGGTACTACTGGTCTGGTTCATATTAGTGAAGTCGCTGATAATTATGTTAAAGACATTAAAGAAGTGTTAAAAGTAGGCGACGAAGTTCTAGTTAAAGTTGTTAATGTTGAACAAGATGGGAAGATTGGACTTTCAATTAGAAAAGCTCAAGAACGCCCAAAAGAGGAGATGGCCAATCGTGCTCCTCGTCCATCACGTCCACCGCGCCCAGCACGATCTGGGGGAAATTACAGTAAAGGTGGAAATAGTAGTGCACGTAATCAGCGTCCAACGATGTCCTTTGAAGATAAGATGAATCGATTTTTAAAAGATAGTGAAGAACGTCTCTCCACGCTAAAACGCCAAACAGAGTCGAAGCGAGGTGGTCGAGGCGCCAGACGTGGGTAAGTCTTGCTGCCGGCTTTTTAATAAAAGAAATGAGAGGCAAGCGTTATAACGCTTGCCTCTCATTTAATTCAAAATAGGGTTGACTATTATAAGAGATTTATCGTATAATAAATTTTGTCGTTAGCGATAGTATTATGGCGGTGTAGCTCAGCTGGCTAGAGCGTACGGTTCATACCCGTGAGGTCGTGGGTTCGACTCCCTCCGCCGCTACCATACATACTTATAATCAACTGTATCCAAATAGGGTGCAGTTTTTTTGTGTTTATAATTAGGTCAATAAGTGAGATTTGAGTTAATAGTAATTTACAGGTAAGTCTCGATGTTGAGTTTTAGGCCTCTTACTTATCCCGATTTTTCTAATTAATACCATTTTTCTTTCGTCATAACTATTGCTGATGAGTCACTGTTTTTGCAATTTTGGCTACGTTTGCTGTCAATCCATTCTTAGTTATGGGAAAGGGTGGAAATCGGGCGGTCATTTACACGAAAGCCGTCGAAGACTTTTTTCTATTCGACTTGAAATTCTGACAAAAACTGAATCTCTTCTATGTTTATAATGAAACCACGAAATATAACCGTGGGGTGTTGCGAAATGTTACGGAGAGTTACAAAAGGAGTTATTGAGCCCGTTCGTGGTTGGACGCTACCTACCAAAGCAATGTCACTAACGACATCGACAACTGAAAAAGTCAAAAAAGGAACGAATCTACTTTTTTATCAATGGGGACTTCTTATTTTTGTTGTTGGCTTTCTACTTGGACGAGCGATGATACTTTCGGAAATTACACCATTTGTACTGCCTTTTGTTGCTGCTATTTATGTATTGAAACGGGACAAGTTAGGAATTGCAGCCTTGGCTGTCTTTGCTGGGGCAATGACTCATATTTTAGAAAGTAGTTGGTTTGTTTTAGCGTCACTACTCATTTTTATTATCTATCAAAAGGTTGTAGAAAAGTTTAGTGATAATACAACAAAGCTTCTTCCATTTACCGTTTTCTTTACTAGTATTTCAGCTCGCATTATTTTGACTTTCTTTATGCAAGGTCAAGTAACGAACTATGATTGGATGATGGCTGGAGTAGAAGCAGGTCTTAGTTTCATATTAACGATGATATTTCTACAGAGTGTTCCGTTAATAACAGCGAAACGAAGTCAACAACCATTAAAGAATGAAGAAATTGTTTGCTTAATTATTTTACTCGCTTCGGTTATGACGGGAACGATCGGGTGGATGGTTTATGATTTAACAGTTGAACATATATTAGCTCGTTATCTAGTACTATTATTTGCATTTGTAGCTGGTGCAGCTATTGGCTCGACAGTAGGGGTAGTGACTGGGTTAATCTTAAGTTTGGCAAGTGTTGCTAGTCTCTATCAAATGAGTTTACTTGCTTTTGCAGGTTTACTAGGTGGATTATTAAAAGAAGGGAAAAAGCTTGGAGTCAGTATTGGTTTGCTTATTGGTACACTTTTAATAGGATTGTATGGTGAAGGATCTGATCAAGTGATAGTTACGGTTATGGAATCAGGTGTAGCGATTGCCATATTTCTGCTTACTCCAAGGTCAATTATTAGTAAGCTTGCACGATATATTCCAGGAACGGTAGAGCATTCCAAAGAACAGCAACAATATTTACGGAAAATAAGAGATGTGACGGCTGGTAGAGTCGAACAATTCTCTCATTTATTCCAAACATTATCGAATAGCTTTTCAGCAACTACTGCACCTGTTGAAGCTGATGATACGGAAAAAGAAGTCGATTATTTCCTAAGCAATGTTACGGAAAAAACGTGTCAGGCTTGTTTCAAAAAAGACCGCTGTTGGGTTAGTAACTTTAGTAAAACATATGAGTCCATGTCCAAAATTATGAATGATGTTGAAAAAAATGGAGAGTTAAGGGACTCGATGCTCAAAGCCGAATGGAAAAAGTACTGCGTTAAACATGAGAAGGTCGCTCAAGTCATTCAACAAGAGCTTGGACAGTTTCAAGCAAATCAAAAACTTAAAAAGCAGGTTTTAGAAAGTCGCAAGCTAGTTGCAGACCAATTACTGGGTGTATCTAGAGTGATGAATGACTTTGCCAAAGAAATTCAAAAAGAGAAAGAAGCTCATTACGTTCAAGAAGAACAAATGTTAGAAGCCTTAAGAGGTGTAGGTTTAGAAGTAGGACATATTGATATTTTCCATTTGGAACAGGGGAATATTGAAATCGAGTTAAGTATAGCTGATGATGGTGGACACGGGCAATTTGAAAAAGTAATTGCGCCGATGTTATCTGACATACTAGGAGAAACGATTATAATTAAAAATGAAGAACGAAACTTTTATCCTAACGGTTATAGTCATGTATCGTTTGGTTCAGCGAGAAAATTTGTAATAGAAACAGGTGTGGCTACTGTCGCAAAAGGCGGTGCCTATGTATCTGGAGATAGTTATTCTACGATTGAGTTGGGATCTGGAAAGTATGCGATTGCAATTAGTGATGGGATGGGAAATGGAGAGCGTGCTCATCTTGAAAGTAATGAAACTTTACAGCTTTTACAAAAAATCTTGCAGTCTGGTATTGAGGAAACCGTTGCGATCAAGTCCGTTAATTCTGTTTTATCGCTACGAACTACCGATGAAATCTTTTCAACGTTAGACTTAGCAATGATTGATTTACAAGATGCAAATGCGAAGTTTTTAAAGATTGGGTCGATCCCAAGCTTTATAAAAAGGGGAACAAAGGTAACTAAAATCGAAGCAAGTAATTTACCGATGGGTATTATTCAAGAATTTGATGTTGATGTAGTTAGTGAGCAGATGAAACCTGGGGACTTATTAATCATGATGAGTGATGGCATTTTCGACGCACCAAAGCATGTTGAAAATAAGGAAATGTGGATGAAACGAATTATTAGTGAAGTAACATCTGAAGACCCTCAGGAAGTCGCTGATTTAATATTAGAACGTGTGATTCGTGATGAAAAAGGTAGTATTGAAGATGATATGACGATTGTAGTAGCACGAGTAAAACGAAATATGCCAAAGTGGGCTGCAATACCGTTGTATAAACCACGAAACGTAGAGAAGAAAAAGGCACAGTAGTTTCTGTCTTGTACATGTTTAACCATGTATAAACGCCCTCCAATTGGTGAATGATGGTAACATTCAGAAAATTGGAGGGGATATGCTTGGGAAAAGGTACATTACGCCAAATTTTGCTTATAACGGATGGTTGCTCTAACCAAGGGGAAGACCCTGTTGCTATAGCTGCTTTAGCGAAAGAGCAAGGGATAACGGTAAATGTTATTGGTGTTGTTGATAATAGTCCAATGAATGAACAAGGCGTTCAAGAAATTGAATCTGTTGCGATGGCAGGTGGTGGTGTCAGTCAAATCGTTTATGCGCAAGCGCTAGCTAAAACCGTACAAATGGTAACGAGAAAAGCGATGACGCAAACACTATACGGTGTAGTTAATAAGGAATTACAGCAAATTCTAGGAGAAGAGCAAGAATTAGAAGATTTGTCTCCAGAAAAACGTGGACAAGTAATGGAAGTTGTTGACGAATTAGGTGAGACGATTGATTTAAATGTATTAATATTAGTTGATACGAGTGCTAGTATGAAAAATAAATTACCGATGGTGCAAGATGCGTTAACAGATTTATCGATTAGTCTTACGTCTCGGATGGGAGATAATCGCTTTTCTTTATACTCATTTCCTGGCAAAAGAAAGGATATCGACCGTTTACTAGATTGGACCCCAAAACTGGAATCCCTCACAGGAATATTTCATAAGTTATCATCAGGTGGGATTACTCCAACTGGACCTGCTTTACAAGTTGCCTTACAAAGATTTGAGAAAACTAACTCGAGAAGGAGTTTGATCTCTAGTGACGAGGATGAATTACTCGAAGACTCAGGCATGTAACTTAACACCAGGGGAAAAAGTTGTTGGTAAGTGGCATCGAAAAACCTACCAGATCGTTAAACTATTAGGGTCTGGTGCTACAGGGTCGGTATATTTAGCTAGAAGTGTAGATGGTGATGTCGCATTAAAAATTGGTGTGAATAGCATGGCCATCACATCTGAGGTAAATGTGTTAAAGCATTTTTCGAAGGTCCAAGGTCAGATACTTGGGCCTTCTTTGTTAGATGTTGATGATTTAGTCACAACCCAAGGAGTAATGCCATTTTACGTTATGGAATATTTGAAGGGGGAACAATTAATCACCTTTACGTCTAAGCGAGGAGAAGAATGGATTGGTATTTTAATGGTGCAGTTGCTTGGCGACTTAGACCGTCTCCACCGCGCAGGGTGGGCGTTCGGTGATTTAAAACCAGACAATTTAATTGTTGTTGGTCCAACGCCACGAATTCGTTGGCTTGATGTCGGTGGAACGACATTACTCGGAAGGTCAATTAAAGAGTACACTGAATTTTTTGATCGTGGCTACTGGGGGTTGGGTTCTAGGAAAGCAGAACCAAGCTATGATTTATTTTCTCTCGTAATGGTAATGCTTAATTGCTCATATCCGAGACGTTTTGATAAAAAAGGCGACCAACCATTACAGCAACTAAAACAAGCGATAGATGCAAAACCTGGTCTTAAGCCGTACCGTGAAGTCATGTTAAAAGGAATGCAAGGAAAGTACAATGATGCGCAAATGATGAAGAAGGATTTAATGGATGCTATTCAAAGGAAATCAACATTCTATAAAAAGAGTCAAGCGTCTCACTCGACAAAAATGAAGAGGAAAGAACGAAAAAAAGCATCAAAATCTTCTTATCTCATTGAAATCTTACTCGTAACCTCTTTTCTTATTTTGGCATATATCCTATACTTATTTGGACAATTAATGTAGAAGAGGATGTTCAAAAAGTCCGGGAAAAATAGCTGTCGAATTTCTATGTCAGCTTGCTCCTCCGCTCCTCACGTATTAACAACATACGTTCCGGTGCTCGGAGGCGGCGCTTCCTCGAACTTCTTGGCTCTTTTTGTCCTCCTTTTTGAACACAAATTGTAGGATAGGATGATTTAGGTAAGTTGGAGGGTGCCATGTTTAGAGCAGATCGAATGATGGATGTATGTTTGTTGGCAGGAGAAATTATGCTAACGTACGGTGCAGAAACTTATCGAGTAGAAGAAACGTTAGAGCGAATGGCAAAAGCTGCAGGATTTTTAAATGTTCATAGCTTTGTTACAACAACTGGCATTTTTCTCTCCTTTGATGAAGTAGGAAAAGGCGATACGATGCAGATGATTCGCGTAGATGACCGTATTTATGATCTAAATAAAGTGTCATTAGTCAATCAAGTATCTCGCGAGTTTGTAACAGGTGAAATAGATGAGGAAACAGCTTATGCTAAGTTGAATGAAATTGCGAAGTCGCCGATGAATTATCCATTGTGGCTCGTTCATATCGCTTCAGGAGTTGCAGGTGCTGGATTTTCATACTTATTTGGGGGCAGCTTACGCGATATGCTCCCTGCTTTTATTGCTGGGTTTATCGTTAGTGTGTGTGTATTCAAATTTCAAGAGTACTTAAAAGTGAAATTCTTTGCTGAATTTATTTCTGCTTTTATTGGAGGCAGTGTTGCCATCGGATTAGTATTTTTAGGTGTCGGTGTTAATTTAGATCAAATTATTATTGGAATCTTAATGCCTCTCGTGCCAGGGGTACCCCTAACCAATGCAGTGCGAGATTTAATATCTGGTGATTATGTAGCTGGAGTAAGTAGAGGTGCTGAGGCCTTTTTGACGGCGCTCTCTATTGCAACGGGTGTTGCACTCGCGATTGGTTTATTTTTAGCTTAATAGGGGGGGAACATCATGTGGTTGGAGTTATTATTTGTGTATGTAGCAACGCTTTGCTTTGGAATTTTATTCAATGTACCGACTAGGACTTTGTTTATTGGAGCGTTAATTGGATGTCTATCTTGGTTCATCTACCGGACGCTCCCCGAACTCGGAGTATCCCTGATACTAGCCACTGCACTAGCTTCATTCATGAGTGCAACAATTTCACACATTCTTGCCAAAAAGTTTCGTATACCTGCAACGACGTTTAGTATTCCTGCAATTATTCCCTTAGTTCCTGGAAGTAAGGCGTATTTTACCATGTTGGCCTTTGTTGAGAGTGATTATTTACTTGGGTTAGAACTTGGGATAAGTACAATGCTTCAAGCTGGAGCGATTGCAGGTGGGCTTGTTTTTGCACTCGCGATTTTTTCTTTTAAGAAAGGAGGAATCGGTCAACGATATGAAACAGGCCGTTAAGCAATTTATAAAAGAGCGCCAATTATTAGAACCGAACTCAACGATAGTAGTCGGTGTTTCAGGTGGTCCTGATTCCCTTGCTTTACTACATTTTTTATGGAATGAAAGTCATAAGGAAAATTATCAAATTGTTGTTTCTCACGTTGATCATCAGCTGAGAGAAATTACTTCAGCTGAAGATTATCAGTTCGTCAAACAATTTTGCGAAAAACGAGCGATTCCTTTTGAAGGAAAGCGGGTAAATGTAAAGGAAGCTCAAATTCAATTTGGATTAAGTGTTCAAATGGCCGCTAGAAAATGTCGTTACGACGTATTTAGCCAAATTATGCAAAAGTATGACGCTCATTATTTAGCATTAGCCCATCATGGAGATGACCAAATTGAAACGATTTTAATGAGCCAAGTGAGAGGAACGAAGGGAGATGTACTAACAGGAATTCCGGTATCTAGACCATTTGCAACTGGAACATTAATTCGGCCTTTTTTAGGAATAACGAAAGCAGAAATCGAGCAATATTGTAAGGAAGAACAATTACAGCCAAAGATCGATGAAAGTAATTTTTCGGATAAATATGTTCGTAATCGGTTTCGTCAAGAGGTTCTGCCGTTTATAAAAAATGAAAATCCAAAAGCACATATTCACTTTCAACGTATGAGCGAATCTTTAAATGCTGATCAAATCTATCTCGAAGAATTAACTCGGACACAATTAGAAAATGTCATTGAAAAAAGAACGAATGAAGAAATCATTATTTCTGTTCAACAATTTCAAGATTTACCCTTTGCTTTACAAAGAAGGGCGATTCATCTAATATTAAAATATCTTTACGGGGAAAATTACCCATCTCTCTCATTTATACATATTGAACACGTTCATCAACTGATTTATTCACAACATCCATCAGGTCAATTGGATATGCCAAAAGGAGTAATCGTTGATAGAGTCTATCATCATTGTCGGTTTCGCTTCACGACAGCTTTAGACAGTTTACAACCTTTTACGAACGAATTAAAAGTTCCAGGTTGTATCTCGACTAAGTTGGGAATAATAAGTGCAAAATTTACGTCAAACCTCACTTGCGAACAACGAAACCCCTATACTTTTATATGTGATGCTGATCGACTTAAGTATCCACTCAATGTTAGAGTAAAAATGAATGGCGATCGTATCCAGTTAATAGGGATGGAAGGATCGAAAAAAGTGAGTCGTATTTTTATTGATCATAAAATAGAGCAGTCCAAGCGAAAAGGTTGGCCGCTCGTTACTGATGGAAATAATGAAGTGATATGGATTCCCGGATTAGGACATTCTAAAAAAGGTGCTGTCACAGAAATGTCGCAAAATTATTTAGTGCTTTCATTTGAATTTCATCATGAAGGCTCGGTATAATTCTTTTCAGCAGTATTTACAGGAGGGTATAACACATAATGAAGGATGAAATCAAAGAAGTATTAATTTCTGAAGAACAAATACAAGAGAAAGTGCGTGAATTAGGGGATAAACTTACAAAAGAATATGACGGTAAGTTTCCCTTAGTTGTCGGTGTATTAAAAGGAGCCCTTCCTTTTATGGCTGATTTAACGAAGAGAATAGATACACATATCGAGCTCGACTTTATGGATGTGTCAAGCTATGGAGCTGGAACCGTTTCGACGGGCGAAGTGAAGATTGTAAAAGATTTAAATACTTCGGTAGAAGGTCGTCACGTTTTAATTGTAGAAGATATTATAGATAGCGGCTTAACTCTAAGCTACTTAGTAAAGCTTTTCCATTACCGGAAAGCGGAGTCTGTTAAAATTGTCACCCTATTAGATAAACCAGATGGAAGAAAGGTCGATTTAGTACCTGATCTTTCTGGATTTACCGTTCCAGATGCTTTTGTTGTCGGATATGGTTTGGATTTTGCTGAGCGTTATCGAAACCTCCCGTATATTGGTGTATTAAAGCCAGAAATTTATGGGACGTAAAGATTGTGAAAAAAGTGGTAAATATGATACTATAATTTAAGCTGTGATTGTACGTGGGAGGAGGTCAGGAATGAATCGGATTTTTCGTAACACGATATTTTACTTGTTAATTTTTCTAGTCATCGTTGGGATTGTCAGTGTCTTTAGCGGTGATCAAACTGAGACAACACCAATGACTGTTGATGAATTTTATCAACATCTACAAAATGGCGAGGTAACCACTCTTGCTTTAAAGCCAGAACGACAAGTGTACTTAGTTCGAGGTCAGCTTGTGAACACACCAGAAGGAGAGTTTTTTCAAACCTATATTCCTAGGGCAGAACTAGCAGTTGAAAGACTGTTTGATGCACAAGAAGGTGGGGGTGCCACACCAGAGTTCATCATGGAGCCTGCAGATGAGACAAGTGGTTGGGTGACCTTTTTTACGTCGATTATTCCATTTATCATTATTTTTATCCTATTCTTCTTTTTACTAAGCCAAGCTCAAGGTGGCGGAAGCCGTGTCATGAACTTTGGTAAGAGTAAAGCGAAGATGGTTCAAGATGATAAGAAGAAAGCCAAATTCAAGGACGTTGCTGGCGCAGATGAAGAAAAGCAAGAACTTGTTGAGGTCGTTGAATTCTTAAAAGACCCAAGAAAGTTCTCTGCTATTGGTGCGCGTATTCCTAAAGGGGTCTTATTAGTGGGGCCGCCTGGTACAGGGAAAACGTTACTAGCTAGAGCTGTTGCAGGTGAGGCTGGAGTTCCGTTCTTCTCCATCAGTGGTTCTGACTTTGTTGAAATGTTTGTTGGGGTCGGTGCATCCCGTGTACGTGACCTATTCGAAAATGCGAAGAAAAATGCACCATGTATTATCTTTATTGATGAGATTGATGCAGTTGGTCGACAACGTGGAGCTGGTTTAGGTGGAGGTCACGATGAACGTGAGCAAACGTTAAACCAATTACTTGTTGAGATGGATGGATTTAGTGCGAATGAAGGGATTATTATTATCGCGGCAACAAACCGTGCTGATATTTTAGATCCAGCGTTATTACGTCCAGGACGTTTTGACCGACAAATATTAGTAGGGCGACCAGATGTTAAAGGCCGTGAAGATATATTAAAAGTTCATGCGAGAAATAAACCACTTGCGGATGACGTAGATCTAAAGGCCATTGCAGCCAGAACACCTGGATTTTCTGGTGCTGATTTAGAAAATCTTCTCAATGAAGCAGCACTAGTTGCTGCGCGGCATGATAATAAGAAAGTAAATATGATCCACATCGAAGAGGCTATTGATCGGGTCATTGCTGGTCCAGCTAAGAAGAGTCGTGTTATTTCTGCGAAGGAAAAGAAAATTGTTGCATGGCATGAAGCAGGACATACTGTCGTAGGTGTAAAGCTTGAAAATGCCGACATGGTTCACAAAGTAACTATTGTTCCAAGAGGTCAAGCTGGGGGTTATGCCGTCATGCTTCCAAAAGAAGATCGTTACTTTATGACAAAGCCAGAGTTACTCGATAAAATTATGGGCCTACTAGGTGGTCGTGTGGCCGAAGAGATTACCTTTGGTGAAGTGTCAACTGGAGCTCATAACGACTTCCAGCGAGCAACAGGTATTGCACGTAAGATGGTAACCGAGTATGGAATGAGTGAAAAGCTGGGTCCAATGCAATTCGGACAAAACTCTGGAGGTCAAGTTTTCTTAGGCCGAGACATCCAAAATGAACAAAATTATAGTGATCAAATTGCTTATGAAATTGACTTAGAAGTACAGCGTTTCATTAAAGAGTGCTATGAGCAATGTAAACAAATCCTTCTAGCTCATAAAGATAAGTTAGATCTTGTAGCCGAAACGTTAATGGAACTTGAAACGTTAGACGCAGAACAAATTAAATCACTTGTTAACGAAGGGAAGCTTCCTGAGAACCATCATACCGATGCGTACCGAAAACAACAAGAAGCAAAGTCGGAAACGGTTCAAGACGGTGATGTGAAAGTAAATATTTCTTCTAAAAAAGATGAGACTGAACCGAAAGATAAGAGTGAAGTCAAGTCTTCAGATGAACAAGGTGATAAGCCGAAATCAGAAGAAGAAAATAAGACAGATAAATAATCAGAAAATAGGATGTCTAAAGACATCCTATTTTCTTTTTAAAGTGATAAAATTAAGGTAAGGTATACATACATAAAATAAAGTGAAAAGTGGTGAAGCAATTATGATATTTGTTGTAGATGTTGGTAATACGAATATTGTCCTTGGGGTGTATGATGAGGATCAGCTAATTCATCATTGGAGAATTGCTACAAGTCGGGATAAAACTGAAGATGAGTTTGGAATGATGGTTAAAAGTTTATTCCATGACAAAGATGTTGCAATAACGGAGATCGATGGAATCATCATTTCTTCGGTTGTGCCACCGATTATGTTTGCGCTTGAAAAAATGTGTAAAAAATACTTTAATATCGATCCAATCGTTATAGGACCTGGCATTAAAACAGGGTTAAATATTAAATATGAAAATCCAAGAGAAGTAGGTGCAGATCGAATCGTAAATGCGGTTTCAGCCATTCATATGTATGGGAGTCCTTTAATTATTGTGGACTTCGGTACAGCGACGACTTTCTGCTATATAAATGAAGAAAAGCAATATATGGGGGGAGCGATTGCACCAGGAGTCGGCATATCAACTGAAGCTCTTTATACAAGAGCATCGAAACTTCCTCGTATTGAAATTTCAAAACCACCTGCAGTTGTTGGAAAAAACACGGTAAATGCAATGCAAGCGGGAATTTTTTATGGATACGTAGGTCAAGTTGATGAAATTGTAAGAAGAATGAAAGAGCAATCGTCAGTAGAACCTAGAGTTATTGCTACTGGAGGATTAGCTTCGCTTATTGGACAAGAATCAAAAACCATTGAAATAGTTGATCCGTTTTTAACATTGAAGGGTCTTCAAATGATTTATTTGAAAAATGCAAGGAAGGAAGAAGAGCATGAGTGATTACCTTGTAAAGGCAATTGCCTTTGACGGAAAAGTTAGAGCATACGCTACGAGAACGACGGATATGGTCGGTGAAGCGGCTAGGAGACAAGACACATGGCCAACAGCATCAGCTGCGTTAGGAAGAGCAATGACAGCAGCAACGATGATGGGGGCAATGTTAAAAGGTGATAATAAAATTACCGTAAAAATCGAAGGAGATGGACCTATTGGCCATATCATTGTCGATACGAATGCTAAAGGGGAAACAAGAGGGTATGTTAAAAACCCTCATGTTCATTTTGATTTAAATGCGCACGGGAAACTAGATGTAGCACGAGCGGTAGGAACTAATGGTCAATTGTCCGTTGTAAAAGATTTAGGCCTTAGAGATTATTTTACAGGAAGTGTTCCGCTTATTTCCGGAGAATTAGGTGAGGATTTTACGTATTACTTCGTAACATCTGAACAACTGCCATCGGCGGTAGGTGTCGGTGTTCTTGTAAACCCTGATCACTCAATACTGGCTTCTGGAGGGTTTATCCTTCAAATGATGCCAGGAGCTGATGATGAAATCGTAGAAATGATCGAGAAGCGATTAAGTATAATACCGCCGATATCGAAGTTAATCGAAGCAGGAAAAACACCTGAAGAAATATTACAAGAATTACTAGGTGCAGATAATTTAAAAATATTGGATCGAATGGATGTTAAGTTTTCCTGCACATGCTCAAAGAAAAGGTTTGAAAACGCTATTATTAGTCTGGGTGCAAAAGAAATACAATCAATGATAGATGAAGAAGGACAAGCTGAAACTCGATGTAACTTCTGTAACGAATCGTACTTATTCTCTAAAGAAGAGTTAGAAACATTGCTAATAGAAACAGGTGAAAGTCAATAGGGTTAAATTATCAAAAAAATCCGTTGACTTAATGGAAATCATTTGCTACTATAATCTTAATAAAACCAATGAATTTACTCGGTATTAATGAAAGGGGAAGTTAGCATGCGTGTAGCAAACTCAATTACAGATTTAATTGGACAAACGCCATTAGTAAAGTTAAACCGAATCGTACCTGAAGGGGCTGCGGATATTTACTTAAAGCTTGAATACTTTAACCCTGGAAGCAGTGTAAAAGACCGTATTGCATTAGCAATGATTGAAGCGGCTGAGAAAGATGGACGTCTTAAGCCTGAAGATACAATTGTTGAACCGACAAGTGGAAATACAGGAATTGGATTAGCAATGGTAGCTTCAGCTAAAGGATATAAAACAAAATTAGTAATGCCTGAAACGATGAGTATTGAGCGTCGTAACTTACTTAGAGCCTATGGTGCTGAATTAGTACTAACTCCAGGACCAGAAGGCATGGGTGGTGCAATTCGTAAGGCTACTGAATTATCGAAAGAAGACGGTTATTTCATGCCTCAACAATTTGAAAATGAAGCAAATCCAGAAATTCACCGTGAAACAACAGGGAAAGAGCTTCTTGAACAAGTAGATGGAAGTGTTGATGCTTTTATTTCTGGAATTGGAACAGGTGGAACAATTACAGGTGCAGGTGGTTTACTAAAAGAGAACTTCCCTGAATTAAAAATTTATGCAGTAGAGCCTGCTGACTCTCCTGTTTTGTCAGGTGGAAAACCAGGTCCTCATAAAATTCAAGGAATTGGCGCAGGTTTTGTACCATCTATTCTAGACACAAAAGTTTATGATGAAGTGATCAAAGTTACAAACGATCAAGCTTTTGAATATGCACGCCGTGCAGGACGTGAAGAAGGTATCCTAGGTGGAATTTCTTCTGGTGCAGCAATCTATGCAGCGATCCAAGTAGCAGAAAAATTAGGTGCAGGTAAGAAAGTAGTAGCGATTATACCAAGTAACGGTGAGCGTTACTTATCAACTCCACTTTACCAATTTGATGAATAAATAAAACAGGGGGCTGACTCATAAATTGTCAGCCTCTTTTTCTATTTACGTGTAAGTTCTAAAGCTATGATGAAATCCATTGCTGTAGGGACATTTTCCATTTAAATGTTGCGCTTTTTATAAATTGTTGTAGAATAAACGGTAAGAAAAATGGTTGGACATCACGCGCCATTAATGAGGAGAGTGAGTTAATTGCTTCAAGACAATTCTGTAAATACCCGTCAAGTGTTGACAGCTAAAATCCCATTAAAAGAAAGCGTTTGGTTTCAACAATATAAGCAGCTTTCAAAAGAAGAACCTTACCATGTGTTATTAGAGAGTGGGAGAGCTGGAAGGTATCACATTATCGGTCTAAAGCCAATTGCCACATTAAGAGGAAAAGGTCAAACATTAACCATTCATTCTAATGGGCAAGTTGAAACGCGAACAGGGGACCTTCTGACGAATATGAGAGCGTGGATGAAAGAACAGCAGCGAAGCTTTTGCACAGACGCTCCACCGTTTCAAGGAGGTGCTGTTGGCTACATTAGTTATGATCTTGTTAGACAAATAGAGAAACTTCCAGCACTGGCTCAAGATGACTTAGGTATGGAAGACCTATATTTTTTAGTTTTTGACGATGTATTTGTGTATGACGTCGAGAATGAGCAACTAACAGTTATTGTTCATTATAAAAAGAGTGAACAAAACAAGGCATTAGAGCGCTTAGAAACTTATAAAGCGGCGTGGTTACAACCTGTAGGTGCTTGGGAATGGCAACGTATAAAAGAAAAGAGTCAAAATGAATGGACAGCCTCCCTATCTGAAGAAGAGTTTTCAAGGGCGGTCGAAGAAATTCAAGACTATATTGCAGCAGGAGATATCTTCCAAGTAAATTTGTCTGTTCGCCAAGCGAAACCACTCAATACCGACCCGCTTCATATTTATGAAAAATTGCGTGAAGTTAACCCATCTCCTTATATGGCTTATTTTCATACACCTGATTTTCAAATCACAAGCGGTTCACCAGAACTTCTCGTAAAAAAAGCTGGTGATGAAGTAAGTACAAGACCAATCGCAGGAACGCGATCAAGAGGAAAAACAGAAGAAGAAGATGAAAGAAATGCGAAGACATTAATAGAAAATGAAAAAGAGCGTGCAGAACATATAATGCTTGTTGACCTAGAGAGAAATGATTTAGGTAGAGTATGTGAATTTGGTTCTGTTGAAGTAGATGAATTAATGGTCATTGAAAAATATTCACATGTTATGCATATTGTCTCGAACGTAAAAGGAAAACTTTCACAAGAGAAGGATGCATATGATGTTATTCGTGCAACATTTCCAGGTGGAACGATTACAGGTGCGCCAAAAGTTCGAACGATGGAAATTATCGAAGAACTTGAGCCTGTAAGAAGAGGTGTTTACACTGGTTCCATCGGTTGGATCGGTTATAATGGAGATATGGAGTTGAATATCGTTATCCGAACGATACTTGCAAAGGATGGGCTTGCCTATGTTCAGGCAGGGGCTGGGATTGTCATTGACTCTAATCCACAACATGAATATAAAGAATCATTAAAGAAAGCAACAGCACTTTGGCGTGCGAAAGAGTTGAGCGAAGAAGAGGTAAGTAAAGAAAAAGTAAAGTAGAGCTGAGGAGGAACAATAATGATTTTAATGATTGATAATTACGATTCGTTTACGTACAATTTAGTGCAATATTTAGGTGAGATGGGTGAAGAGCTAGTTGTAAGAAGAAATGATGAAATTACAATTGCTGAAATAGAACAGCTTAACCCTGATTATTTAATGATATCACCCGGCCCGTGTAGCCCAAATGAAGCAGGAATTAGTTTAAAAGCTATTGAATACTTTGCTGGTAAAATCCCGATCTTTGGCGTGTGTCTAGGGCATCAGTCCATTGGACAAGTATTTGGCGGTCAAGTGGTCCGTGCTGAGCGGCTAATGCACGGGAAAACTTCAAAAATTAATCATGACGAGAAAACGATCTTTCAAGGGATTGAAATGCCTTTTACTGCGACTCGATATCATTCATTAATCGTCGAACGAGAGTCGTTTCCTGAATGTTTGGAAATAACAGCAGAAACTAGTGAAGGTGAAATTATGGGGCTTCGTCATAAGACTCTTCCTATAGAGGGAGTTCAATTTCATCCTGAATCAATTATGACCGATGCTGGGAAAAAACTATTGCGTAATTTTATTGATTGCTATAGGGGGCGTACTTCTGCATGTACATCTATGTAAATGGAGAAATTGTACAAGCTAACGATGCAAAAATCTCAGTTTTTGATCATGGTTTTATGTATGGATTAGGTGTATTCGAAACATTTCGTATTTATGAAGGTCATCCATTTCTTGTGGATGACCATTTTCAGCGCCTTCGGGAAAGTATAAAACAATTATCGATTCATTGGGATTATAATCAAGTAGAAATTATTGCTATTTTACGGGAGTTATTAGAGAAGAATAATCTTACGAATGCATACGTCAGGTGGAATGTTTCTGCAGGAGTTGGCCCATTAGGACTTCAAGTAGATCCATATGAACAACCTTCAACAATTGTGTATGTGAAACCATTACCTGAGATATTGGAATACAGTAAACGCGGTGTACTCTTAGAGACAAAACGGAACTCACCTGAAGGAACAAAACGTTTAAAATCACATCACTACTTGAACAATATTATTGGGAAAAAAGAAATAGGCCCTGATGCAGGTGTAGAAGGAATATTTCTAACCAAAGAAGGCCATCTGGCAGAAGGAATTGTTTCTAACCTTTTTTGGGTGAAAAATAATATTGTTTATACACCTGCGATTGAAACGGGAATACTAAATGGAGTTACGAGACATTTTGTTTTAACATTATTGGATCAAATAGGAATTGAATATAAAGAAGGGTATTACAGTCAGCGTGAACTGCTTGAAGCAGATGAAGCATTTGTTACCAATTCAATTCAAGAAATTGTTTCTCTTCGTGATGTCGATGAAAAGACAAACTATAATCCAGCCATGCCGATAGCTACCAAGTTACGCTTATTTTATCAGCAACTTAGAAAGCAGCTTAACAGTCGAAGGGAATTACCTAAAAAGGAGTTCAGTTAATATGACGATACAGATAAATCCTATTAAGTTGAGAGCAACTGAATTTTTGGATGAAACGACGGTTATGGGGATTTTAAATGTAACCCCAGATTCATTTTCGGATGGTGGTCAATTTAATGAGGTAGACGCTGCTGTTTACCATGCGAAAAGAATGGTGAGTCAAGGTGCAAAAATTATTGATATTGGTGGTGAGTCCACAAGACCTGGTTATGAAAAAGTCGAGCAAAATGAGGAATTGAAAAGGGTTATTCCCATTATTTCAGCGATTGCTAAAGAAGTTAATGTGCCCATTTCAATTGACACGTACAAAAGTGAAGTAGCAAAACAAGCAATTGAAGCAGGAGCGTCTATTATAAACGATATCTGGGGAGCGAAGGCTGATCCACAGATGGCTGATGTAGCTGCAACCTACGATGTTCCGATTATTCTCACACATAATCGAGCCAATACCAATTATTCAAACTTACTTGAAGATATGAAAAACGATTTACAAGAAAGTATTGATATTTGTCATAAGGCAGGGGTAAATGATGATCAAATTATCCTAGATCCTGGAGTTGGATTTGCAAAAACATATGAACAAAACCTTGAGGTGATGAGAAGGTTAGATGAAATCGTTGCGCTCGGTTATCCTGTGTTATTAGGAACTTCGCGAAAATCGTTTATTGCGAAGACTCTTGACCTACCAGTTGATCAACGAGTAGAAGGGACAGGTGCGACCGTTTGCCTTGGTGTGGCTAAAGGCTGTCATATTGTAAGAGTGCATGATGTTTTAGAAATGAGTCGAATGGTAAAAATGATGGATGCGATGTTAGGGAAAGGTGTGTAAGATGACAGACAAGATTATTATTGAACAAATGCAATTCTATGGATACCATGGTGTTTTTCCAGAAGAGACAAAACTTGGTCAACGTTTCAAGGTCGATGCGGTGTTATCATTAAGTTTGAAAGAGGCAGGAAAAAACGATGATTTAAACCAAACCGTGAATTATGCAGAGGTATATGAAATTACGAAAGATATTGTTGAAAATCAAACCTTTAAGTTAGTAGAAACAATTGCTGAACGTATCTGCTCATCTCTATTGAAAACATTTCCTAATGTTCAATCTTGTACGATAAAAGTAATAAAACCTGATCCCCCAATTAATGGCCATTATCATTCTGTAGCTGTAGAAATTACAAGGAGTAGAACCGGTGAATAATCTTGTATATATTGGATTGGGTTCAAATATTGGAGTAAGGGAAGATCACCTATTACTTGGGGTGAAAGAATTAGACAATGAGAAACAAATTACAGTAAAAAGAGTTTCGTCTATTTACGAAACAGCACCAGTTGGTTATTTAGACCAACAAAATTTTTTAAACATGGTTGTAGAGGTCTCCACTTCATATAAACCTGAGGAACTTTTAGAAATAACCCAAAATATAGAAAGTAAGGCAAAAAGAAATACACCTATTCGCTGGGGTCCAAGAACATTAGACCTTGACATTTTACTCTATAATCAAGAAAATATTAAGGTGAATGATTTGACTATTCCTCACCCAAGAATGAGTGAGCGAAGTTTTGTCATTATTCCGTTAATGGAGATTAACCCTAAATTAAAGCTGCCTCATGAGCAGAAAACAGTTTCGGAAATCTATAGAAGGTTAACAGATAAAGAAGGTGTTATAGTATGGAGAATGAACAATGGGGTAGGAGAATACGGGCTTTTCGGAAGCTGAAAGGTTATACACAAGAATCGTTTGCACACACTTTGGGGATCTCGATTTCTGTGTTGGGTGAAGTTGAAAGAGGAACGAGGGTTCCAACCGAAGATTTAATTGAAAAGATAGTAACAGCTTTACAAATAAGTAAAGAAGAATTGACTTCAAATAAATAGTTCTGAAAGTTGGAGGTGAAAGTGATGTTGAAAATAGGAAATATTAAAATGAAAAACCAAGTTGTATTAGCTCCAATGGCAGGTGTATGTAATCCAGCCTTCCGTTTAATTGCGAAAGAATTCGGTGCAGGCCTTGTTTGTGCCGAGATGGTAAGTGATAAAGCAATTTTACACAAAAATGAAAAGTCGTTAAGTATGCTATTTGTAGATGAACGTGAGAAGCCATTGAGTTTACAAATTTTTGGTGGTGAAAAAGAAACGTTAGTTGAAGCTGCTAAATTTGTAGATAAAAACACGAATGCTGATATTATCGATATTAACATGGGGTGTCCAGTACCTAAGATCACGAAATGTGATGCGGGTGCAAGGTGGCTACTTGATCCAAATAAAATCTATGAAATGGTATCAGCTGTAGTAGATGCTGTTGATAAGCCTGTAACTGTGAAAATGCGTATCGGTTGGGATGAAGAACATATCTTTGCTATTGAAAATGCCAGCGCAGTTGAACGAGCAGGCGGTAGCGCTGTCGCTGTACATGGAAGAACTCGTGTACAAATGTATGAAGGGGTAGCCAATTGGGATATCATTAAAGAAGTAAAAGAATCAGTGAATATACCAGTAATTGGTAACGGGGATATAAAAACGCCTGAGGATGCTAAGCGAATGTTAGATACTACGGGCGTTGATGGTGTAATGATCGGAAGAGCTGCATTAGGAAACCCGTGGATGCTTTATCGAACGGTACATTATTTAGAAACGGGTGAACTACCTGGTGATCCAACTCCTCGTGAAAAAATAGATGTTTGTATGCTTCATTTAGACCGTTTAATAGACTTAAAGGGTGAAAAAGTAGCGGTTCGTGAGATGAGAAAGCATGCCGCATGGTATTTAAAAGGTATACGTGGGAATTCAAAAGTAAGAGATCAAATTAATCATTTTGAAACTCGTGAGGATGTAAACGACTCCCTCTATGCTTATATAGATGAGGTCGAAGCAAGAATAAACGAGTTGGTTGAAATAGGTTAAGATAGTTGACTTTATCAGCTTACTTTTCTATAATTCGTCTGAGATTATAACATACTGCCAGTATTTACTGGCAGTTTTTCTACATATATGCCAAACCGTACTTTTACTAACGTAATCAGTTACATAATTAGAATGTTCATCCGTAAAGTTTATCGGAAATAAGAATTAGGAGTTGATGACATGACACAAGAATTAGAGTTAAATGATCAATTAGCTGTTCGTCGTGAAAAATTAAAAAAAATAGTAGATAAAGGTGTCGATCCTTTTGGAAGTAAGTTTGTACGTACACACTCTGCTAATGACATGACAGAGCAATTTGGGGAAATAACGAAAGAGCAACTTGAAGAACAAAAGTATGAAGTAATCCTTGCAGGAAGAATTATGACAAAACGAGGGAAAGGAAAAGCGGGTTTTGCTCATATTCAAGATTTAACAGGGAAAATCCAAATTTATGTACGTCAAGACGCTGTAGGTGAAGAGGCGTATGAGTTGTTCAATACGATTGACATCGGGGATATGGTGGGTGTGTCAGGTGTAGCCTTTAAAACAAAAGTGGGAGAGCTATCGGTTAAAGTCACAGACTTCCAATTACTTACGAAGGCATTGCGTCCATTACCAGACAAATTCCATGGGTTAAAAGATATTGAGCAACGTTATCGTCAACGGTACGTCGACTTAATTGTTAACCCTGAGGTTCGTGATACGTTTGTATTAAGAAGTAAAATTTTGCAATCAATGAGACGTTATTTAGATAGTAGGGGATACTTGGAAGTGGAAACGCCTATGATGCATTCAATAGCTGGGGGGGCATCAGCACGCCCGTTTGTGACGCATCATAATGCTCTAGATATGACACTTTATATGAGAATTGCGATTGAACTTCATTTGAAGCGTCTCATTGTCGGTGGTTTAGAAAAAGTATATGAAATTGGACGAGTATTCCGTAATGAAGGTGTATCTACTCGTCACAATCCAGAATTTACAATGATTGAGTTATATGAGGCCTATGCTGATTATCAAGATATTATGAATCTGACGGAAAACTTGATTGCGCACATAGCTGAAGAAGTATTAGGCGGTACGACGGTACAATATGGTGAATATGAAGTAGATTTAAAACCTGAATGGAAAAGACTTCATATGGTTGATGCAATTAAAGAGTATGCAGGTGTGGATTTCTGGAAGGAAATGAGCGATGAAGAAGCACGAGCTATTGCAAAAGCGCATAAGGTTCCTGTGAAGGATACGATGACATATGGACATGTCGTAAATGAATTTTTTGAGCATTTTGTAGAAGAGAAACTTATTCAACCTACTTTTATATTTGGACACCCAACGGCAATTTCACCGTTAGCAAAGAAAAATCCTGAAGATGGTCGATTTACGGATCGTTTTGAACTCTTTATTGTCGGACGCGAGCATGCGAATGCATTTACAGAGCTGAATGATCCAATTGATCAAAGAGAAAGATTTGAAGACCAGTTAAAAGAAAGAGAACAAGGTGATGACGAAGCACATATGATGGACGAAGATTTTGTAGAAGCACTAGAATATGGTATGCCTCCAACTGGTGGTTTAGGAATTGGTATCGATCGTCTAGTGATGTTATTAACAAATTCACCTTCTATTCGAGATGTATTATTATTCCCACAAATGCGCCACCGTGAAACGCATGATGAATAAAATAGATTAATTTAGTGTCTGCGCGCCTTCGGTGAGCCAATAAAAGCCTCAATGTATTCGATGTAGCTATTATTTTGGTATAGGCGTAGCAGGCACTTTTTAGTTGTTAATATGGAATGAGATGTGAGTATAAAATTAATAACGTAATAATGAAGATTGTGTTTGTATTTTTTTCCTTAAAAATACTGTTTATTTTTGGGGGACAATCAGTATAATAGATAGCAATCCATCTTTTCTAGATGAAAATAAAAACACGTTTAAAAAAGATGAAAAAATAATATTGACTCTAATTTACGAACGTGTTATATTAGTAAAGTCGCTGTCACAGCAGCAGGCAAGTTCTTTGAAAACTGAACAAAAAGCCAAGCGAAATAAAGAGATACATGATATCTCGTCAAAGTTTTAAAAACGTCACGTTTGTGACGATGAGCTTAATCAAACACTTTATTGGAGAGTTTGATCCTGGCTCAGGACGAACGCTGGCGGCGTGCCTAATACATGCAAGTCGAGCGGACCTTTCAAGAGCTTGCTCTTGAAAGGTTAGCGGCGGACGGGTGAGTAACACGTGGGCAACCTGCCCTGTAGACTGGGATAACTTCGGGAAACCGGAGCTAATACTGGATAATCAATAACATCACATGGTGTTATTGTAAAAGTTGGGTTTACCTAACACTACGGGATGGGCCCGCGGCGCATTAGCTAGTTGGTGAGGTAATGGCTCACCAAGGCGACGATGCGTAGCCGACCTGAGAGGGTGATCGGCCACACTGGGACTGAGACACGGCCCAGACTCCTACGGGAGGCAGCAGTAGGGAATCTTCCGCAATGGACGAAAGTCTGACGGAGCAACGCCGCGTGAGTGATGAAGGCCTTCGGGTCGTAAAGCTCTGTTGTTAGGGAAGAACAAGTACCGTTCGAATAGGGCGGTACCTTGACGGTACCTAACCAGAAAGCCACGGCTAACTACGTGCCAGCAGCCGCGGTAATACGTAGGTGGCAAGCGTTGTCCGGAATTATTGGGCGTAAAGCGCGCGCAGGCGGTCTTTTAAGTCTGATGTGAAAGCCCACGGCTCAACCGTGGAGGGTCATTGGAAACTGGAAGACTTGAGTACAGAAGAGGAGAGTGGAATTCCACGTGTAGCGGTGAAATGCGTAGAGATGTGGAGGAACACCAGTGGCGAAGGCGACTCTCTGGTCTGTAACTGACGCTGAGGCGCGAAAGCGTGGGGAGCAAACAGGATTAGATACCCTGGTAGTCCACGCCGTAAACGATGAGTGCTAGGTGTTAGGGGTTTCGATGCCCTTAGTGCCGAAGTTAACACATTAAGCACTCCGCCTGGGGAGTACGGCCGCAAGGCTGAAACTCAAAGGAATTGACGGGGGCCCGCACAAGCGGTGGAGCATGTGGTTTAATTCGAAGCAACGCGAAGAACCTTACCAGGTCTTGACATCCCTTGACACCTCTGGAGACAGAGCGTTCCCCTTCGGGGGACAAGGTGACAGGTGGTGCATGGTTGTCGTCAGCTCGTGTCGTGAGATGTTGGGTTAAGTCCCGCAACGAGCGCAACCCTTGATCTTAGTTGCCAGCATTTAGTTGGGCACTCTAAGGTGACTGCCGGTGACAAACCGGAGGAAGGTGGGGATGACGTCAAATCATCATGCCCCTTATGACCTGGGCTACACACGTGCTACAATGGATGGTACAAAGGGCAGCGAAACCGCGAGGTCGAGCCAATCCCATAAAACCATTCTCAGTTCGGATTGTAGGCTGCAACTCGCCTACATGAAGCCGGAATCGCTAGTAATCGCGGATCAGCATGCCGCGGTGAATACGTTCCCGGGCCTTGTACACACCGCCCGTCACACCACGAGAGTTTGTAACACCCGAAGTCGGTGGGGTAACCTTTTGGAGCCAGCCGCCTAAGGTGGGACAGATGATTGGGGTGAAGTCGTAACAAGGTAGCCGTATCGGAAGGTGCGGCTGGATCACCTCCTTTCTATGGAGTATTTACTCTAGTCGATGCATACTTCGAGTATGTACGCTTTGGTCTTTTTTGTTCAGTTTTGAGAGAACTCAAAACTCTCTATAATTAAATTTAATGGCAGGTTGAATAAGGGCCTATAGCTCAGCTGGTTAGAGCGCACGCCTGATAAGCGTGAGGTCGGTGGTTCGAGTCCACTTAGGCCCACCATAGCTTTAAATTATCTTTATTTTTTAAAAAAAGGGGCCTTAGCTCAGCTGGGAGAGCGCCTGCCTTGCACGCAGGAGGTCAGCGGTTCGATCCCGCTAGGCTCCACCAAAAATTACGCTTGATTTTGTACTGTCTCCAATGTATTATTTAAAAGTTGCTTTTTAATTTCAGGAGTGAATTTTTTATCTATTGGAGATTTAGTGGTTCTTTGAAAACTGGATAATGACTAGAAATGACATCAAGATTTCACTGGGTTGCACATTGTGTAACCAAGAGTAACTTGAGTCGTCAAGAATTCAACAACCTTTATAGTTATTTAAGTTTTTTGATAAACTTTATAAGTTTTAAAAGAAGCAAGAAGTTCGAGGAAGTGAAGTCCTGAGTAACGGATCGTATCTAACATACGTGAGTACCGGAAGGACAAAACTGACGAAGAAATTCGTAGCTTATTTTAAAACGTAGGTTAAGCTAGAAAGGGCGCACGGTGAATGCCTTGGCACTAGGAGCCGAAGAAGGACGCGACGAACAGCGAAATGCCTCGGGGAGCTGTAAGTAAGCTTTGATCCGGGGATATCCGAATGGGGGAACCCACCATCCGTAATGGGATGGTACCCATACCTGAATACATAGGGTATGAGGAGGCAGACCTGGGGAACTGAAACATCTAAGTACCCAGAGGAAGAGAAAGCAAATGCGATTTCCTGAGTAGCGGCGAGCGAAACGGAATTAGCCCAAACCAAGAGGCTTGCCTCTTGGGGTTGTAGGACGTCTCACATGGAGTAAGAAAAGACGATCATAGGCGAAGCGGTCTGGAAAGACCCGTCAGAGAAGGTAACAACCCTGTAGCCAAAATGATCGTCTCTCCGAGACGGATCCTGAGTACGGCGGGACACGTGAAACCCCGTCGGAAGCAGGGAGGACCATCTCCCAAGGCTAAATACTCCCTAGTGACCGATAGTGAACCAGTACCGTGAGGGAAAGGTGAAAAGCACCCCGGAAGGGGAGTGAAAGAGATCCTGAAACCGTGTGCCTACAAGTAGTCAGAGCCCATTTACGGGTGATGGCGTGCCTTTTGTAGAATGAACCGGCGAGTTACGATCCCGTGCAAGGTTAAGCTGATAAGGCGGAGCCGCAGCGAAAGCGAGTCTGAATAGGGCGAATAAGTACGTGGTCGTAGACCCGAAACCGTGTGATCTACCCATGTCCAGGGTGAAGTTCAGGTAACACTGAATGGAGGCCCGAACCCACGCATGTTGAAAAATGCGGGGATGAGGTGTGGGTAGGGGTGAAATGCCAATCGAACTCGGAAATAGCTGGTTCTCCCCGAAATAGCTTTAGGGCTAGCCTCGAGGGAAGAGTATTGGAGGTAGAGCACTGATTGGGCTAGGGGTCCCCACAGGATTACCGAACTCAGTCAAACTCCGAATGCCAAATACTTATCCTCGGGAGTCAGACTGCGAGTGCTAAGATCCGTAGTCAAGAGGGAAACAGCCCAGACCGTCAGCTAAGGTCCCCAAGTATACGTTAAGTGGTAAAGGATGTGGAGTTGCCCAGACAACCAGGATGTTGGCTTAGAAGCAGCCACCATTTAAAGAGTGCGTAATAGCTCACTGGTCGAGTGACTCTGCGCCGAAAATGTACCGGGGCTAAACGTATCACCGAAGCTACGGCTTGTCCTTACGGACAGGGGTAGGGGAGCGTTCTAAGTGCAGCGAAGTCAGACCGGAAGGACTGGTGGAGCGCTTAGAAGTGAGAATGCCGGTATGAGTAGCGAAAAGAGGGGTGAGAATCCCCTCCGTCGAAAGCCTAAGGTTTCCTGAGGAAGGCTCGTCCGCTCAGGGTAAGTCGGGACCTAAGCCGAGGCCGAAAGGCGTAGGCGATGGACAACAGGTTGAAATTCCTGTACCACCTCCTCACCGTTTGAGCAATGGGGGGACGCAGTAAGGTAGGGTAAGCGCGCTGATGGATGCGCGTCTAAGCAGTTAGGCTGGTAAGTAGGCAAATCCGCTTACCATAAAGGCTGAGCTGTGATAGCGAGGGAAATTAAGTACCGAAGTTCCTGATCCTACACTGCCAAGAAAAGCCTCTAGCGAGGTGAGAGGTGCCCGTACCGCAAACCGACACAGGTAGGCGGGAAGAGAATTCTAAGACGCTCGGGAGAACTCTCGTTAAGGAACTCGGCAAAATGACCCCGTAACTTCGGGAGAAGGGGTGCTCTGTTAGGGTGTATGCCCGAGAGAGCCGCAGTGAATAGGTCCAAGCGACTGTTTAGCAAAAACACAGGTCTCTGCGAAGCCGCAAGGCGAAGTATAGGGGCTGACACCTGCCCGGTGCTGGAAGGTTAAGGGGAGTGGTTAGGCGCAAGCCGAAGCTGTGAACCGAAGCCCCAGTAAACGGCGGCCGTAACTATAACGGTCCTAAGGTAGCGAAATTCCTTGTCGGGTAAGTTCCGACCCGCACGAATGGTGTAACGACTTGGACACTGTCTCAACGAGAGACCCGGTGAAATTATATTACCTGTGAAGATGCAGGTTACCCGCGACAGGACGGAAAGACCCCATGGAGCTTTACTGTAGCTTGATATTGGATTTTGGTACAGCTTGTACAGGATAGGTAGGAGCCTTGGAAGCGTGAGCGCCAGCTTACGTGGAGGCGTCGGTGGGATACTACCCTGGCTGTATTGAAGTTCTAACCTCGAACCGTGATCCGGTTCAGGGACAGTGTCAGGTGGGCAGTTTGACTGGGGCGGTCGCCTCCTAAACAGTAACGGAGGCGCCCAAAGGTTCCCTCAGAATGGTTGGAAATCATTCGTAGAGTGCAAAGGCATAAGGGAGCTTGACTGCGAGACCTACAAGTCGAGCAGGGACGAAAGTCGGGCTTAGTGATCCGGTGGTTCCGCATGGAAGGGCCATCGCTCAACGGATAAAAGCTACCCTGGGGATAACAGGCTTATCTCCCCCAAGAGTCCACATCGACGGGGAGGTTTGGCACCTCGATGTCGGCTCATCGCATCCTGGGGCTGAAGTAGGTCCCAAGGGTTGGGCTGTTCGCCCATTAAAGCGGTACGCGAGCTGGGTTCAGAACGTCGTGAGACAGTTCGGTCCCTATCCGTCGTGGGCGTAGGAAATTTGAGAGGAGCTGTCCTTAGTACGAGAGGACCGGGATGGACACACCGCTGGTGTACCAGTTGTTCCGCCAGGAGCATAGCTGGGTAGCTACGTGTGGACGGGATAAGCGCTGAAAGCATCTAAGCGTGAAGCCCCCCTCAAGATGAGATTTCCCATTACGTTAAGTAAGTAAGACCCCTTAGAGATGATGAGGTTGATAGGTCTCGGGTGGAAGCGTGGTGACACGTGGAGCTGAGAGATACTAATCGGTCGAGGGCTTATCCAAAACATAAAGCGTTGATATTCTTCTAGTACATTATCCAGTTTTGAGAGAATGACTCTCAATCATAAGCATCGAATCACTTCGAAGCTTATCACAACTTAAAAAAGGATTTTCAGAAGCAAGAAGTTCGAGGAAGTGAAATTCTGAGGAGTGGAGCGTATCGGAAAGGTAACCGACTAAGTTCGTCACGTCCTGTGACAACGTCGGCACTAGTACATCCTGTACGTCGGAGCACCGCAAGAATTGAAACTGACGAAGAAATTCGCAGCTTATCACAATTTTATAAGTCTAGTGGCGATAGCGAAGAGGTCACACCCGTTCCCATGCCGAACACGGAAGTTAAGCTCTTCAGCGCCGATGGTAGTTGGGGGCTTCCCCCTGTGAGAGTAGGACGTCGCTAGGCGGCAATATTGGAGGATTAGCTCAGCTGGGAGAGCACCTGCCTTACAAGCAGGGGGTCGGCGGTTCGAGCCCGTCATCCTCCACCATTATGCCGGTGTAGCTCAATTGGTAGAGCAACTGACTTGTAATCAGTAGGTTGGGGGTTCAAGTCCTCTCGCCGGCACCATTTTGGACATATATAAGTTTATTATTTCGAGCCATTAGCTCAGTTGGTAGAGCATCTGACTTTTAATCAGAGGGTCGAAGGTTCGAGTCCTTCATGGCTCACCATTTTACAATGTTATAATGCGGGTGTGGCGGAATTGGCAGACGCGCTAGACTTAGGATCTAGTGTCTTTGACGTGGGGGTTCGAGTCCCTTCACCCGCACCATTTTATTTGCGGAAGTAGTTCAGTGGTAGAACATCACCTTGCCAAGGTGAGGGTCGCGGGTTCGAGTCCCGTCTTCCGCTCCAAAAAAATAGTCTGCTTTGCCGGGGTGGTGGAATTGGCAGACACACAGGACTTAAAATCCTGCGGTAGGTGACTACCGTGCCGGTTCAAGTCCGGCCCTCGGCACCATATGCGCCCTTAGCTCAGCTGGATAGAGTGTTTGACTACGAATCAAAAGGTCGGGAGTTCGAATCTCTCAGGGCGCGCCAATTTAATACGGGAAGTGGCTCAGCTTGGTAGAGCACCTGGTTTGGGACCAGGGGGTCGCAGGTTCAAATCCTGTCTTCCCGACCATTTATCGGGGCCTTAGCTCAGCTGGGAGAGCGCCTGCCTTGCACGCAGGAGGTCAGCGGTTCGATCCCGCTAGGCTCCACCAAATATTTTTTTAAATTAATTATTGACACATCTTATATTGTTTGTTATTATAGAGAAGTCGCTTTTGAGACATGAAAAAGTTCTTTGAAAACTGAACAAAAAGCCAAGCGAAATAAAGAGATACATGATATCTCGTCAATGTTTTAAAAACGTCACGTTTGTGACAATGAGCTTAATCAAACACTTTATTGGAGAGTTTGATCCTGGCTCAGGACGAACGCTGGCGGCGTGCCTAATACATGCAAGTCGAGCGGACCTTTCAAGAGCTTGCTCTTGAAAGGTTAGCGGCGGACGGGTGAGTAACACGTGGGCAACCTGCCCTGTAGACTGGGATAACTTCGGGAAACCGGAGCTAATACCGGATAATCAATGACACCACATGGTGTTATTGTAAAAGTTGGGTTTACCTAACACTACGGGATGGGCCCGCGGCGCATTAGCTAGTTGGTCAGGTAATGGCTCACCAAGGCGACGATGCGTAGCCGACCTGAGAGGGTGATCGGCCACACTGGGACTGAGACACGGCCCAGACTCCTACGGGAGGCAGCAGTAGGGAATCTTCCGCAATGGACGAAAGTCTGACGGAGCAACGCCGCGTGAGTGATGAAGGCCTTCGGGTCGTAAAGCTCTGTTGTTAGGGAAGAACAAGTACCGTTCGAATAGGGCGGTACCTTGACGGTACCTAACCAGAAAGCCACGGCTAACTACGTGCCAGCAGCCGCGGTAATACGTAGGTGGCAAGCGTTGTCCGGAATTATTGGGCGTAAAGCGCGCGCAGGCGGTCTTTTAAGTCTGATGTGAAAGCCCACGGCTCAACCGTGGAGGGTCATTGGAAACTGGAAGACTTGAGTACAGAAGAGGAGAGTGGAATTCCACGTGTAGCGGTGAAATGCGTAGAGATGTGGAGGAACACCAGTGGCGAAGGCGACTCTCTGGTCTGTAACTGACGCTGAGGCGCGAAAGCGTGGGGAGCAAACAGGATTAGATACCCTGGTAGTCCACGCCGTAAACGATGAGTGCTAGGTGTTAGGGGTTTCGATGCCCTTAGTGCCGAAGTTAACACATTAAGCACTCCGCCTGGGGAGTACGGCCGCAAGGCTGAAACTCAAAGGAATTGACGGGGGCCCGCACAAGCGGTGGAGCATGTGGTTTAATTCGAAGCAACGCGAAGAACCTTACCAGGTCTTGACATCCCTTGACACCTCTAGAGATAGAGCGTTCCCCTTCGGGGGACAAGGTGACAGGTGGTGCATGGTTGTCGTCAGCTCGTGTCGTGAGATGTTGGGTTAAGTCCCGCAACGAGCGCAACCCTTGATCTTAGTTGCCAGCATTTAGTTGGGCACTCTAAGGTGACTGCCGGTGACAAACCGGAGGAAGGTGGGGATGACGTCAAATCATCATGCCCCTTATGACCTGGGCTACACACGTGCTACAATGGATGGTACAAAGGGCAGCGAAACCGCGAGGTCGAGCCAATCCCATAAAACCATTCTCAGTTCGGATTGTAGGCTGCAACTCGCCTACATGAAGCCGGAATCGCTAGTAATCGCGGATCAGCATGCCGCGGTGAATACGTTCCCGGGCCTTGTACACACCGCCCGTCACACCACGAGAGTTTGTAACACCCGAAGTCGGTGGGGTAACCTTTTGGAGCCAGCCGCCTAAGGTGGGACAGATGATTGGGGTGAAGTCGTAACAAGGTAGCCGTATCGGAAGGTGCGGCTGGATCACCTCCTTTCTATGGAGTATTTACTCTAGTCGATGCATACTTCGAGTATGTACGCTTTGGTCTTTTTTGTTCAGTTTTGAGAGAATTTACTTCTTTCAATTGATATATTTCTAATTTAAGTGACGAATTAGAAGCAAGGAGTACGAGGCGGCAAGCTCACGAGTAGCGGAATGTACGTTTAAAGTGTACATGAGCAACGCAGAGAGTGCAGCCAACGAAGTAATCCGCCGCTTATCATTCGTCAGTGGTTCTTTGAAAACTGGATAATGACTAGAAATGACATCAAGATTTCACTGGGTTGCACATTGTGTAACCAAGAGTAACTTGAGTCGTCAAGAATTCAACAACCTTTATAGTTATTTAAGTTTTTTGATAAACTTTATAAGTTTTAAAAGAAGCAAGAAGTTCGAGGAAGTGAAGTCCTGAGTAACGGATCGTATCTAACATACGTGAGTACCGGAAGGACAAAACTGACGAAGAAATTCGTAGCTTATTTTAAAACGTAGGTTAAGCTAGAAAGGGCGCACGGTGAATGCCTTGGCACTAGGAGCCGAAGAAGGACGCGACGAACAGCGAAATGCCTCGGGGAGCTGTAAGTAAGCTTTGATCCGGGGATATCCGAATGGGGGAACCCACCATCCGTAATGGGATGGTACCCATACCTGAATACATAGGGTATGAGGAGGCAGACCTGGGGAACTGAAACATCTAAGTACCCAGAGGAAGAGAAAGCAAATGCGATTTCCTGAGTAGCGGCGAGCGAAACGGAATTAGCCCAAACCAAGAGGCTTGCCTCTTGGGGTTGTAGGACGTCTCACATGGAGTAAGAAAAGACGATCATAGGCGAAGCGGTCTGGAAAGGCCCGTCAGAGAAGGTAACAACCCTGTAGCCAAAATGATCGTCTCTCCGAGACGGATCCTGAGTACGGCGGGACACGTGAAACCCCGTCGGAAGCAGGGAGGACCATCTCCCAAGGCTAAATACTCCCTAGTGACCGATAGTGAACCAGTACCGTGAGGGAAAGGTGAAAAGCACCCCGGAAGGGGAGTGAAAGAGATCCTGAAACCGTGTGCCTACAAGTAGTCAGAGCCCATTTACGGGTGATGGCGTGCCTTTTGTAGAATGAACCGGCGAGTTACGATCCCGTGCAAGGTTAAGCTGATAAGGCGGAGCCGCAGCGAAAGCGAGTCTGAATAGGGCGAATAAGTACGTGGTCGTAGACCCGAAACCGTGTGATCTACCCATGTCCAGGGTGAAGTTCAGGTAACACTGAATGGAGGCCCGAACCCACGCATGTTGAAAAATGCGGGGATGAGGTGTGGGTAGGGGTGAAATGCCAATCGAACTCGGAAATAGCTGGTTCTCCCCGAAATAGCTTTAGGGCTAGCCTCGAGGGAAGAGTATTGGAGGTAGAGCACTGATTGGGCTAGGGGTCCCCACAGGATTACCGAACTCAGTCAAACTCCGAATGCCAAATACTTATCCTCGGGAGTCAGACTGCGAGTGCTAAGATCCGTAGTCAAGAGGGAAACAGCCCAGACCGTCAGCTAAGGTCCCCAAGTATACGTTAAGTGGTAAAGGATGTGGAGTTGCCCAGACAACCAGGATGTTGGCTTAGAAGCAGCCACCATTTAAAGAGTGCGTAATAGCTCACTGGTCGAGTGACTCTGCGCCGAAAATGTACCGGGGCTAAACGTATCACCGAAGCTACGGCTTGTCCTTACGGACAGGGGTAGGGGAGCGTTCTAAGTGCAGCGAAGTCAGACCGGAAGGACTGGTGGAGCGCTTAGAAGTGAGAATGCCGGTATGAGTAGCGAAAAGAGGGGTGAGAATCCCCTCCGTCGAAAGCCTAAGGTTTCCTGAGGAAGGCTCGTCCGCTCAGGGTAAGTCGGGACCTAAGCCGAGGCCGAAAGGCGTAGGCGATGGACAACAGGTTGAAATTCCTGTACCACCTCCTCACCGTTTGAGCAATGGGGGGACGCAGTAAGGTAGGGTAAGCGCGCTGATGGATGCGCGTCTAAGCAGTTAGGCTGGTAAGTAGGCAAATCCGCTTACCATAAAGGCTGAGCTGTGATAGCGAGGGAAATTAAGTACCGAAGTTCCTGATCCTACACTGCCAAGAAAAGCCTCTAGCGAGGTGAGAGGTGCCCGTACCGCAAACCGACACAGGTAGGCGGGAAGAGAATTCTAAGACGCTCGGGAGAACTCTCGTTAAGGAACTCGGCAAAATGACCCCGTAACTTCGGGAGAAGGGGTGCTCTGTTAGGGTGTATGCCCGAGAGAGCCGCAGTGAATAGGTCCAAGCGACTGTTTAGCAAAAACACAGGTCTCTGCGAAGCCGCAAGGCGAAGTATAGGGGCTGACACCTGCCCGGTGCTGGAAGGTTAAGGGGAGTGGTTAGGCGCAAGCCGAAGCTGTGAACCGAAGCCCCAGTAAACGGCGGCCGTAACTATAACGGTCCTAAGGTAGCGAAATTCCTTGTCGGGTAAGTTCCGACCCGCACGAATGGTGTAACGACTTGGACACTGTCTCAACGAGAGACCCGGTGAAATTATATTACCTGTGAAGATGCAGGTTACCCGCGACAGGACGGAAAGACCCCATGGAGCTTTACTGTAGCTTGATATTGGATTTTGGTACAGCTTGTACAGGATAGGTAGGAGCCTTGGAAGCGTGAGCGCCAGCTTACGTGGAGGCGTCGGTGGGATACTACCCTGGCTGTATTGAAGTTCTAACCTCGAACCGTGATCCGGTTCAGGGACAGTGTCAGGTGGGCAGTTTGACTGGGGCGGTCGCCTCCTAAACAGTAACGGAGGCGCCCAAAGGTTCCCTCAGAATGGTTGGAAATCATTCGTAGAGTGCAAAGGCATAAGGGAGCTTGACTGCGAGACCTACAAGTCGAGCAGGGACGAAAGTCGGGCTTAGTGATCCGGTGGTTCCGCATGGAAGGGCCATCGCTCAACGGATAAAAGCTACCCTGGGGATAACAGGCTTATCTCCCCCAAGAGTCCACATCGACGGGGAGGTTTGGCACCTCGATGTCGGCTCATCGCATCCTGGGGCTGAAGTAGGTCCCAAGGGTTGGGCTGTTCGCCCATTAAAGCGGTACGCGAGCTGGGTTCAGAACGTCGTGAGACAGTTCGGTCCCTATCCGTCGTGGGCGTAGGAAATTTGAGAGGAGCTGTCCTTAGTACGAGAGGACCGGGATGGACACACCGCTGGTGTACCAGTTGTTCCGCCAGGAGCATAGCTGGGTAGCTACGTGTGGACGGGATAAGCGCTGAAAGCATCTAAGCGTGAAGCCCCCCTCAAGATGAGATTTCCCATTACGTTAAGTAAGTAAGACCCCTTAGAGATGATGAGGTTGATAGGTCTCGGGTGGAAGCGTGGTGACACGTGGAGCTGAGAGATACTAATCGGTCGAGGGCTTATCCAAAACATAAAGCGTTGATATTCTTCTAGTACATTATCCAGTTTTGAGAGAATGACTCTCAATCATAAGCATCGAAGAACTTCGAAGCTTATCACAACTTAAAAAAGGATTTTCAGAAGCAAGAAGTTCGAGGAAGTGAAATTCTGAGGAGTGGAGCGTATCGGAAAGGTAACCGACTAAGTTCGTCACGTCCTGTGACAACGTCGGCACTAGTACATCCTGTACGTCGGAACACCGCAAGAATTGAAACTGACGAAGAAATTCGCAGCTTATCAAAAATCCTAATAGGAAATTGTTAGAAGCGAGTAGTTCGAGGCAGCAAGTTCACGAGTAGCGGAATGTACGTTTGAAGGGTACATGAGCAACGCAGGGAGCGCAGCCAACGAAGAAATGCGAAGCTTATCACAATTTTATAAGTCTAGTGGCGATAGCGAAGAGGTCACACCCGTTCCCATGCCGAACACGGAAGTTAAGCTCTTCAGCGCCGATGGTAGTTGGGGGCTTCCCCCTGTGAGAGTAGGACGTCGCTAGACACCAGGCACAATCCCATGTGGGTTGTGCCTTTTTTTTGTGAAAAAACATGAATAAGCTACAGGAGATGAAGAGCTTTTAGCTCAAAGAGACGCCGAGTTACGAAGGAAAGTAGAAAACAACGAAGTGTACAGTAATTAAATGATATTCAATCAGTTTAGGCAGTCAAAAAATTGTGACAGAAAAGATGGAATTGAGAAAAAAATTTTACCGAGTTGTGACAAAAAGTAAAACTTATTGATAAGACCAAACGAAATTCAACAAAATATCAACTTCCATAGAGGGAGAACCAACAAAGGGCGATGTATTTTTGTCTACTTTAAAAGAGGATTTTTAAGGGTTCGCCTCGAAAGTATTCTTACATACATAAATCGAATGAAATGAAAAAAATGGGCAATAATATTAGGTGTATGTGTTTGCAACTCTCAGTTATTTTTTTTATAATAAAGATAGTCAAAGATAGTCAAAGTCAAGGAGGGGGGCATGATGAGGAATACCTCAGATATTATTGAGCAGTATTTAAAAAATATTCTAACGAATAGTGATGGAGAGCTAATAGAAATTAAACGAAGTGAGTTAGCCAAACGCTTTCAATGTGTTCCATCACAAATCAATTATGTGATCAGTACACGCTTTACAATTGAAAAAGGCTATATTGTTGAAAGTAAACGCGGTGGAGGCGGGTACATTCGAATAATAAAAGTCAAAGCGCATAACCAAGCAGATCTCTTCGAACAAATGATGCAACTTATAGGTGATAGGGTGAGTCAAGTCCATGCCGAAGCCTTAATCTCGAGACTATACGAAGAAGGGGCAGTATCTAAACGGGAAGCGAATTTAATGTATAGTGTAGTTGATCATTCATTATTTAATACAACGAACCCCGTACTGCGTGATTATATTCGAGCAAATGTTCTTAAATCAATGCTCCAAACTTTAAAATATCGAGATTAACTAGTTTTTTCTTTCACAACACGTCCATACTTAATGTTTTAAAGGGAGAGGTGGTCAAATGATTTGTCAGGAATGCAATCAACGTCCTGCCACTTTACACTTCACTAAAATAATTAACGGTGAAAAAACAGAATTTCATATATGTGAACATTGTGCGAAAGAAAAAGGTGAGTATTTTCCTGGGTCAAATAGCTTTTCTATTCACCAACTATTATCAGGTTTATTAAACTTTGAACAACCGATTTCAAAAGGGCATACATCAGGAGCCTCATCAAAACAGTCTCTGACCTGTGACAAATGTAAAATGTCCTATGAACAGTTTGTCCGTACAGGCCGATTTGGTTGTGCAACATGTTATGAGACATTTAGTGATAAATTAGATCCCATTTTAAAGAAAGTCCATAGTGGTAATCATACTCATTCAGGAAAAATCCCGAAAAGAATTGGTGGTACGATTGAAGTTCGGAGGAAAATTAACTCCTTGAAAGAGGCTTTACAACGCCACATTACTAAAGAAGAATTTGAAGAAGCAGCTATTGTAAGAGACCAAATTCGTACTTTGGAAAAATCTGTGTTCAACCAAGGGGAGGAGTAATAAATGTCACTTGAACGTTTTATTAGTGAAGCTATTAGTCCTTGGATGAAAAAAGATGGTCCAGATTCGGATATTGTGTTAAGTAGTCGAATAAGATTAGCTAGAAACCTAAAAGATTTTACGTTCCCAATTTTAGCTACTATGGAGGAAGCAAATTTAATTGTTAACCACATTAGTACAAATTTATTAAAAAGCCCTTATAACTTTATAGGACCACTAGAACTTCTTCCAATGGATGATTTAAAAGCAAATGTTAAGAAAGTATTAGTTGAGAAGCATTTAATTAGTCCTCATTTATCAGAAGAATCAAAACATGGTGCAGTTCTTTTGAGTGAGGATGAATCCGTTAGCATTATGATTAACGAAGAAGATCATTTACGAATCCAATGTTTATTTTCTGGATTTCAACTAAATGAGGGGCTTGTTTTGGCCAGTGGATTAGATGATTGGATTGAAGAAAAACTGACCTACGCCTTTGATGAAAAGAGGGGTTACTTAACTAGTTGTCCAACAAATGTTGGCACAGGTTTAAGAGCTTCAGTAATGATGCACTTACCTGCATTAGTCATGACACAGCAATTGACTAAAATATTACCAGCGATCAATCAATTAGGACTAGTCGTTCGAGGAATTTATGGCGAGGGCAGTGAAGCGCTAGGTAACTTGTTTCAGGTTTCCAATCAAATGACACTTGGAAAATCAGAACAAGATATTGTCGAAGACTTACGTGCTGTGGTTATTCAATTGATTCAACAAGAACGAGCAGCGAGAGAGATGCTCTTACAATCGTCTAAAATCCAATTAGAAGATCGCGTGTTTCGTTCCTTTGGAATTCTATCGAATAGTAGAATTATGGAAACAAAGGAAGCGGCACAACGACTATCCGATGTAAGATTAGGGATTTACTTAGGTTTAATTAACGGTATATCAGGCAATATCCTTAATGAACTTATGATCTTAACGCAACCAGGATTTTTACAGCAGTTCGCCGGGGAAACGCTTTCTCCAAATCAGAGGGATGAGCGAAGAGCAGCATTAATTAGAGAACGTCTTAAACTTGAAGACGTACAGAAATAATCTTGGAGGTGTGTTGAATATGATGTTTGGAAGATTTACTGAAAGAGCACAGAAAGTATTAGCCTTAGCACAGGAAGAAGCAATTCGTCTAGGTCACAACAATATTGGGACTGAACATATACTGTTAGGACTTATTCGTGAAGGAGAAGGCATTGCAGCTAAAGCACTTCAAGCCCTGGGTTTAGGTTCAGATAAAATTCAAAATGAAGTAGAGACGCTAATTGGGACTGGTCAAGAAGGTACGAAGACTATTCACTATACTCCTCGTGCAAAAAAGGTGATTGAACTTTCTATGGATGAGGCACGAAAGTTAGGTCACTCTTATGTAGGAACTGAACACATCCTATTGGGATTAATACGTGAAGGAGAAGGAGTAGCAGCACGTGTTTTAAACAACTTAGGTGTTAGCTTAAACAAAGCACGTCAACAAGTTCTTCAACTACTTGGAAGTAGCGAGGCTTCGGGTGGTAATCAACAGTCTGGCACTACCGCTCATGCCAATACACCAACATTAGATAGTCTAGCTCGTGATTTAACGGCAATTGCTAAAGAAGAAGGATTGGATCCTGTTATTGGTCGAAGTAAAGAAATTGAGCGTGTGATCCAAGTACTTAGCCGGCGTACAAAAAATAACCCAGTTCTTATTGGAGAACCTGGTGTTGGTAAAACGGCGATTGCTGAAGGATTAGCGCAAGCGATTATTAATAACGAGGTTCCAGAAACCCTACGAAATAAACGCGTTATGACATTAGATATGGGTACTGTGGTAGCAGGTACAAAATATCGTGGTGAATTTGAAGATCGCTTGAAAAAAGTGATGGATGAAATTCGTCAAGCTGGTAATGTTATTCTATTTATTGACGAACTCCACACATTAATTGGAGCAGGGGGAGCAGAGGGAGCAATTGATGCTTCAAACATATTAAAGCCATCCCTTGCTCGTGGAGAATTACAATGTATCGGTGCAACAACATTAGACGAATATCGTAAATATATCGAAAAAGATGCTGCTTTAGAGCGTCGTTTCCAACCGATCCAAGTTAATGAACCGACAAATGATGAATCCATTCAAATTTTAAAAGGCTTACGTGACCGTTATGAAGCGCATCATCGTGTGACCATTACAGACTCTGCAATTGAAGAGGCGGTTAAACTTTCCGATCGCTATATCTCTGATCGATTTTTACCTGATAAAGCAATTGATTTAATCGATGAAGCTGCATCAAAAGTTCGCCTTCGTTCTTATACAGCACCACCGAACTTAAAAGAACTTGAAGGAAGATTAGAAGAAACACGAAAAGAAAAAGATGCTGCAGTACAAAGTCAAGAGTTTGAAAAGGCAGCTTCATTACGTGACTCAGAACAACGTTTACGAGAAGAATTAGATACTATGAAAAATGAGTGGAAAAAGAAGCAAGGGCAAGAAAATACAGAAGTTACAGTCGAAGATATTGCACAAGTTGTGACGAGTTGGACAGGAATTCCTGTATCGAAACTAGTAGAAGAGGAAACCGACCGTCTTCTTCGAATGGAAGAAATTCTTCATCAACGCGTCATTGGTCAAGAAGAAGCTGTTAAATCGATTTCTAAGGCGGTTCGCAGGGCACGTGCAGGCTTAAAAGATCCGAAGCGTCCTATTGGATCATTTATTTTCTTAGGACCAACAGGTGTTGGTAAAACAGAACTTGCTCGTGCAGTAGCAGAAACGTTATTTGGTGATGAAGATGCGTTTATCCGTATTGACATGTCTGAGTATATGGAAAAACACGCAACAAGCCGTTTAGTAGGTTCACCTCCAGGCTATGTTGGGCATGAAGATGGCGGACAATTAACAGAGAAAGTTCGCCGTCGTCCGTACTCAGTTATCTTATTAGACGAGATTGAAAAGGCACATCCAGAAGTATTTAATATTTTGTTACAAGTGTTAGAAGATGGTCGTTTAACCGACTCGAAAGGACGTACGGTAGATTTTAGAAATACAGCCGTCATTATGACGTCAAACGTTGGAGCAAGTACGTTACGTAAAAATAAATCATTAGGGTTCACTGTTGATAGTGAAGAACAAGAATATAAAGATATGAAAGGTAAAGTGATGAGTGAGCTAAAAAATAGCTTCCGTCCAGAATTTTTAAATCGTATCGATGAAATCATCGTCTTCCACTCGCTTGAAAAGAAACATATTCGTGAAATCATTACTTTAATGGCTGAGCAATTAGAAAAGCGTCTTGCTGAGCAGGGAATTCAGTTCGAATTAACCGAGGCTGCAAAAGATAAGATTTCAGATGAAGGGTTTGACCCAGAATATGGGGCGCGACCATTGCGAAGAGCACTCCAAAAACAAGTAGAAGATCGTCTATCCGAAGAATTATTAAAGGGTATGATCAAAAAGGGGCAAAAAGCGATTATCGATGTTAAAGATAATGAGCTTTTTGTAGAAACAAAAGAAAGTGCTCAAGTATAAAAAGGGATTTTATAAAGTCTGAGGAAGGAATTCTAATTTTCTTTAGCCCTTTTGTTTATCTTTTGCACACTGTTTAAGTAAGGAACTGGGGGAGTTGCTCCTTCAGTTCCTTTTCAATCGTAAACATAATCCATAAAGATTGATTATGGCTATATGCAGAAATTAATGAGGAAAACAATGGGGTTCATCGTGCTTAACGATACTCATGTTTTTCTAAAAACCATTCATGATACAATTACTATACGAGTAGGTTATAAAGAGGGGAACAGAATGGCGAAAAAGAAAACGAAATTTGTATGTCAAGAATGTGGCTACGAGTCGACGAAGTGGATGGGAAAATGTCCAGGGTGTCATAGTTGGAATTCAATGGTTGAAGAGTTTATTGAAACTGCAACAAAAGGGAGAAGCTTTGTAACAGGAGAGCGTTCTGAAACGTCTGTGAAGCCACAACCAATTACGAAAGTAGAAAATGAACTTGAGGAAAGAATTAGTACAGATATGAAAGAACTAAACCGTGTGCTAGGTGGAGGTATTGTTCCAGGGTCACTCGTATTAGTTGGAGGAGATCCAGGAATAGGGAAATCGACGATCCTACTACAACTATCCTACCAACTTGCGAAAAATTCTTATAAAGTACTGTATATTTCGGGTGAAGAATCGATGAAACAAACGAAGTTAAGGGCAGATCGTTTAGGTGTTTTAGCTGATCAATTGTATGTCCTGTCTGAAACCGACGTTGATTATATTGAAAAAGCTATTAATGATATTCAACCGACACTGGTGGTCATTGATTCCATTCAAACAGTGTTTCAACAGGATGTCACGTCGGCACCTGGAAGTGTTTCACAAGTTAGAGAGTGTACAGCTGCATTCATGCGTATTGCGAAAACAAAAGGGATTGCCATTTTTATTGTTGGACACGTTACCAAACAAGGTTCGATTGCTGGACCTAAATTATTAGAGCATATGGTCGATTCTGTTCTTTATTTTGAAGGAGAAAGACATCATACGTATCGAATATTAAGAGCAGTAAAAAATCGGTTTGGCTCGACAAATGAAATTGGTATCTTTGAGATGAAGGAAGGTGGCTTGGAAGAAGTCATTAATCCATCTGAAATTTTTTTAGAAGAACGAACAGAAGGAGCTGCAGGATCGACTGTTGTAGCTTCAATGGAAGGCACGAGACCAGTGTTAGTCGAAATTCAAGCCCTCGTATCCCCAACAAGCTTTGGTAATCCTAGAAGAATGGCGACTGGGATTGACCATAACCGTGTATCTTTATTAATGGCTGTATTAGAAAAGCGGGTAGGATTACTTCTACAAAATCAAGATGCATATTTAAATGTTGCCGGTGGCGTTCGTTTAGATGAACCAGCAGTTGATTTAGCTATTGCTCTAAGTATTGCTTCAAGTTTTCGAAATCAATCCACTCAACCAACGGATGTGATGATTGGGGAGGTAGGGTTAACAGGAGAAGTGAGACGAGTAGCACGGATTGAGCAACGAGTAAATGAAGCGGCCAAACTTGGTTTTCAAAGAGCAATCATTCCTCAAAAAAATATTGGAGGGTGGACCATCCCCAAAAATATTCAAGTCATTGGTGTAGAAACACTTGAAGATGCTTTAGATGTTGCACTAGGAGGCTGAAAAAGATGGAAGAGCGGAAAAAGGGTACCTTTATCACGGGTGTTTTGAAACTAGTAGCACCTGGCACCAAATTAAGAGAGGGTATTGATAATGTACTTCGAGCGAATACAGGTGGATTGATTGTCTTAGGGCATAATGCAGAAATGCAAAATATAGTAGACGGCGGTTTCTTTATCGATTGTGAGTTTTCTCCAGCCTATTTATATGAGCTTGCTAAAATGGACGGGGCAATCATTTTAAGTGAAGATGGTAAACGAATATTATATGCAAACACACAATTAAATCCGAATAACTCGATTTCTTCTAATGAAACAGGAATTCGACATCGGACTGCAGAACGAGTAGCAAAACAAACAGGCAAATTAGTTATTTCCATATCACAACGTCGTAATGTAATAACTTTATACCAAGGTGAACACCGCTATTCACTAAGAGATATTGGTGTCATCCTCACAAAAGCAAATCAAGCAATTCAAACACTTGAGAAATACAAAACAGTACTAGATCAAGGAATTACTAACTTAGGGGCGTTAGAGTTTGAAGAACTGGTTACTTTTCAAGAAGTATTTCAAGTCATTCATCGAGTTCAAATGGTGTTACGAATAAAAAACGAGATCTTGAACTATGTGAATGAGCTCGGAAGTGAAGGCCGTTTAATTACTATGCAACTAAATGAACTTGTTGCAAACATTGAGAGAGAAGCGCTTCTCTTATTAAAAGACTATGTTAAAGAACGTTCACAAGATGCTTTTGAAACATTAAGAGATTTACAGAAACTATCGAACGAAGAGTTGTTAGACGAACAACTTGTTGTAAAGTTATTAGGTTACTCAAAAAACTTTAACATACAAGAACAAACCGTTTGTCCGAGAGGATACCGCATTCTTTACAAAATTCCGCGTCTACCATCCTTAGTTATAGAAAACTTAATCGAAACATACGAAAATTTAAGTCATATTATGGTTGCGTCTATTAAAGAATTAGATGAAGTAGAAGGAATCGGCGAAGCGCGAGCAAAAATGATTAAGCAAGGTTTAAATCGTATCCAAGAACAATTATTTATTGATCGACATATATAAATTTATTTCGACAAAAAAAGAAAATTCGCTGTAAATTATTGACGAAAAGAATGTAAAGTTATATAATAGAAAGTTTTAAATTGACATTTAACAATAATATCTGTTACGGTTATTTGTATACTATATACTAAGTAACTATTGTGTGATTTTGTGGAAAATGTAATATGCTACGTTTCAAATTTAAAAGTTTGTCTATAATAATAAAAGGAGGTGAAATCATGCTAAAACGAATAGTCCAACTATTTTTTGTCCTAGTAGGTGGAATATTAGGGTTTCTCTTTATTCCTGAATTAATTGATATACTTAATTTAGGGGAACTGCCACCGTGGGTTATGAGTTCTTATGCAGGAGCTATTTTTGGAGCAATTATTATTTATCTTACTACTTTTTGGTTAGCTGATTATATTGTAGGTTTGATGAGGTTGATGGAAGAGGCCATTGTTAAAGCCCCGATAACAGATGTTCTTTTTGGGACGATGGGCCTTATTGTAGGTCTTATTGTAGCTTATTTAATTGGTATTCCTATTGACGCTATTCAAGTTCCTGTGATTAGTTCAGTTTTACCTATTTTTATTACTTTCTTCCTTGGTTATTTTGGATTTCAAATCGGATTTAAAAAGCGTGATGAACTTATTAATCTTTTTTCGATAGCTCAACGTAAAGACAAAAAGAAAGATGGAGATGCGGAAAAGGAACAAAAAGGGGCCAGGCTCAAATTACTAGATACGAGTGTTATCATTGATGGTCGAATTGCCGATATTTGTAAGACAGGATTTCTAGATGGTACGTTGATTATACCTGAATTTGTACTTGAAGAATTACAACATATTGCTGACTCTTCAGATGTATTAAAACGAAATCGGGGTCGGCGTGGCCTTGATATTCTAAACAAAATTCAAAAAGAATTACCAATAAAAGTTGAGATTTACGAAGGTGACTTTGATGAAATCCATGAAGTGGATAGCAAGTTAGTAAAGCTAGCAAAACTATTGTCTGGTATTGTCGTAACAAATGACTTTAACCTTAATAAAGTTTGTGAATTACAAGGTGTTGCCGTTTTAAATATTAATGATTTAGCGAATGCAGTAAAACCAGTTGTTCTTCCGGGAGAAGAACTTAATGTTCAAGTAATCAAAGATGGTAAAGAGCACAATCAAGGAGTAGCATACTTAGATGATGGTACGATGATTGTTGTTGAAGGTGGGCGTGATTATATTGGTAAACAAATTGATGTAATCGTTACGAGTGTACTTCAGACAAGTGCGGGACGTATGATCTTTGCAAAACCGAAGTTGCTTGAAAAAGCGTTATAATGAATTCAAAAAGTAGATAGGATTTGTGGTGAGGTTAACAATGGACTATTCAGTTATCATACCTGCTGCTGGGCAAGGTAAACGAATGAAGGCAGGAAAAAACAAACAATTTTTGCAATTATCAGGTATTCCTCTTATTATTCATACACTTTTTGTATTCGAAAGAGATCATTGGTGTAAAGAAATCATCCTTGTCACAAATGAAGAAGAGAAAAGTGCAATGACAAATTTAGTTCAAATCTTTCACCTCAACAAAGTGAGTCATTTTGCAATTGGGGGAAATGAAAGACAATTTAGTGTCGCTAATGGACTAGAAAAGATTAAAGAAGACACAATTGTTCTAATTCATGATGGAGCTAGACCTTTTGTTCAAGAGACACATATCCACGAACTTGTTCGTAGTGCACATGAAACAGGTGCAGCGGTTTTAGCGGTACCAGTAAAAGATACAATAAAAAAAGTAAGTGAAAGCAAAGTCGATCGAACGATGGAGCGTTCAAGCTTGTGGGCTGTACAAACCCCACAAGCTTTTCGTCTGTCAGTTATAAAAAGAGCACACAAAAAAGCGAACGAACAGTCTTTTTTAGGGACAGATGATGCGAGTTTAGTGGAAAATATAAAGGAGCCTGTTGCAATTATCAAGGGTGATTATTTAAATTTAAAATTAACAACACCTGAAGATTTATTATTTGCAGAAGCGATATTAAAGAGCCGAAAGGGGAAGACGTAATGATTAGAGTGGGACAAGGCTTTGATGTCCATCAGTTAGTAGAGGGGCGTCCATTAATTATTGGTGGGATTGAAATTGAGCATGAAAAAGGATTACTAGGACATTCAGATGCAGATGTATTATTACATACAATTGTTGATGCGGCATTAGGAGCCATTGGTGAAGGCGATATCGGAAAACATTTTCCTGATACCGACCCAGAATTTAAAGATGCTGACTCAGCTAAGCTACTTGAACATGTGTGGAAGATCGTTAAAGAAAAAGGTTTTACTTTAGGGAATGTTGATTGTACGATCATTGCCCAACAACCCAAAATGGCTCCGTACATTTTGCAAATGAGAGAAAGGATTGCTGAGTTACTAGAAGCGAAAGTTGATCAAGTCAATGTCAAAGCAACGACATCCGAAAAGTTAGGGTTTACGGGAAGAGGAGAAGGAATTGCGGCTCAAGCCGTTATTTTATTAAACGAGGCTTGACCGAATAGCTTGAGTTCGTAATAATATGTTACATATGATTATGTGAATTGAGAATGGAAGGTGTCATTATGTCAAATGAAGTAAGAGTACGCTTTGCACCAAGTCCTACAGGGCACTTACATATTGGTGGAGCAAGATCAGCACTTTTTAATTATTTGTATGCTAGAAATCAAGGCGGTAAATTTATTTTACGTATAGAAGATACAGACCAAGCAAGAAATGTAGAAAATGCGAAAGAAAAATTATTAGAGAGTTTAAAGTGGCTTCAAATCGATTGGGATGAAAGTGTCGATATTGGTGGCGAATATGGCCCTTATAGTTGTATGGAGCGTTTAGATATTTATGAGAAATATCTCCAACAGTTAATTGACGAAAAGAAAGCCTATTACTGTTATATGACCGAAGAAGAACTTGAAGCAGAACGTGAAGCACAAATTGCTCGAGGTGAAAATCCGAAATATAGTGGCCGTGATCGAGATCTAACAGAAGAACAGAGAAAAGTATATGAAGAGAAAGGTTTAAAACCCGTCGTACGTTTCCGTGTTCAAGAAGACAAAACATACATAATTGATGATGCTGTTCGTGGACAGGTTAGTTTTGAATCTGATGGAATTGGTGACTTTGTTATTGCAAGAAAAGACGGAATTCCAATGTATAATTTTGCTGTCGTCGTTGATGATCATCTCATGAAAATTACTCATATAATTCGTGGAGAAGAGCACTTGTCGAATACTCCTCGGCAGGCTATGTTGTATGAAGCATTCGGATGGGAAGTGCCGAAGTTTGCTCACGCTTCTCTTATATTAAATCCAGATCGTCAAAAAATGAGTAAACGTGATGAGTCGATTATTCAATTTGTAGAGCAATACCGTGATTTAGGATATCTTCCTGAAGCGATTGTTAATTTCCTAGCCCTTTTAGGATGGTCTCCAGTTGGAGAGGAAGAAGTATTCACTAAAGCGGAGTTAATTGAACAGTTTGACTTAGATAGAGTTGCTAAAGCACCAGCTGTATTTGACACAGATAAATTAGCATGGATGAACAATCAGTATATGAAAGAAGCTGATTTAGACCGTGTAGTCGAGCTGGCTTTACCACATCTAGTTCGTGCGGGAAGACTTTCAGAGAGTATGTCAACTGAACAAAAGGATTGGGCTAAACGATTAATTGGACTCTATCAAGAGCAAATGTCATATGGGGCAGAAATCGTAGAACTTACAGAGTTGTTTTTCAAATTAGAAATCGATTATAATGAAGAAGCAAAACAAATTCTTACAGAAGATCAAGTTCCAGAAGTATTAAACCAATTTATGAGTGAACTTGAGCAAATAGAAACATTTACAGCTGAAAATATTAATAAAGCAATGAAAGCTACACAAAAGGCAACAGGACAAAAAGGAAAGAAATTGTTTATGCCAATTCGTGTGGCAACAACAGGACAAACGCACGGACGTGACTTACCAGATACGCTTGAACTTTTAGGGAAAGATTTAGTCAATCAGCGTCTAAATCAAGCGTTACAAGAAAATTAAAGGTAAAACGAAGACGAGGTAGAGTAGGAACAAGGCTGTCTTTACAGAGAGGACCATCTAGGCTGAAAGTGGTTTAAGACAAGTAGTTCTGAAGTTGCGCCTTAGAGTCTCTTATTGAACGTCTTTAGTAGATAGGAGCGGTTACACCGTTATCGTAAAATGAGGGAAGCAATGTAGTTTGTTGCTTAAACAGAGTGGAACCGCGCCAAAAGCGTCTCTGTGCAAATGCACAAGGGCGCTTTTTTGTGATTTTAAAAGGTTTAACTTCTTTATTATCAAGCAGTAGAAGAAAAGCGATTGAATCCATTTAAGTGGAAGATCGTGTGCTTTCTATAGCTACTATTTAGAACATAAGTCAACAAGGCGATGGGGGAGGTAAGTATGGGAAAAGTTTTTCAAACATTGAAAAGTGATATTGATGTCGTTTTTGAACAAGATCCAGCAGCGAGAAGTCGTTTAGAAGTTATTTTTACGTATTCAGGGGTACATGCGATTTGGTCTCATCGATTTGCACATTGGTTTTGGAAAAGAAAGCTGTACTTTTTTGCACGTTCAATTTCTCAAGTTAGTCGATTTTTTACAGGTATTGAAATTCATCCTGGGGCAAAGATTGGCCAACGATTATTTATTGATCATGGAATGGGAGTCGTCATTGGAGAAACGTGTGAAATTGGTGATAATGTAACGATCTATCAAGGAGTGACGTTAGGTGGTACAGGAAAAGAAAAGGGAAAACGTCATCCAACAGTTGAGGATAATGTTTTAATTGCAACAGGAGCTAAAGTGTTAGGTTCATTTACTATTGGTGAAAATGCACGAATAGGTGCTGGTTCTGTAGTTCTAAAAGAAGTACCTAAAAATTCAACCGTTGTAGGAATACCAGGGAAAGTCGTTCTTCAAGATGGTGTGAAAGTACAGGGGAATTTAGACCATCATAACTTACCAGATCCGATTTCTGATAAATTTCGTGAGCTAGAAGATCAAATTGACGCGCTTCGAACCGAGATTGAATATTATAAACGACAAACAACCGTAAAAGAATAAACTATTTTAAGAGCTGTTCATAGGAAATTTATTTTAAACCCCTTCGTCACTCTGTTCCAAGAAACTTTGTCTTAGGGGTTTTACTTTTTTTGAACACGCTTTTTGACTATTCATTAGGAGTTGATACATTATGCCAATCACTTTATATAATACACTTACAAGAAAGAAAGAACCGTTTGTCCCAATGGAAGAAGGAAAAGTAAAAATGTACGTTTGTGGGCCGACGGTATATAACTATATCCACATCGGGAATGCACGTCCTGCGATCGTCTTTGATGTTGTACGCCGTTATTTTCAATACCGTGGTTATGAAGTGAATTTTATTTCAAACTTCACTGATGTTGATGACAAGTTAATTCGTGCAGCAAAGGAGTTGGGAGAAGATGTGCCAACAATCGCTGATCGGTTTATTAAGGCGTATCACGAAGATACATGTGCATTAGGTGTTGAAAAAGCAGACCACCATCCACGAGTAACAGAAACAATTCCTGAAATTATTGACTTTATTTCAGTTCTTATTAATAAAGGATATGCTTATGAAGTGAATGGTGACGTGTATTATCGGACGAGAAAGTTTGCCGAGTATGGAAAGCTTTCTGATCAATCGATTGAAGATCTTCAGTCAGGAGCTCGTATTGATGTAGGCTTTGAAAAAGAAGATCCGTTAGACTTTGCTCTTTGGAAAGCAGAAAAAGCAGACGAAATCTCTTGGGGTAGTCCTTGGGGTAAAGGAAGACCAGGTTGGCATATTGAATGCTCTGCGATGGTAAAAAAATATTTAGGAGATACAATTGATATTCACGCGGGTGGACAGGATTTAACATTCCCTCATCATGAGAATGAAATTGCTCAATCCGAAGCGCTAACAGGAAAAACAATGGCCAATTATTGGATTCACAACGGCTATATTAAAATTGACAACGAAAAAATGTCGAAATCACTCGGAAACTTTGTTCTTGTACATGACATTATTCAACAACATTCGCCAGATGTCGTAAGGTTCTTTATGTTACTTGCACATTATAGAAGTCCAATTAATTTTAGTAGCGAGTTGTTGCAAAGTGCCAAAAATGGATTAGAGCGTTTGCAAACAACTGTTGAAAATCTACAGCACCGTTTAACCGAAAGTGCTGATTTAGGAAAAGAAGTTGATAGTTGGATGGAAAAAGTAAACAGTTATAAAAATCGTTTCATTCAAGAAATGGATGATGATTTTAACACAGCCAACGCTATTTCTGTTTTGTTTGACCTAGCCAAAGAAGCTAATGTGTATTTACGTGAAGAGCAAACGTCCAAAACGGTTTTAACAGCATTTCATAAACAATTAACTGAATTAGGTTCTGTGTTAGGGATCAAACTAGAAGTGAAAGAAGATTTACTTGATGAAGAAATTGAACAATTAATTGAACAGCGGACGAATGCTAGAAAAAATCGTGATTTTGCGTTAGCGGACCAAATTAGAGATGATTTAAAGGATAAGGGGATTATTCTTGAAGATACTCCACAAGGTGTTCGATGGAAAAGGACGTAACATATGAAAATGAATGATACAAACGTGGATGCCAAACAACTAAATGCATTGGCTTTAGCGTACATGGGTGATGCTATCCTAGACACCTATGTACGCTACCATTTGATTTCGATAGGAAAAACAAGACCTAATAAACTTCATCATGAAGCAACTCGTTATGTTTCAGCGAAAGCTCAAGCGAAAGTTGTTGGGGTATTACTAGATGATGGTTTTTTTACCGAAGAGGAATATAGTGTCCTCATGCGAGGTCGTAATGCAAAATCAGGAACAGTCCCGAAAAATACAGATCATAATACGTACCGGTATAGTACCGCATTTGAGGCTTTACTTGGTTATCACTATTTACTAGAAAACCAAGGAAGATTAGATGAAATTATTCAAAGGATGTTTCTTTTAATAGAAAGAGAGGGCTAGTTTGGTCATGAGTAAAGAAGTAGAGTTCATAATGGGAAAAAACCCAGTTATAGAAGCACTAAAAGCATCTCATCCTATCAATAAAATATGGATTGGTGAAGGTACTCAAAAAGGACAAGTAGCTAAAGTTCTTCAACTTGCTAAAGAAAATGGGGTCATCGTTCAGCATGTACCAAAACGAAAGCTTGACCAGCTTGTCGACTCGGGTCATCACCAAGGAGTAGTCGCTTCAATCGCTGCTTATCAGTATGCAGATATGAATGATTTATTCGCCTTGGCAAAAGAGCGAAATGAAGAACCGTTCTTTCTAGTACTTGACGAAGTTGAAGACCCACATAATCTGGGCTCAATTATACGGACAGCGGATGCGGTTGGTGCTCATGGTGTTATTATTCCGAAAAGGAGAGCGGTAGGGTTAACCCAAGCGGTTGCTAAAGCATCAACAGGAGCTATTCAGTATGTACCAGTTGTCCGAGTGACTAACCTCGCTAGAACCATGGATGATTTAAAGAAAGAGGGATTATGGTTTGCGGGAACAGATGCTAAAGGAACTGATGACTATAGACAAGCTAATTTTAATATGTCAATTGGTCTAGTCATTGGTAGTGAGGGAAAAGGAATTAGTCGTCTCATAAAGGAAAAATGTGATTTTCTTGTTAAAATACCGATGGTTGGTCAGGTCACATCGTTAAACGCATCTGTAGCAGCAAGTCTCTTAATGTATGAGGTTTATCGTCAGCGTAATCCTATAGGCAGAGGCTAAAATGAAAGATATATTATTAGTGGATGGCTATAATATTATTGGAGCGTGGCCTGAGCTAAGGGATTTAAAGAGTCAAGACTTAAACCTTGCTAGAGACCAGTTAATTGAAAAGATGGCAGAGTATCAAGCATATACAGGAATAAGGGTTATGTTAGTGTTTGATGCTCACATGGTCCCTGGTGTTGGGAAAAAGTATAGAAACTATCGTATCCAGGTGATCTATACCCGTGAGAATGAGACGGCAGATGAACGAATCGAAAAGCTTGTTAAAGAATTAAAGAACGTTGTAACCCGAATTTATGTAGCAACATCGGACTTTACAGAACAATCGGTAATTTTCGGTAGTGGTGCGCTAAGGAAATCGGCTCGTGAGCTTTTGATTGAATTAGAAACAACAGAAAAGGGCATTAAAAAGGCTGTCGAAAATAATCGAAAAATACCTCCTTCGACAAAAATTTCACTTTCTAAGGAAATGGCAGAAATTTTTGAAAAATGGCGTCGAGGCGACTCTTGAGTGGTTGACGCTTCCAAAAAAGGTACTATATAATAAATTTATATCTATACATCAGTCATGGTCGGAGGGATATTTGTGAGCATTCAACTCAAGGAGACGATACAACCGAATTTAGGACAAGCTGAAGATGAAATGTTAGTAGAAAAGGTTAGAGAGGGAGATAGTGGGGCTCTTGAGTACTTAATTAATAAGTATAAGAATTTTGTACGTGCGAAGGCGAGATCGTATTTTTTAATTGGTGCTGATCATGAAGATATTGTACAAGAAGGAATGATTGGGCTTTATAAAGCAATTCGTGATTACAAAGAGGACAAGCTTTCGTCTTTTAAAGCGTTTGCTGAACTTTGCATTACAAGACAAATTATTACAGCAATTAAAACAGCAACTCGTCAAAAACATATTCCACTGAATTCGTATGTTTCCCTTGATAAACCATTGTATGATGAAGAATCAGACCGGACTCTCCTTGATGTCATTTGTGGAACACGAGTGACCGATCCTGAAGAATTGCTCATAAATCAAGAAGAATTTGATGACATTGAATTAAAAATGGGTGAAATCTTAAGTGAGCTCGAGCGAAAAGTTTTAATGCTATATTTAGACGGTCGTTCCTATCAAGAGATTTCAGCTGACCTTAACCGTCATGTGAAATCAATCGATAATGCACTGCAACGAGTGAAAAGAAAGTTAGAGCGATATGTTGAATTAAAAGGCATAAGTCTATAGATTTTTAGAAAGTTGAATAGCAATTAATGTACTAGACTTACATAAGGTTGATTCGAATTGGTTGTATACTCATGTATGAGGAGTGTAAGGTCAATAGAGTCAACCTTATGTTTATTTTTTTCTATTACTGTACATAATGGGAATGGACTCAATTCCTTTATTGACACTGTTTAGCCATTATGATAGAGTTTAAAAGAATGTAAGCATTTCTTAAATGTTACTTTCGGAGGTGCTCGATGCGGAAAAAAACTGTACTAGCTTGTTCAGAATGTAGTTCAAGAAATTATACGACAGAAAAGAATACGCAAAATCAGGCAATCCGCATTGAAATGAAGAAGTTTTGCAAAACGTGCAAAACACACACACTTCATCAAGAAACAAAATAAAAAGATAGCGGTCTTTTTTATTTTATTATAAATAAACGGTTGCTTACTCAATGTTGGTGCTGGAGGTGTCATGATTGGCTGATCGTGAGAGAAAAAGCATTTTAAAATTTTTGCGTGAAGTTATAGCTGAATTAAAACGGGTGACTTGGCCAAATCGGAAAGAATTAACGAGATATACGTTAGTCGTAATTGGAACAGTTGCTTTTATTTCAGTCTTTTTTGCAATAGTTGACCTAGGAATTTCACGTTTACTTCGTTTAATATTAGGTTAAAATTAAACGAGTTATACATGGAGTTTATCCATAGAGGAGGGAAGGACGAGAATAGTCCTAAGATGTATGGAGAAAAATTGGTATGTAGTTCACACGTATTCTGGTTATGAAAACAAAGTGAAAACTAACTTAGAAATGCGAGTAGAAACAATGGATATGACAGATAAAATTTTCCGTGTTCTAGTTCCGGTAGAGGAAGAAACTGAGATTAAGAATGGGAAAAGTAAATCTGTTACAAAAAAAGTATTTCCAGGATATGTGCTTGTTGAAATGGCAATGACCGACGATTCATGGTATGTTGTCCGAAACACTCCTGGAGTAACGGGATTCGTTGGTTCAGCTGGCGCTGGATCGAAACCGACGGCTTTGTTACCAGAAGAAATAGAGGGTATCTTAAAACAAATGGGTGTAGACGAACCTAAAGCAGATATCGACTTTGAGATTAAAGAGTCGGTTAGAGTAATAGAGGGACCATTTGCTAACTTTATTGGGACGATTGAGGAAATTCTAGCGGACAAGCGTAAAGTTAAAGTACACGTCAATATGTTTGGTCGAGAAACCCCAGTTGAACTGGAGTTTACCCAAGTTGAAAAAGTAGTAGGATAATAAGCTCCTTGTTCAGGAGCTTAATTTTTTTCCTGGCTAGAATTGGTTGAAAACACAATTGTGTTTAATGTTTTTCACTGAAAAAGTAAAACTGGATATAAATAGTTCTTAAAAGAACTTGCTATCTGTCGGTGAAAGTGATAATATTGTTTTGTTTGATGGGGGTATACAACAAAGAGTATACCTGATCAATGAGTGGGAGGGGTAAAACCCGGTTACCACATCACGGACTAAGGAGGTGTGTCGCGTGGCTAAAAAGGTTATTAAGATGGTTAAGTTACAAATCCCAGCAGGGAAAGCAAACCCAGCACCACCAGTTGGACCTGCATTAGGACAAGCTGGAGTAAACATCATGGGCTTCTGTAAAGAATTCAATGCTCGTACTTCTGATCAAGCTGGTTTAATCATTCCGGTTGAAATTACGGTATTCGAAGACCGTTCTTTTACATTTATCACTAAAACTCCGCCTGCTGCTGTACTTCTAAAGAAAGCAGCTGGAATTGAGTCTGGTTCTGGTGAGCCAAACCGTACAAAAGTCGCAACTGTTAAGCGTGACAAAGTACGTGAAATCGCTGAGCAAAAAATGCCTGACCTAAACGCAGCTGATGTAGAAGCAGCAATGCGTATGGTTGAAGGAACAGCTAGAAGCATGGGAATCGTTATTGAAGACTAATGTTTTGTTGCAGGAGGTTGCGATGGAGGAGGAATCCTTACCTAACATATGTTAGGTTCGCAACCTTTATTAGTGGGAGGTAGTACCGATAAAACCACAAACGAGGAGGAAATGAAAGTGGCTAAACGAGGAAAAAAATATGAAGAAGCTACGAAGTTAATTGACCGTGATCAAGTATATTCTGCTGAAGAAGCTATTGAATTAGTAAAGAAAGCATCTACTGCTAAGTTTGACGAAACAGTTGAAATCGCTGTTCGCCTTGGAGTGGATCCTAAGAAAGCAGATCAACAAATCCGTGGAGCTGTTGTACTTCCAAATGGTACAGGTAAAACTCAACGTGTATTAGTATTTGCTAAAGGTGATAAAGCGAAAGAAGCAGAAGCAGCTGGCGCTGATTATGTTGGAGATGAAGACTACATTAACAAAATCAACCAAGGTTGGTTTGATTTTGATGTAATCGTTGCAACTCCTGATATGATGGGTCAAGTTGGTAAACTTGGTCGTGTACTAGGACCAAAAGGTTTAATGCCAAACCCTAAAACAGGAACAGTAACTTTCGATGTAGAAAAAGCTGTGAATGAAATTAAGGCTGGTAAAGTAGAGTACCGTGTAGATAAAGCTGGAAATATCCACTGCCCAATTGGTAAAGTTTCTTTTGAAACAAATAAGCTAGTTGAGAACTTATCTACAATTGTTGATACTCTAATGAAAGTTAAACCTGCTGCAGCAAAAGGAACATACATGAAGAACGTTGCTGTTGCATCTACAATGGGTCCTGGTGTGAAAGTTAACGTAGGTTCTGTTGCAAAATAAATGTTGACACTGATCGATCGATAGAGTATACTTCTTTAAGTGTTCTATTGATTGAAAATGTTAATAGCAATCCATACCGTAGACAGTAGGAGCGTTAAACGCTTAATTTCCTACCGAGGTTGTCATTTAAGTTATTTCTATGACTAATATGACCTCCGTATGTCTATATGCGGAGGTTTTTATATTGGCTTCTGAACGGTATGAAAAACCATAGGAGGTGTAAGAATGAGCGTACTTGCAAAAAAACAAGAGGTTGTAACTGAAATTGCGAATAAACTTCGCGACAGCAAGTCAACTATTATCGTTGACTATCGTGGATTAAACGTAGCTGAAGTTACTGAACTTCGTAAACAACTTCGTGAAGCAGGCGTTGAGTTCAAAGTATATAAAAATACGATGGCACGTCGTGCGACAGCTGAAGTAGAATTATCTGACTTAGACGCACAACTAGTTGGGCCAACTGCAATCGCTTTTGGTGGTGAAGATGTTGTTGCGCCTGCAAAAATTATCAATGAGTTCGCAAAGAAACATGAAGCTCTTGAAATTAAAGCTGGTGTAATCGAAGGTCGTATTGCAACAGTGGAAGAAGTGAAAGCTTTAGCAGAACTTCCTTCTCGCGAAGGTTTACTTTCTATGTTGCTTAGTGTACTTCAAGCTCCAGTTCGTAACTTTGCATTGGCTACAAAAGCTGTTGCTGATCAAAAAGAAGAACAAGGTGCATAATTGTTACGGAAACTTAAGTTTTGGATAAAATACTAAAGATCTGATTAGGAGGATTTATCATGAGTAAAGAGCAAATCTTAGAAGCAATCAAAGAAATGACTGTATTAGAATTAAACGATTTAGTAAAAGCAATCGAGGAAGAGTTTGGCGTAACTGCAGCTGCTCCTGTAGCAGTTATGGGTGGCGCTGCTGGTGCTGACGCTGCTGCTGAGCAAACAGAATTTGACGTAATTCTTACAAGCGCTGGCGGATCTAAAATCAATGTTATCAAAGTTGTACGTGAAATCACTGGTCTTGGCTTAAAAGAAGCTAAAGGTGTGGTAGACGGTGCTCCAGCTCCAATTAAAGAAGGCGTTTCTAAAGACGAAGCTGAAGAAATGAAAACTAAACTTGAAGATGCTGGTGCTTCTGTAGAAGTTAAGTAATTCAGTTTAATAAAGAAGACTGGGTGAGGCTAAGCCGCACCCAGTTTTTTTGTAGTTTACGAAAAGTTAACGATTTATTCTACTGATTAGGTACTTAGCAAATAATAGATGAATTTATTATTCAATCTATCAGTATAAAAAAAACTAGAGAAGTAAAAATAAAAAGATGTAATTTGAATTGTGGGGTTGTTTAAATGACCAATCATTATTTTTCTGAAAAACCAAGTGTTGAAAGTAATCGAAGTACATTTGTATTTGACTTGAGAGGAAGTACCCTAAAATTTACTTCTGACGCTGGAGTGTTTTCGAAGCGTGAAGTTGATTTTGGGAGCCGCTTGTTACTAGATGCGTTTACTTTTCCTGAGGTTAAAGGGGATATTCTAGACATGGGGTGTGGATATGGGCCAATCGGATTAGCGTTAGCGAAAGAGAACAAGGCACTAACGGTGTACATGGCAGATATAAATGAACGAGCAGTAGAGTTAACAAAAGAAAATGCGACGGATAATAAAATCACCAATATAAAAGTGATCCAAAGCAATTTATTTGAAGCGATTGAAAAAGATAATTTTGCAGCCATTTTAACGAACCCACCTATTCGTGCTGGGAAATCGACTGTGCATCAGATCTTTGAACAAGCATATTCCAAATTAGTTTCGGGAGGGCAGTTGTGGGTTGTTATTCAGAAAAAACAAGGAGCTCCATCCGCAATTGAAAAACTAAAAATACTCTATACAAACGTTGAAGTAGTTCAAAAGAAAAAAGGTTATTTTATCATTCAGGCAGAAAAAAATTGACTATATCTATCTGTTGTGTTATTGTTATTTAATGCGTATAACCGCCAATTTTTATGCACATTGTACATTAAAAATCAATACAAATTTATTGTATATTTTGGAAATGGTTGGTTATACTTATATAATCGTCGTAATGGTAAGAAGTAGGTGTGATAACAATATTATCCATCTTTTCTTTTAGTTCAATTGGGTTTTGATCCATTGTACGAAGAACATTATAATAAGCGAGATTTGAGGGGTGAATCAGTTGACAGGTCAACTAGTTCAGTATGGACGCCACCGCCAACGAAGAAGTTATGCGAGAATTAAAGAAGTATTGGAATTACCAAACTTAATTGAAATTCAAACAGCTTCTTATCAATGGTTTCTTGATGAGGGTTTACGAGAAATGTTTCAAGACATCTCACCGATTCAGGATTTTACAGGCAATCTAGTCTTAGAGTTTATCGATTACAGTCTTGGAGAACCGAAATATCCAGTAGATGAATCAAAAGAACGAGATGTTACATATGCTGCTCCTTTGCGTGTGAAAGTTCGTCTAATTAATAAGGAAACTGGTGAAGTCAAAGAGCAAGAAGTATTCATGGGTGATTTTCCATTAATGACAGAAACGGGTACTTTCATTATTAATGGTGCAGAGCGTGTAATTGTTTCCCAACTTGTTCGTTCGCCAAGTGTTTATTATAGCGAAAAAATAGATAAGAACGGGAAGAAAGGGTTTACTGCAACTGTTATTCCTAACCGTGGAGCGTGGTTAGAGCTTGAAACAGATGCCAAAGATATTGTGTATGTGAGAATAGATCGTACTAGGAAGATCCCTGTTACGGTTCTTTTGCGTGCGCTAGGTTTTGGATCTGATCAAGAGATCATTGACCTTTTAGGAGAAGATGAGTATTTACGTAATACGTTAGAAAAAGACAATACTGATGGTACTGAAAAAGCACTATTAGAGATTTATGAGCGTTTACGACCAGGTGAACCACCAACTGTAGATAACGCAAAAAGTCTACTAGAGTCGAGGTTTTTTGATCCGAAGCGTTACGATTTAGCAAGTGTAGGTCGTTATAAAATCAATAAAAAGCTTCATATTAAAAACAGACTATTCAACCAACGTTTAGCAGAAACGTTAGTAGACCCTGAAACGGGAGAAGTTATTGCGGATGAAGGTACACTACTCGACCGTCGTGCATTAGATCGGATTATTCCGTACTTAGAAAATAATGTTGGATTTAAGCAAGTTGGAGTTTCTGGAGGGGTTGTAGAAGAAGGAGATGTTCAACTTCAAGCAATCCAAATCTATTCTCCAAGTGACCATGAAAATCAACAGACTATTAAAGTAATCGGTAATGGAATGGTGGAACAAAGTGTAAAACACATTACGCCATCTGACATTATCGCATCGATTAACTATTTCTTTAACCTATTACATAGCGTTGGAGATACAGATGATATTGACCATTTAGGTAACCGCCGTTTACGTTCTGTAGGGGAGTTGTTACAAAACCAATTCCGTATTGGTCTTTCAAGAATGGAAAGAGTTGTACGTGAACGTATGTCTATTCAGGATCCAAATATGATCACACCTCAAGCGTTAATCAATATTCGTCCTGTTATTGCATCAATTAAAGAGTTCTTTGGTAGTTCACAGTTATCACAGTTCATGGATCAAACCAATCCATTAGCTGAGCTTACACATAAGCGTCGTTTATCAGCATTAGGACCTGGTGGTTTAACGCGTGAACGTGCAGGGTTTGAGGTTCGTGACGTTCACTATTCCCACTACGGACGTATGTGTCCGATTGAAACGCCTGAGGGACCAAACATTGGCCTTATTAACTCATTGTCCAGTTATGCAAAGGTGAATGAGTTTGGATTCATGGAAACACCATACCGTCGTGTTGATCCGGAAACTGGGAAAGTGACAGCGCAAATCGATTACTTAACTGCTGATGAAGAAGACAACTACATTGTGGCCCAAGCGAACATGAAGCTTTCGGATGATGGATCATTTATTGATGAAAATATTATCTCGCGTTTTAAAGGGGAAAATATCGTCGTATCTCGTGATCGTGTTGATTACATGGATGTATCGCCAAAACAAGTAGTTTCAGCTGCGACATCTTGTATTCCGTTCTTAGAAAACGATGACTCTAACCGTGCGTTAATGGGAGCGAACATGCAACGACAAGCAGTACCATTACTTCGTCCTGAATCACCGATTGTTGGAACAGGAATGGAGCATGTATCTGCAAAAGACTCGGGTGCAGCGATTGTTGCTAAGCATCGTGGAGTTGTAGAACGTGTTACAGCTCGTGAAGTATGGATCCGTCGCCTTGAAGAAATCGATGGGAAAGAAATCAAAGGTGACATAGATAAATACCGTCTTCAAAAGTTTGTAAGGTCGAACCAAGGAACTTGTTATAATCAAAAACCGATTGTTAGCGAAGGTAATGTCGTTGAAAGACGAGAGATTATTGCGGATGGTCCGTCGATGGAGTTAGGTGAGATGGCTCTTGGACGTAATGTAATGGTCGCCTTCATGACGTGGGAAGGTTACAACTATGAAGATGCGATTATTTTAAGTGAACGTTTAGTTAAAGATGATGTCTATACGTCTGTTCATATTGAAGAATATGAATCAGAGGCTCGTGATACAAAGCTTGGTCCTGAAGAAATTACACGTGATATTCCTAACGTTGGTGAGGATGCATTAAAGAATCTTGATGATCGTGGAATAATTCGTGTAGGTGCAGAAGTAAAAGACGGTGATATTCTCGTTGGTAAAGTAACTCCTAAAGGGGTAACCGAACTAACCGCAGAAGAAAGACTTTTACATGCCATTTTCGGTGAGAAAGCTAGAGAAGTTCGTGATACATCGCTTCGTGCACCGCATGGGGGAGATGGAATTGTACTTGATGTTAAGATCTTCAACCGTGAGGATGGAGATGAGTTACCTCCAGGTGTAAATCAGCTAGTGAGAGTTTACATTGTTCAAAAACGTAAGATCCATGAAGGAGACAAAATGGCAGGTCGCCATGGTAACAAAGGGGTTATCTCAAGAATTTTACCTGAAGAAGATATGCCTTATTTACCAGACGGTACGCCAGTTGACATTATGTTAAACCCTCTAGGGGTACCTTCACGTATGAACATCGGACAAGTGCTTGAACTTCATTTAGGGATGGCTGCTAGGTATTTAGGTATTCATGTTGCCTCACCGGTATTTGATGGTGCCAGCGAAGAAGACGTTTGGGAAACACTTGAAGAATCTGGAATGGCACGAGATGGTAAGACGACACTTTTTGATGGACGTACAGGTGAACCACTTGACAACCGTGTATCTGTAGGGATTATGTACATGATCAAACTTGCTCACATGGTTGACGATAAATTACATGCACGTTCAACAGGACCTTACTCACTCGTTACGCAGCAACCACTAGGTGGTAAAGCTCAATTTGGTGGTCAGCGTTTCGGTGAGATGGAAGTATGGGCACTTGAAGCATACGGTGCGGCTTATACGTTACAAGAAATCTTAACGGTTAAATCTGATGATGTCGTTGGGCGTGTGAAAACGTATGAAGCAATCGTTAAAGGTGAAAATGTACCAGAGCCCGGTGTACCAGAGTCATTTAAAGTATTAATTAAAGAGCTTCAAAGTTTAGGTATGGACGTCAAAATGTTGTCTAGCAACGAAGAAGAAATCGAAATGAGAGAGCTAGATGATGAAGATGAACAAGCAAACGAGAAGCTGAATTTGAATATTGAAACGACAGAATCTAATGGCTAAATAGATTAGAGGCATTAAGAGGATGACTAAGATAATATAGCATTTTTGCTATTATTACAGTCATCCTCACCTTATCAACCTTAAAAACCTTAAGATGGAAAGGGAGGTTGGCCCCTTGATAGATGTGAATAATTTTGAGTTTATGAAAATTGGCCTTGCTTCGCCGAATAAAATTCGTTCTTGGTCACGTGGTGAAGTGAAAAAGCCAGAAACAATTAATTATCGTACACTCAAACCTGAAAAAGACGGCCTATTTTGTGAAAGAATTTTCGGTCCAACAAAAGACTGGGAATGTCATTGTGGTAAATATAAGCGAGTACGCTACAAAGGAGTCGTTTGTGACCGTTGTGGTGTAGAAGTCACTCGAGCGAAAGTTCGTCGTGAGAGAATGGGTCATATTGAGTTAGCGGCACCAGTATCTCATATTTGGTATTTTAAAGGAATCCCTAGTCGAATGGGGCTTGTCCTCGACATGTCTCCACGTTCTCTAGAAGAGGTAATTTATTTTGCTTCCTATGTAGTAACAGACCAAGGAGATACTCCTTTAGAGAAAAAACAACTACTTTCTGAAAAGGAATATCGTACATATCGTGATAAGTATGGACGTTCCTTCACTGCGCAAATGGGTGCAGAAGCAATTAAAAAGTTGTTAGCCGATATTGATCTAGAAAAAGAAGTAGACATACTTAAAGATGAGCTTGCAACTGCACAAGGTCAACGTCGGACGAGAGCGATTAAGCGTCTTGAAGTTTTAGAAGCATTTAGACACTCAGGTAACGATCCATCTTGGATGATCCTTGACGTACTACCAGTTATTCCCCCTGAACTACGACCAATGGTACAGTTAGATGGCGGACGTTTTGCTACGTCGGATTTGAATGACTTATATCGTCGTGTTATTAACCGTAATAATCGTTTGAAGCGTCTCCTTGATCTAGGTGCTCCAAATATCATTGTTCAAAATGAGAAGCGTATGTTACAAGAAGCTGTTGATGCATTAATCGATAACGGCCGAAGAGGTCGTCCAGTAACTGGGCCAGGAAACCGTCCTTTGAAATCACTTTCTCATATGTTAAAAGGGAAGCAAGGTCGTTTCCGTCAAAACTTATTAGGTAAACGTGTTGACTATTCAGGACGTTCGGTTATTGTAGTAGGTCCTAACTTAAAAATGTATCAGTGTGGACTTCCAAAAGAGATGGCTTTAGAGTTATTTAAACCATTTGTCATGAAAGAGCTAGTTAGTAAAGGTTTAGCTCATAATATCAAGAGTGCAAAACGTAAGGTTGAACGTGTTCAACCAGAAGTATGGGATGTCCTAGAAGAAGTCATTCGTGAACATCCAGTTCTACTGAACCGTGCACCGACATTGCATAGATTAGGGATCCAAGCTTTCGAACCGACGCTTGTTGAAGGTCGTGCAATTAAGCTTCACCCACTCGTTTGTACGGCTTATAATGCAGACTTTGATGGGGACCAAATGGCGGTCCACGTTCCGTTATCAGCAGAAGCCCAAGCGGAAGCAAGGATTCTAATGTTGGCGGCGCAAAACATTTTAAACCCTAAAGATGGTAAGCCGGTAGTTACTCCTTCACAGGATATGGTATTAGGAAACTACTACTTAACATTAGAAAGAGTTGGGGCTAAAGGTGAAGGTTCAATCTTTAAAGACCCTAATGAAGCGTTAATTGCATATCAAAATGGTTATGTACATTTACACAGTCGTATCGCAATTCCAGTCGCTTCTTTAAATAAAACAACTTTTACAGATGAGCAATATAGTATGCTGCTCTTAACGACTGTAGGGAAAATTATCTTTAATGAGATTCTCCCTGAATCATTCCCGTACGTGAATGAACCAACAGCGACAAACTTAGAAGTAGCATTACCTGAAAAATACATGGCGCCAATGACAACGAATGTCAAGGAAGTTTTTGCGGAGCGTGATATTGTAGCCCCATTCAAAAAAGGCTTCTTAGGAAATATCATTGCACAAGTATTTAAGCAGTTCAAAATTACAGAAACATCAAAAATGCTTGACCGTATGAAAGATCTTGGTTTTAGGTATTCAACGAAAGCTGGTATTACAGTAGGGGTAGCTGATATCGTTGTATTAGCCGAGAAGAAAGAAATCCTAGCTAAAGCTGAAGAAAAAGTAGATCGTGTCGTGAAGCAATTCCGTAGAGGTCTAATTACGGAAGAAGAGCGTTATGATCGTGTTATCTCAATCTGGAGTGAAGCGAAGGATATTATTCAAGAAAAACTAATGAAATCATTAGATAATCTAAATCCGATCTTTATGATGAGTGACTCTGGTGCCCGTGGTAATGCATCTAACTTTACACAGTTAGCGGGTATGCGTGGATTAATGGCTAACCCATCTGGACGTATTATCGAGTTACCGATTAAATCCAGTTTCCGAGAAGGTTTAACGGTATTAGAGTACTTTATCTCTACACATGGAGCTCGTAAAGGTTTAGCAGATACAGCATTAAAAACAGCTGACTCAGGTTACCTAACTCGTCGTCTTGTTGATGTTGCTCAAGATGTCATTGTTCGTGAAGATGATTGTGGAACGGACCGTGGTCTAGTTGTTGAAGCCATTAAAGAAGGTACAGAAGTCATTGAAAACTTATACGATCGCTTAGTAGGTCGATTCTCTTACCAATCAGTTCGTCATCCAGAAACAGGCGATGTACTCATTTCTAAAAATGAGTTGATTGATGAAGATATTGCAAAAACGATTGTTGATTCAGGCGTTGAGACAGTAACTATTCGTTCTGCTTTCACATGTGATACTCGACATGGGGTTTGTAAAAAATGTTATGGCCGTAACCTAGCGACAGGTAGTGACGTTGAGGTTGGTGAAGCAGTCGGTATCATTGCGGCACAATCGATTGGGGAGCCAGGAACACAGCTTACAATGCGTACCTTCCATACAGGTGGGGTAGCAGGAGACGATATTACACAAGGTCTTCCGCGTATTCAAGAATTATTTGAAGCTCGTAACCCTAAAGGGCAAGCGGTTATTTCTGAAATTGAAGGCTCTGTTGTTTCTGTAAATGATAGTTCCGACAAACGAGAAGTTGTTGTCCAAGGTGAGATGGAAACTAGAAACTATGCGATACCTTATGGTGCAAGAATTAAGGTCATTGAAGGTGACCAATTAGTTCCAGGAGGAAGTATTACAGAAGGTTCGATTGATCCTAAAGAACTCTTGCATGTAAAAGGCGTTAAAGGCGTCCAAGAGTATTTACTTCGTGAAGTACAAAAAGTATACCGTATGCAAGGGGTAGAAATCGGTGACAAGCACGTTGAAGTAATGGTTCGTCAAATGTTAAGAAAAATTAGAGTTGTTGATAACGGTGAGACAACGGTACTACCAGGTGCACTTATGGATATCCATCAATTTAATGATGAAAACTTGAAAGTTCTTCTTGAAGGAGAACGCCCAGCAACTGGCCGTCCTGTATTGTTAGGTATTACAAAAGCATCTCTTGAAACAGAATCTTTCTTATCTGCGGCTTCTTTCCAAGAAACGACACGAGTTCTTACAGATGCAGCGATTAAAGGTAAAAAAGATGAGTTACTAGGACTTAAAGAGAATGTAATTATTGGTAAACTAGTACCAGCAGGAACAGGAATGACACGTTATCGTAACCTAAAAATCATTTCTGAACACGATAAACAAGCAGAATTGGAGCAACTAGAACCAATTGAGGAAGTTGCTACGCAAGAATAAATTTCAAATCATAGTTGACAGCGTAAAGTGAGAGTGATATTATATCGTAGTGTGCCTGAGAAACCTGTAACTTTGGAGGATGAAAAGATGTCTTATGAAAAAGTGACACAGGCAGATAATGTTGTCATAGGTACTAAACAAACGATCAAAGCTCTCGAACAAGGGAACGCAATAGAGGTCATCATAGCCAATGACGCTGATGCTAGAGTTATCCATAAAGTCCAATTACTAGCTCAGAAAAAAGGCGTACCGATAACAACAGTAGATTCCATGAAGAAGCTAGGGAAAGTTTGTGGAATAGATGTTGGAGCTGCCACTGTGACATTAACAAAGTAATAATGTTTTTGCCAAGGTGATGTCGATCACTTGGCAAAAACTTTCTCTTTGTTTAAAAATGAACCACCAGGATCAGTGGTCTTAACAATTTTATAACGAAAGGAGGAAAAATAATGCCTACAATTAACCAGCTTATCCGTAAGGGACGTCAAGCGAAAATTAAAAAGTCTGACTCACCTGCATTAAACAAAGGTTATAACAGCTTTATCAAAGCTCAAACTAACCAATCATCACCGCAAAAACGTGGTGTTTGTACTCGTGTAGGTACAATGACGCCGAAGAAGCCAAACTCAGCTCTTCGTAAATATGCTCGTGTACGTTTAACTAACGGTATTGAGGTAACTGCATACATCCCAGGAATTGGGCACAACCTGCAAGAACACAGTGTTGTATTAATCCGTGGCGGACGTGTAAAAGACTTACCAGGGGTACGTTATCATATCGTACGTGGTGCTCTTGATACAGCAGGAGTTCAAAACCGTATGCAAGGACGTTCTAAGTATGGAACAAAGCGTCCAAAAGAAGCGAAAAAATAATTCAAAATAAATGGTTTATATAATGAAAGGAGGGGAAACAATGCCTCGTAAAGGACCCGTAGCAAAAAGAGATGTATTACCAGATCCGCTTTACAATTCAAAGCTTGTAACTCGTCTTATCAACCGTATTATGGTTGATGGAAAGAAGGGTGTAGCTGAAAGCATTCTTTATAATGCATTTGATTTAGTAAAAGAGCGTAGCGGAAATGACCCTATGGAAGTATTCGATCAAGCACTTAAAAACATCATGCCAGTACTAGAAGTTAAAGCACGTCGTGTAGGTGGTGCTAACTATCAGGTACCGATTGAAGTTAAGCCTGAACGCAGAACAACTTTAGGTCTTCGCTGGTTAGTGAACTATGCTCGTCTTCGTGGAGAAAAAACGATGGAAGAGCGTTTGGCTAATGAAATCCTAGATGCAGCTAACAATACAGGTGCATCAGTTAAAAAGCGTGAAGATACGCATAAAATGGCTGAAGCTAACAAAGCGTTTGCTCACTATCGTTGGTAAAATCAACACAAAAAATATTCTAATAATCATTTAATGATTGAAAGGAGAAATACACTATGGCAAGAGAGTTCTCCTTAAAGAATACACGTAATATCGGCATCATGGCCCACATTGATGCCGGTAAAACTACTACAACAGAACGTATCTTATTCTACACTGGTCGTATTCATAAAATTGGTGAAACTCATGAAGGTGCATCTCAAATGGACTGGATGGCACAGGAGCAAGAACGTGGTATTACAATCACGTCAGCTGCTACTACTGCCCAATGGAAAGGTCACCGAGTTAACATTATTGATACACCAGGTCACGTAGACTTCACTGTAGAAGTAGAACGTTCTTTACGTGTGTTAGATGGAGCAGTTGCGGTACTAGATGCACAATCAGGTGTTGAACCGCAAACTGAAACAGTGTGGCGTCAAGCAACAACTTATGGTGTACCACGTGTCGTTTTTGTAAACAAAATGGACAAGACTGGTGCAGACTTCTTATATTCTTTAAAAACATTGCACGACCGTTTAGGTGCAAATGCGCATCCAATTCAATTACCAATTGGTGCTGAAGATCAATTTGAAGCAATCATTGACCTAGTAGAAATGAAAACTACCTTCTACGGTAACGACTTAGGTACAGATATTACTATAGGAGAAATTCCTGAAGAATACAAAGCCCAAGCTGAAGAGTACCGTACAAAGTTAGTAGAAGCAGTTGCTGAACAAGACGAAGAGTTAATGATGAAATACTTAGAGGGAGAAGAGATTACAATTGAAGAACTAAAAGCAGGAATTCGTACTGCTACATGTTCTGTTAATTTCTACCCAGTTATTTGTGGTACAGCGTTTAAAAACAAAGGTGTTCAGCTTATGTTAGATGCTGTCCTAGATTACTTACCATCTCCAGTAGATGTACCAGCAATTAAAGGTATCTTACCAGATTCTGAGGAAGAAACAACACGTGAATCAAGTGATGAAGGTCCGTTTGCTGCTTTAGCATTTAAAGTAATGACTGATCCTTACGTTGGTAAACTTACATTCTTCCGTGTATATTCTGGAACATTAGATTCAGGTTCATACGTTGTTAACTCAACAAAAGGTAAACGTGAACGTGTTGGACGTATTCTTCAAATGCACGCTAACAGTCGTGAAGAGATTTCAACAGTTTATTCTGGTGATATCGCTGCTGCAGTTGGTCTTAAAGATACAACAACTGGTGATACTTTATGTGATGAAAAAAATCAAGTTATTCTTGAGTCAATGGAGTTCCCAGAGCCAGTAATTTCACTTTCTGTTGAGCCGAAGTCAAAAGCTGACCAAGATAAAATGGGTATGGCTCTTGCTAAACTTGCAGAAGAAGATCCGACATTCCGTACACATACAGATGAAGAAACTGGCCAAACGATCATCGCAGGTATGGGTGAGTTACACCTAGATATCATCGTTGACCGTATGCGCCGTGAATTCAAAGTAGAAGCCAATGTTGGTGCACCTCAAGTATCTTACCGTGAAACAATCCGTAAAGCGGCTAAAGTTGAAGGTAAGTTTGTTCGTCAATCTGGTGGACGTGGACAATACGGACACGTTTGGATTGAATTTGAACCACTTGAAGAAGGTGCTGGGTTCCAATTTGAAAACAAAATTGTTGGTGGTGTTGTTCCTCGTGAATATATCCCAGCTGTTCAAAATGGAATTCAAGAATCGTTACAAAACGGTATGCTTGCAGGCTACCCGCTATTAGACTTAAAAGCTACAATCTTTGATGGTTCATACCATGATGTTGACTCAAATGAGATGGCATTTAAGATTGCAGGCTCTATGGCGCTTAAAAATGCAAAATCACATTGTGCTCCAGCTCTTTTAGAGCCAATGATGAAAGTAGAAGTAGTAGTCCCAGAAGAGTATATGGGAGACATCATGGGTGATGTTACTGCTCGTCGTGGACGCGTTGAAGGTATGGAAGCTCGTGGTAATGCACAAGTAGTACGTGCGATGGTTCCACTTGCTGAAATGTTCGGATATGCTACTTCACTACGTTCACGTACACAAGGACGTGGAAACTACACAATGCACTTTGATCACTATGAAGAAGTACCTAAGAGCATTGCTGAAGAAATCATTAAGAAACAAACTGGCCAATAAATATTAGTTAAGATTGTTTCTTTAATAAGTTTGTTGTAAGCTAAGAAAGGTGATAATCTATTGGTTTTTCATCTTTCTTATCCATAATATTTGATGTTTATTTAAGGGAGGAAAAAGTAAAATGGGAAAAGCTAAATTTGACCGTTCGAAAACACATGCTAACATTGGTACAATCGGACACGTTGACCATGGTAAAACAACTTTAACAGCTGCAATTACAACTGTTCTAGCTAAAAAAGGTGGAGCAGAGGCTCGTGCATATGATCAAATCGATGGAGCGCCAGAAGAGCGTGAGCGTGGTATCACTATCTCTACTGCACACGTTGAGTATGAAACTGATAGCCGTCACTATGCACACGTTGACTGCCCAGGGCATGCTGACTACGTTAAAAACATGATCACTGGTGCTGCACAAATGGATGGAGCGATCTTAGTAGTATCTGCTGCTGATGGCCCAATGCCACAAACTCGTGAACACATCCTTCTTTCTCGTCAAGTAGGTGTACCATACATCGTAGTATTCTTAAACAAATGTGATATGGTAGATGACGAAGAGTTACTTGAACTAGTAGAAATGGAAGTTCGTGACCTTCTTACTGAGTATGACTTCCCTGGTGATGATGTACCAGTTATCCAAGGTTCTGCTCTAAAAGCTTTAGAAGGAGACGAAGCTTGGGAATCAAAAATCCATGAATTAATGGAAGCTGTTGACTCTTATATCCCAACACCTGAGCGTGATAACGAAAAACCATTCATGATGCCAGTTGAGGACGTATTCTCAATTACTGGTCGTGGTACAGTTGCTACAGGACGTGTTGAGCGTGGACAAGTTAAAGTCGGTGAAGAAATTGAAATCATCGGTCTTGCTGAAGAGCCTAGCAAAACTACAGTAACTGGAGTAGAAATGTTCCGTAAGCTTCTTGACTATGCTGAAGCTGGTGACAACATTGGTGCACTTCTTCGTGGTGTATCTCGTGATGACATCCAACGTGGTCAAGTACTTGCTAAGCCAGGTACAATCACTCCACACACAAAGTTCAAAGCTGAAGTATATGTACTTTCTAAAGAAGAGGGTGGACGTCACACTCCATTCTTCACAAACTACCGTCCACAGTTCTACTTCCGTACAACTGATGTAACTGGTATTTGTAACCTTCCTGATGGTGTTGAAATGGTTATGCCTGGTGACAACATCGAAATGACAGTTGAACTTATTTCACCAATCGCGATCGAAGAGGGAACGAAGTTCTCAATCCGTGAAGGTGGACGTACAGTTGGAGCTGGCGTTGTAGCATCAATCCAAGAATAATTTCATCTAACATGATGTGATGGAGGTACCTTTTTAATAAAGGTGCCTCTTCTTTATCATTAAATGGAAAGCATTCATATGAATTGGAAGGATTTATTCATAAACTTGGACTTGATATTTATAGATTTCCTCACTATAATAATAAAAGTGTGATCAACAGAAAAAATATACTTGCATTTCATATTGATATTTTATATAATATTGAATGTTGGTCTGTGACAGCGATGATGCGAAAGGTTGCTGACACACCCGGCCCCATTGCCATGGCAGGGTGTGAGGAAATTTTCGCGGAGTATGTCTGTTTATTAAAATGGACGATAAAGGAGGGGCTTAAATGGCAAAACAAAAAATTCGTATTCGTTTAAAAGCTTACGATCATAGAATTCTTGATCAATCTGCTGAAAAGATTGTTGATACAGCGAAACGTTCAGGTGCTAATGTATCTGGTCCAATTCCACTTCCGACAGAGAAGAGTGTATATACAATCCTTCGTGCAGTTCACAAGTATAAAGATTCTCGTGAGCAATTCGAAATGCGCACGCATAAGCGTTTAATCGATATTGTAAATCCAACACCACAAACTGTTGATGCTTTAATGAGATTAGACCTGCCATCTGGCGTTGATATCGAAATCAAACTTTAATATTAACTTATGTAAAGTTTGTATAGTTCATTAATAAAAATTAACAAATTCATCTATAAAATAATGGCATAAAAATAAATTATATAAAAACACAGGAGGTGTGACTAATGACCAAAGGAATCTTAGGGAAGAAAATCGGTATGACTCAAGTGTTTGCAGAAAACGGTGATGTAATTCCTGTAACTGTAATTGAAGTTACTCCGAACGTAGTTCTCCAAAAGAAAACTGTAGAAAATGACGGATATGAAGCTGTTCAGTTAGGTTTTGATGATCAAAAAGCTAACCGTGTGATTAAACCTGAAAAAGGACACGCAGAAAAAGCAAACACAGCACCTAAGCGCTTCGTGAAAGAAATTCGTAACGTAGATTTAGCTACGTTTGAAGTTGGTCAAGAAGTCAAAGCAGATACATTTAACGCAGGTGACATTGTAGACGTAACAGGAACTTCAAAAGGGAAAGGTTTCCAAGGTGCTATCAAGCGTCATAACCAATCTCGTGGACCTATGTCTCACGGTTCTCGTTACCATCGTCGTCCTGGTTCAATGGGTCCTGTTGCTCCAAACCGTGTATTTAAAGGTAAATTACTACCTGGACGTATGGGTGGAGAACAAATTACAGTTCAAAATTTAGAAATCGTTAAAGTAGATACAGAACGTAATCTTCTATTAGTAAAAGGTAATGTACCAGGTGCTAAAAAGAGCTACGTAACTGTTAAAAGTGCGGTTAAAAACGACTAACGTTTAATGGAAAGGAGGATACATCATGCCTAAAGTAGCATTATTTAATCAATCCGGCTCTCAAGTTGGAGACATTGAATTATCTGATGCAGTATTTGGTATTGAACCAAATGAGCATGTTCTACATGACGCTGTAGTCATGCAACAAGCATCTTTACGTCAAGGTACTCACAAGACAAAAGGACGTTCTGAAGTACGCGGCGGCGGTCGAAAGCCATGGCGTCAAAAGGGAACTGGACGCGCTCGTCAAGGGTCAATCCGTTCACCTCAGTGGGTTGGTGGTGGAGTAGTATTTGGACCACAACCACGTGATTATGGTTATAAATTACCTAAAAAAGTACGCCGATTAGCAATCAAATCAGCTCTTTCTAGTAAAGTAAAAGCAGCTGAGATCGTTGTATTAGAGGATTTAGCATTAAACGCACCAAAGACAAAAGAAATGGTTTCGATCTTATCCGGTTTATCTGTAGATCGTAAAGCATTAATTGTAACTGCTGACTACAATGATGCAGTAGCCTTATCTGCTCGTAACATCCCGGGAGTGACATTTGTTTCTGCTGAAGGAGTAAATGTTCTTGATGTACTTAAGCACGATAAGCTAATCATTACTAAAGGTGCAGTTGAAAAGGTAGAGGAGGTGCTAGCGTAATGTCAAACGCACGTGATATCATTAAGCGCCCCGTAATTACAGAACGTTCAACTGATTTAATGTCTGAGAAAAAATATACTTTTGAAGTAGACACTCGCGCGAACAAAACTGAAATCAAAAGTGCGATTGAAGAAATCTTTGGAGTGAAAGTGCTAAAAGTAGCTACAATGAACTACAAAGGGAAATTCAAACGTTTTGGTCGTCACGCAGGTTATACTGCAAAACGAAAAAAAGCAATTGTTACATTAACACCAGAAAGCAAAGAATTAGAATTCTTTGAAGGTGTATAAGTTTAACAGAGAAGGAGGGAAACAAGATGGCGATTAAAAAGTATAAACCGACCAGTGCTGGTCGTCGTGGTATGTCAGTACTTGATTTCTCTGAAATCACAACTGACAAACCAGAAAAATCATTACTTGCGCCTTTACACAATAAAGGCGGACGTAACAATCAAGGTAAATTAACTGTACGTCATCAAGGTGGCGGACATAAGCGTAAGTATCGTATTATCGACTTTAAACGTAACAAAGATGGCATTCCAGGCCGCGTTGCTACGATTGAGTATGATCCTAACCGTACAGCTAATATTGCGTTAATTAATTATGCTGATGGTGAAAAGCGTTACATTATCGCACCAAAAGGTTTAAAAGTAGGTATGGTAATTGAGTCAGGCTCAACTGCTGATATTAAAGTAGGAAATGCTCTACCATTAATCAATATCCCTGTAGGTACGGTAATCCATAATATCGAATTAAAACCTGGTAAAGGTGCTCAACTTGTACGTTCTGCTGGTGCAGAAGCTCAACTTCTTGGTAAAGAAGGAGATTACGTATTAGTTCGCTTGAAATCAGGTGAAACTCGTTACATTCTTTCTACTTGTCGTGCAACAATCGGATCTGTTGGAAATGATGAACACGAGCTAGTTAATATCGGTAAAGCAGGTCGTTCACGTTGGTTAGGCAAACGTCCTACTGTTCGTGGATCTGTAATGAACCCGAACGATCACCCACACGGTGGTGGTGAAGGACGCGCTCCTATCGGACGTAAATCACCAATGTCACCTTGGGGTAAACCAACACTTGGTTACAAAACTCGTAAGAAAAATAAAGCTTCTGATAAGTACATTGTACGTCGTCGCAAAAAATAACGAGGTTGTTCTGCGGTTCGTAAGAACCGTGGGTCAATCACGAAGGGAGGTTTATTCATGGGCCGTAGTTTAAAAAAGGGACCTTTTGTCGATGATCACTTAATGAAAAAGGTCGAAAATATGAACGAAAAGAATGAGAAGAAGGTTATTAAAACTTGGTCTCGTCGTTCAACAATATTCCCTGAGTTTATCGGGCACACACTTGCAGTTTACGATGGACGTAAGCATGTTCCAGTATATGTTTCAGAAGACATGGTCGGACACAAACTAGGTGAGTTTGCACCTACACGTTCGTACAAAGGTCATGCTGCTGATGATAAGAAAACAAGACGTTAATTAAGAGGGGAGGTCCTTGACAATGCAACAAGCTAAAGCTGTAGCTAAACAAGTGCGTGTGGCTCCTCGAAAAGTTCGTCTAGTTGTGGACTTAATCCGAGGTAAGCAGGTCGGTGAAGCAATCGCAATCTTACGCCATACACCAAAAGCTGCTTCTCCAATTGTAGAAAAGCTTTTAAATTCTGCAATCGCAAACGCAGAGCACAATTATGAAATGGAACCAAATAACTTATTTATTAAAGAAGTATTCGTTGATGAGGGCGTAACACTGAAACGCTTCCGTCCACGTGCTATGGGTCGTGCAAGTCGTATTAACAAACGCACAAGCCACATTACAATCGTTGTTTCAGAAAAGAAGGAGGGATAAGCGTGGGTCAAAAAGTCAATCCGATAGGACTTCGTGTCGGCGTTATTCGTGACTGGGAGTCAAGATGGTACGCTGAAAAGGACTATGCAGACTTACTACACGAAGATATTAAAATTCGTGAGTACATCGAAAAACGTTTAAAGGACGCTTCTGTGTCTAAAATCGAAATCGAACGTGCTGCTAACCGTGTAAACGTAACTGTTCATACTGCTAAACCAGGAATGGTGATCGGTAAAGGTGGTTCAGAAGTAGAAGCACTTCGTAAAGCTTTAAATGAACTAACAGGTAAACGAGTTCATATCAACATTTTTGAAATTAAAAATGCTGATTTAGATGCTAAGTTAGTAGCAGAAAACATTGCTCGCCAATTAGAAAATCGTATTTCTTTCCGTCGTGCAATGAAGCAAGCATTACAACGTACTATGCGTGCGGGTGCAAAAGGAATTAAAACACAAGTATCGGGTCGTCTAGGCGGCGCAGATATCGCTCGTGGAGAACACTATAGCGAAGGTACTGTTCCACTTCACACTCTTCGTGCAGACATTGATTATGGAACTGCAGAAGCAGATACAACTTACGGTAAACTAGGCGTTAAGATCTGGATTTATCGTGGTGAAGTCCTTCCAACGAAAGGAACGAAAAAAGAGGAAGGGGGCAAATAATTATGTTATTGCCAAAACGTGTTAAATACCGTCGTGAACACCGTGGTAAGATGCGTGGTCGCGCAAAAGGCGGCACGGAAGTTCATTTTGGTGAATATGGTTTACAAGCAGTAGAGGCTTCATGGATTACTAACCGTCAAATTGAAGCAGCTCGTATTGCAATGACTCGTTACATGAAACGTGGCGGTAAAGTTTGGATTAAAATTTTCCCTTCTAAGCCATACACAGCTAAACCTTTAGAGGTTCGAATGGGTTCTGGTAAAGGTGCTCCTGAAGGATGGGTAGCAGTAGTTAAACCAGGGAAAATTATGTTTGAAATATCTGGAGTATCTGAAGAGGTAGCACGTGAAGCGTTACGTTTAGCTTCTCATAAGTTACCTGTTAAATGTAAATTTGTAAAACGCGAAGAAGTGGGTGGTGACGCAAATGAAAGCTAATGATCTTCGTAATCTTACGACATCTGAAATTGAAACTAAAACGAAGTCACTTAAAGAAGAATTATTCAACCTTCGCTTTCAATTAGCGACTGGCCAGTTGGATAATCCAACCCGCATTCGTGAAGTTCGTAAGGCAATCGCTCGTGCAAAAACTGTTTTGCGTGAAAGAGAACTTGGGATTAACAACGGCTAATTTGAGAGGAGGTTTGCTTAAATGGAACGCAACCAACGTAAAGTGTACATCGGACGCGTAGTTTCAGATAAGATGGATAAAACAATTAGTGTACTCGTTGAAACGTATAAGAAGGACCGTTTATATGGAAAGCGCGTAAAGTACTCTAAAAAGTTCAAAGCCCATGATGAAGAAAACAAAGCTAAAATTGGCGATATTGTTAAGATTATGGAAACTCGTCCATTATCTAAAGACAAACGCTTCCGTTTAGTAGAAGTAATAGAAGAATCAGTTATTATTTAACTTATTCTTTTAAACCCGAAGGGAGGTAAGATCGTATGATTCAACAAGAGAGCCGTTTAAAAGTTGCTGACAACTCTGGTGCTCGTGAAGTACTTTGTATTAAAGTTTTAGGTGGATCTGGTCGTAAGACGGCTAATGTCGGTGATATTATCGTTTGTTCTGTCAAACAAGCAACACCAGGTGGCGTTGTCAAGAAAGGTGACGTTGTTAAGGCGGTAATTGTTCGTTCTAAGAGCGGCGCTCGTCGTACAGACGGGTCTTACATTAAGTTTGATGAAAACGCAGCTGTTATTGTACGTGATGATAAAAGTCCTCGTGGAACTCGTATCTTCGGACCAGTTGCACGTGAGCTTCGTGAAAAGCAATTTATGAAAATCGTTTCTTTAGCTCCAGAAGTACTATAATATACATCATCCCTTTTATAAGGAGGTGCGATGATTACATGCACGTAAAAAAAGGTGACACAGTAAAAGTGATATCTGGTAAAGATAAAGGTAAACAAGGCGTTATCTTAGAAGCATTCCCTAAGAAAGATCGTGTTCTTGTTGAAGGTGTTAACATTGTTAAAAAACATGCGAAACCTTCTCAAGATAACCCTCAAGGAGGAATTGTAAGCAAAGAGGCTGCAATTCACGTTTCTAATGTAATGATTATTGACCCTAAGACGGGCGAACCAACTCGTATTGGTTATAAAGTAGAAGATGGTAAAAAAGTACGTATTGCGAAAAAGTCTGGCGAAGCACTAGATAAGTAGTCAGTGTTGAAAGGAGGTCAATCGTATGACTCGTTTAAAAGAGAAGTATAACAGTGAGATCGTCTCTTCTTTAGTTGAGAAATTTAACTACCCATCAGTAATGGGAGTACCTAAAGTTGAGAAAATCGTTATTAACATGGGTGTAGGTGACGCAGTCGCTAACCCAAAAGCTCTAGACAAAGCAGTTGAAGAGTTAACTCAAATTGCTGGTCAAAAGCCGTTAATTACAAAAGCTAAGAAATCAATCGCAGGATTTAAATTACGTGAAGGTATGCCAATCGGTGCGAAAGTTACACTTCGCGGTGACCGTATGTATGAATTCTTAGATAAATTAATTTCAGTATCATTACCACGTGTACGTGACTTCCGTGGGATCTCGAAAAAAGCTTTCGATGGTCGTGGAAACTATACATTAGGTGTGAAAGAACAATTAATCTTCACTGAAATTGATTACGATAAAGTAGATAAAGTACGTGGTATGGATATCGTTATTGTAACGACTGCAAACACGGATGAAGAAGCTCGTGAGTTATTAACACAAATGGGCATGCCATTCCAAAAATAATCGGCTAAGCCGAAGAGGAGGGAAAACTTTGGCGAAGAAATCAATGATCGCAAAACAGAAGCGTCAGCAGAAGTATAAAGTACAAGAGTATACTCGCTGCGAACGTTGCGGACGCCCGCATTCTGTAATGAGAAAGTTTAAATTATGCCGTATTTGCTTTAGAGAACTTGCTTATAAAGGTCAAATTCCTGGCGTTAAAAAAGCTAGCTGGTAAACCCTTAAATGGGAAGGAGGTAATATAGATGGTCATGACAGATCCTGTTGCAGATTTACTAACTCGCATCCGTAATGCGAACGTAGTACGTCACGAGAAATTAGAAGTTCCTGCTTCTAACATCAAAAAACAAATCGCTGATATCTTAAAGCGTGAAGGTTTCATCCGTGACTTTGAATATATCGAAGATAACAAGCAAGGTGTAATTCGTATCTTCTTAAAATACGGTTCAAATAACGAGCGAGTAATTACTGGATTAAAACGTATTAGTAAGCCTGGTCTACGTGTATACGCAAAGGCTACAGAAGTACCACGTGTATTAGGTGGTTTAGGTATTGCTATCGTTTCAACATCTAAAGGTATTATGACGGATAAAGACGCTCGTCAACAACAAGTAGGCGGAGAAGTATTAGCTTACGTTTGGTAATCAATAAAGGTAAGATTGGAGGTGCAAATGTATGTCACGTATTGGAAAAAAACCAATTGAAGTTCCAAGTGGTGTAACAGTCACTTTTAACGATAATGTTATTGCGGTTAAAGGACCTAAAGGTGAGCTTAGCCGTAATGTACATCCAGAAATGGTCGTAAAAGTTGAAGAAAATCAAATTGTTATCGAACGTCCAAGTGATAACAAAGAACACCGTTCTTTACACGGAACAACACGTAGTATCATCAGCAACATGGTTGAAGGTGTAACTAAGGGTTATGAAAAAGGGCTAGAGTTAATTGGGGTAGGTTACCGTGCGACTAAGTCTGGTACAAAATTAGTATTAAATGTAGGTTACTCTCATCCAGTTGAAATCGAGCCTGAACAAGGTATCGAGATAGAAGTTCCTTCTAATACAAAAGTACTTGTTAAAGGTATCGATAAAGAGCGTGTAGGTGCTATCGCTGCAAACATTCGTTCTGTACGTCTACCTGAGCCTTATAAAGGAAAAGGAATTCGTTATGAAGGTGAATATGTACGTCGTAAAGAAGGTAAAACTGGTAAATAATAAATAGTTAACGGAAAGGAATGACGTTCAATGATTACGAAGCCTGACAAAAATTTGGCGCGTAAGAAAAGACATGCTCATGTTCGTCGCACGATCACAGGTACTCCTGAACGTCCACGTTTAAATGTTTTCCGTTCTTCTAAACACATTTACGCACAGCTAATTGATGATGTGAACGGTGTAACATTAGCATCTGCGTCAAGTTTAGATAAAGAACTTAACTTAGAGAACGGTGGAAATAAAGAAGCGGCAAAAGCTGTTGGAGAACTTGTAGCGAAGCGTGCAGTTGAAAATGGTTTCACGACAATCGTATTTGATCGTGGAGGTTACTTATATCACGGACGTGTTCAAGTATTAGCTGATGCAGCTCGTGAAGCTGGATTACAATTTTAATGTAAAAAGGAGGGAAACTAAATGCGTATCGATGCAAATACGTTGGAGCTTGAAGAAAAAGTTGTTGCCGTTAACCGCGTAGCTAAAGTAGTAAAAGGTGGACGTCGTTTCCGCTTTGCTGCATTAGTTGTTGTAGGAGATAAAAACGGTCATGTCGGCTTTGGAATGGGTAAAGCTCAAGAAGTTCCTGAAGCAATCCGTAAAGCAATTGAAGATGCAAAGAAGAACTTAATTGAAGTACCTGTTGTTGGTACAACAATTCCACATGAGATCTTAGGCCACTTCGGTGCAGGACGTGTATTACTAAAGCCAGCATCTGAAGGTACAGGAGTTATTGCTGGTGGACCAGTACGTGCAGTACTAGAGCTTGCTGGTGTAGGCGATATCTTATCAAAATCATTAGGATCAAATAATCCTATTAATATGGTTCGTGCAACAATTGAAGGACTTAAAGAACTTAAGCGCGCTGAAGAGGTTGCGAAATTACGTGGTAAATCAGTAGAAGAACTGCTAGGATAAGGAGGGAAAAAACATGGCTAAAAAGTTAGAGATTACCCTCACTAGAAGCATTATCGGACGTCCTGAGGACCAACGTATTACTGTAAAAACTTTAGGCTTACGCAAGATGCATCAAACTGTAGTACAACAAGATAACGCTGCTATTCGTGGTATGATTAACAAAGTATCTCACTTACTAACAGTGAAAGAAATAGATGCGTAATTGAAACTTATTTAAGAGGAGGTGGCAACATGAAACTTCACGAGTTGAAACCTGCAGAAGGTTCTCGCAAAGTCCGTAACCGCGTAGGTCGTGGTATCGGTTCTGGTAACGGAAAAACAGCTGGTCGTGGACATAAAGGTCAAAATTCACGCTCTGGTGGTGGTGTTCGTCCAGGTTTTGAAGGTGGACAAAACCCAATTTTCCGACGTTTACCAAAACGAGGATTTACAAATCCTACTCGCAAAGAGTTTGCCATTGTAAACCTTGACACATTAAATCGTTTTGATGCAGGTACAGAAGTAACACCTGAACTATTAATCGAAACGGGTGTAGTTAAGAACGTAAAGGATGGTATTAAAATTCTTGGTAACGGCAAGCTTGATAAGCAACTGACAGTGAAAGCCAACAAGTTTTCTGCTACGGCTATAGAAGCAATCGAAGCTGCTGGCGGAAAAACTGAGGTGATTTAATGTTCCGGACGATCTCCAACATTATGCGAGTTGGTGACTTAAGGCGAAAAGTTATATTCACTTTATTAATGCTCATTGTGTTTCGAATTGGTACATTTATTCCAGTGCCTGGTTCAAACAAAGATGTTTTAAACTTCTATGATCAAGCGAATGCTTTTGGTTTTCTGAATACATTCGGTGGTGGAGCACTAGGTAACTTTTCGATTTTTGCAATGGGAATTATGCCGTATATCACAGCATCCATTGTAGTGCAGTTACTTCAAATGGATGTAGTGCCTAAGTTTGCAGAGTGGGCAAAACAGGGTGAAGCAGGTCGTCGGAAATTGGCACAAATCACTCGTTATGGAACAATTGTGTTAGGTTTTATTCAAGCACTAGGGATGTCTATTGGATTTAATACCATTTTTCCAGGATTAATCCCTAACCCAACTGTTCCTACCTATCTGTTTATTGCACTAGTACTTACGGCTGGAACGGCATTTTTAATGTGGCTTGGAGAGCAAATTACGGCAAAAGGTGTCGGAAACGGAATTTCGATTATCATCTTTGCTGGTATTGCTGCTGGTATTCCAAACGGGGTGAACCAAATTTATGCTACCCAAATTGAAACTGCTGGTGAGCAACTGTTTCTAAGTATTGTAACAGTATTACTATTACTCCTTGCTATCCTTGCTATAATTGTTGGAGTTATCTACGTCCAACAAGCTTTACGTAAAGTTCCAGTTCAATATGCAAAGCGTCTTGTTGGAAGAAGTCCTGTTGGAGGACAATCAACGCATCTACCGCTTAAGGTGAATGCAGCTGGGGTAATCCCTGTCATCTTTGCTTTATCTTTATTTATTTTTCCACCGACAGTAGCTGGGTTTTTTGGAACGGATAATGCGATTGCTTACTGGGTAACGCTAATATTTGATTATACTCAGCCGATCGGAATGGTATTGTATGCACTGCTCATTATTGGATTTACCTATTTTTATACGTTTATCCAAGTCAATCCTGAGCAGTTAGCTGACAATCTAAAGAAGCAAGGTGGATATATCCCTGGTATTCGACCAGGTAAGACGACTCAGGAATACATAACACGTATTCTTTATCGACTAACATTGGTTGGAGCATTGTTCTTAGCGGTTGTCTCAATTATTCCAGTTTTCTTTACTACAATTATGGGGTTACCTCCTGCGATACAAATTGGCGGAACTGGATTATTAATTGTCGTTGGTGTAGCATTAGATACGATGAAACAAATTGAGAGTCAGTTAATTAAACGTCATTACAAAGGATTCATTAAGTAACTAGAAGGCTAAGGGAAAACATTTTCCCTTAGTGTTATAGTTTTCAATTCGGTAATGGAGGGGAAAAAATGAATTTAATATTAATGGGGCTTCCGGGTGCTGGTAAAGGTACTCAGGCAGAAAGAATTGTTGAGAACTATGGAATTCCACACATCTCTACAGGGGATATGTTCCGTGCAGCAATTAAGAATGAAACTGAGCTAGGTATGAAAGCAAAATCGTTTATGGACGCAGGTGAACTTGTACCTGATGAAGTAACAATTGGGATTGTTCGAGATAGATTAAGTCAGTCCGATTGTGAAAAAGGATTTTTATTAGATGGATTTCCTCGTACTGTTGCTCAAGCAGATGCTTTAGATGAAATGCTTGCATCACTTGAGAAAAAAATTGATTTTGTTATTAATATTGATGTTCCAGAAGACATCCTTATGGATCGACTAACGGGAAGAAGAGTTTCACCGACATCAGGGAGAACATATCATGTTATTTTCAATCCTCCAAAGGTTGAAGGGATCTGTGACGTTGACGGTAGCCAATTGATTCAAAGAGATGATGATAAACCAGAAACTGTAAAGAAACGTCTAGAAGTAAATATTGCACAAAGTAAACCACTTCTTGATTTCTACTCTAAGAAAGGTGTACTTTGTGATATCAATGGTTTACAAGAGATTGGGAAAGTGTTTTCGGACATTGACCAACTTCTGAAAGGAATAAATGCATGATTATTTGTAAGACTGAACGTGAAATCGCGATAATGCGCGAGGCGGGTAAGATCGTTGCCCTCACACATCAGGAGCTGAAAAAGCATATCCAACCTGGTATTACTACCAAGGAATTAGATAACATTGCTGATAAATTGATTCGTTCATATGATGCGGTACCATCCTTTAAAGGCTACAATGGATTTACGGGTAGTATCTGTGCTTCAGTAAATGAAGAATTGGTGCACGGTATACCAGGGAAACGTGTTCTCAAGGCGGGAGACATCATTAGTATTGACATTGGGGCTCAATATAATGGATATCATGGTGACTCTGCATGGACATATGCTGTCGGAGACATTGCTGAAAATGACCAAAAATTAATGGATGTAACAGAAGCATCTCTTTATAAAGGCTTAGAGGAAGCGAAACCGGGAGAACGCCTTTCGAACATTTCACATGCGATCCAAACGTATGTAGAATCGTATGGGTATTCAGTTGTAAGAGAATATGTAGGTCATGGTGTAGGTCAAAACCTTCACGAAGATCCACAAATTCCACACTATGGTCCTCCGGGGAAAGGTCCACGTTTAAAGCCTGGAATGGTTTTAGCAATTGAACCAATGGTCAACGCGGGTACTCGTTACGTACGTACCTTAGCGGATAATTGGACTGTTGTAACTACTGATAGAAAAAACTGTGCACACTTTGAGCATACGATTGCTATTACTGAGACTGGCTTTGAAATACTAACAAAAGTGTAGTATGAAGGTGATGGAAGATGAAAGATCCTGAATCAGGACCATTTATTGGTCAGATTGTTGAAGTAATCAAAGGTCGTGATCGGGACCGGATTTGTGTCGTAATTCGTATTATTGATCATCGCTTTGTTTATATTGCTGATGGTGATAGTCGAAAGTTCGATAACGCAAAAAAGAAAAATGTCCAACACCTAAAATTCATTGATTATGTCTCAGAAGAAGTTATAAATAGCATGAATGAAACTGGTCGTGTTACCAACGCGAAGCTGCGTTTTGCGATACAAAAGTTCCAAGAACAAAATCATTTACTGAAGGAAGGAGAGTAAATTCATGGCGAAAGAGGATGTAATTGAAGTTGAAGGTACCGTAATTGAGCCACTACCAAATGCAATGTTCCGTGTCGAGTTAGAAAATGGTCATAAAGTATTGGCTCATGTATCAGGTAAAATTCGTATGCACTTTATCCGTATCTTACCAGGTGATAAAGTGACAGTTGAATTATCTCCATATGATTTAACGCGTGGCCGAATCACATATCGTTATAAATAATCCTTAGGTATTTGTCGGTTTAGATATAGTTTGATTGCTCAAATGAGAGCTTGATACGAGCACTCCGTAATATAAGGAGGTAAATAAGATGAAGGTAAGACCATCAGTGAAGCCAATCTGCGAAAAATGTAAAGTTATTCGTAGAAAAGGAACAGTTATGGTAATTTGTGAAAACCCTAAGCATAAACAAAAACAAGGTTAATACAAGGAGGTGCTTTAATACATGGCACGTATATCAGGTGTTGACATTCCTCGTGACAAACGAGTAGTAGTGTCTTTAACATATGTCTACGGAATTGGTAGAAAGTTATCTTCTGAAATCCTAGAAAAAGCTGGTGTTTCTGAAGATACACGCGTTCGTGATTTAACAGAAGAAGAGTTAGGTAAAATTCGTGAAGTACTTGATGCGTATAGAGTTGAAGGAGATCTTCGTCGTGAAATCTCTCTAAACATCAAACGTCTAATCGAGATCGGTTGTTACCGTGGTGTTCGTCACCGTCGTGGCTTACCAGTTCGCGGACAAAATACGAAAAACAATGCTCGTACACGTAAAGGTCCACGTCGTACAGTAGCTAACAAGAAGAAATAGTAAAGGAGGTAGGTTAAGAACATGGCTAAAAAGACTAATACACGTACAAAACGTCGTCAACGTAAAAACGTTGAAAGTGGTGTAGCACACATTAAATCTACTTTTAACAATACGATTGTAACGATTACTGATGTACATGGAAATGCAATTTCATGGGCTAGTGCTGGAAACCTTGGTTTCAAGGGATCTCGTAAATCTACTCCATTTGCTGCACAAATGGCTGCTGAAGCTGCTGGTAAAACAGCAATGGAAAATGGCATGAAAACGATTGAAGTTACTGTTAAAGGTCCTGGTGCAGGACGCGAAGCAGCTATTCGTTCTCTTCAAGCAGTAGGATTAGAAGTAAGCATGATCCGTGACGTTACGCCAGTTCCTCATAATGGTTGCCGTCCACCAAAACGTCGTAGAGTGTAATAAAAGAAATCCAATTTCTTGTATAGATTTCCTAAAAGTGTTAATAATGGGTAAGACGAGATTTTCCCTATGAAACGGTTCTTGCTTTTATTAACTATGGTAATGCGTATGGGAACTGCCTAATGGGGAATTCCGGTTAGGCAATCCTTACGGGTCTGCCGGAGTTCGACGTTTTGAAGGAGGGTTTGTTGAATGATTGAAATAGAAAAGCCAAATATTGAAACGATTGAAGTTAGCGATGATGCTAAATACGGGAAGTTCGTTGTTGAACCTCTAGAACGTGGGTATGGTACAACTTTAGGGAACTCCTTACGTCGTATCCTCTTATCCTCTTTACCAGGAGCAGCTGTAACAAGCGTACAAATTGATGGTGTTTTACATGAATTCTCTACAATCGAAGGTGTTGTAGAAGATGTAACAACAATCATTCTAAGCTTGAAGCAACTTGCTCTTAAAATCTACTCGGATGAAGAGAAGGTTTTAGAAATTGACACTCAAGGTGAAGGTGTAGTTACAGCTGGTGATTTAACACATGATAGTGATGTAGACGTATTAAATCCTGATCTTCATATCGCAACATTATCCAAAGGTGCAAGACTACATATGCGTTTAATAGCTAAACGTGGTCGTGGTTATGTTCAAGCTGAAGATAATAAGTCTGAAGATCAACCAATTGGAGTAATCCCGATTGATTCAATCTACACACCTGTATCTCGAGTGAACTATCAAGTTGAGAATACACGTGTCGGTCAAATTACCAACTATGACAAACTTACATTAGATGTATGGACAGATGGTAGCATTCGTCCAGAAGAAGCCGTATCTTTGGGTGCTAAAATCTTAACGGAGCATTTAAATATTTTTGTCGGTCTTACAGATCAAGCACAAAATGCTGAAATTATGGTTGAAAAAGAAGAAGATCAAAAAGAAAAAGTACTTGAAATGACGATTGAAGAGCTTGATCTTTCTGTTCGTTCTTACAACTGCTTAAAGCGTGCTGGCATTAATACCGTACAAGAGTTAACACAAAAAACAGAAGAAGACATGATGAAAGTACGTAATCTTGGACGTAAATCACTTGAAGAAGTCCAAGAAAAGCTTGCTGAATTAGGCTTAGGTCTTCGTAAAGAAGAATAGGTACTAATAGGGGACGCTAACGCTGTGCGGTTCTCCATTTTTCTTGTGTTTTTATAATAAATCGTCGTGGCCTGTTGAGGCAAACATATTAGCGTTACAAAGGAGGGAAACAGCATGGCATATGCAAAATTAGGTCGTGATAGTGCTGGTCGTAAAGCATTATTACGTGATTTAGTAACTGACTTAATCATCAACGAGAGAATCCAAACTACGGAATCAAAAGCTAAAGAACTTCGTCCGATCATTGAAAAGATGATTACTCTTGGTAAACGTGGTGACCTTCACGCACGTCGTCAAGCAGCATCTTTCGTACGTCGTGAAGTAGCTAATGAAGAATCAGGTCAAGATGCTATTCAAAAGCTTTTTGAAGATATCGCACCACGTTATGAAGAGCGTCAAGGTGGATATACTCGTATTTTAAAAGTAGGTCCTCGCCGTGGTGATGGTGCACCAATGGCAATTATTGAGCTAGTTTAATTTCTGATACATCATATATATTTGACGACAAAGGGCGTGACAGGTTGTGAGCATTATGCTCCTACTCACAGCCCTTTTTTATTATATCGAGATTTAATATTTTAGGTGATGATCATGGGTGTACCTATTGAAATTATTAACCTTTCTTATAAGTATGATGAAGAAGGGGAAGAAGTATTAAAAAATATTTCACTTACGGTTCAAAAAGGAGAATGGTTGGCTGTTATTGGCCATAATGGTTCTGGGAAATCTACACTATCACGATTTTTAAATGGGTTGCTCATTCCAGAAGATGGTGACGTTTTCATTAACGGATTGAATACTAAGAATGAAGAGTCAATGTGGGATATTCGTCGTAATGTAGGACTTGTTTTTCAGAATCCTGAGAACCAATTAGTAGGAACGACAGTAAAGGATGATATTGCTTTTGGTCTTGAAAATAATGGAGTATCCCCTTTAGAAATGGAATCAAGAATTAAAGATAGTGCTGAAAAGGTAGGAATTGCGCATTTGCTCACTGAAGAACCACATCGACTGTCAGGTGGACAAAAGCAAAGGCTTGCGATTGCAGGAATTATTGCAATACAACCTTCTGTAATTATATTGGATGAATCGACTTCAATGTTAGATCCACAAGGTAGAAAAGAAGTATTACGCACTGTATTACGCCTAAGAGAAACTGAGGAAATTACCGTCATATCCATTACACATGATTTAAATGAGGCTTCTTTAGCCAATCGAGTGGTCGTCATGAATCAGGGGGAAATTGTAAGAGATGGTATTCCTGCTGAAATTCTTACGGATGAAGAATTTATGAGAATTCAAAGTCTAGATGTCCCTTTTTCCGTGAAGCTACAGCAACAATTAGTAAGGGAAGGGGTACCATTAAATACAGTGACATTGAGTGTTGAGGATTTAGTGGAGGAACTATGGAAATTAAAATTGAAAAATTAGGCCATACCTATATGCAAGGAACACCATTTGAAAAGGAAGTTCTTAAGGAATTATCGTTTACGATTCCATCGGGTTCTTACACGGCGTTTATTGGTCATACTGGTTCTGGAAAGTCCACCCTAATTCAACATTTTAATGGATTACTAAGACCGACTGTTGGAAGTATTAAAGTTGGCAAGACAGAACTTATTGCGAATCAAAAGAAGAAGAATTTAAAGACCCTGCGAAAAAATGTAGGACTTGTATTTCAATACCCCGAACACCAATTATTTGAAGAAACTGTAGAGAAAGATATTATTTTTGGCCCTATGAATTTTGGTGTTTCCGAAGAAAAGGCTAAAAAAAGAGCTAGATCTCTTATGCCACTTGTTGGACTTTCTGAAGATTTTTTGAAACGATCGCCCTTTGAATTAAGCGGTGGGCAAAAAAGACGAGTAGCTATTGCAGGTGTTCTCGCACTAGACCCTAGAGTACTTGTACTTGACGAACCTACGGCTGGTCTGGATCCAAAGGGACGCCGTGAAATAATGGAAATGTTTTACCGTCTTCATCAAGAAAAAGAGTTAACAACAGTGTTAGTAACTCACCATATGGAAGACGCTGCACTATTTGCAGATCAAATTATCGTATTAAATCAAGGGGAAATAGCTATTCAAGGTAAGCCTGAACTGATTTTTTCGAATTTTAACAAACTTCAAGACATAGGACTAGATGTTCCAGAGACCATTACTTTATTGAATACAATGGAAAAGAAGTTTCAACAGCAGATGCCACATGATTTATTTACTGTCGATCAAGTAGCTCAATTTATAAAGCAATTTATGCTCGAAAAAAGGTGATGCTATGTTTCAACATATTTTAATTGGTCAATATGTTCAAGGGAAATCAATATTACATCGCCTTGATCCACGAGCAAAATTACTAGCGGTTTTCTTACTTGTTATTGTTGTTTTTATTGCAAATAGTTGGGTTTCTTATGCTGTGATCATCGTTTTTTGTTTTGCAACCATTTTATTATCAAAGGTACCAATTCGTTATATTTATAAAGGTTTAAGGCCTATTTTATTACTTGTTCTTATTACTCTTATTATTCATTTATTGTTAAATAAAGAAGGACAACTTGTATTCGATTGGGGACCGATCAAAATTTATGAATCTGGGATTACACAAGGTGTGTTTATCTCAATTCGCCTGCTTGTATTAGTTATCTTTACTTCACTCTTAACTTTAACGACAAAGCCGATGGATTTAACAGATGGGCTAGAAAGCATTTTATCTCCATTTAAACGCTTTGGATTGCCAGCACATGAGTTGGCCTTAATGATGTCCATTTCGCTACGATTTATTCCTACCTTGTTACAAGAAACGGAAAAAATCGCCAAAGCACAAATGGCGCGTGGCGTTGACTTTTCAAGTGGGCCACTCAAGGATCGAATGAAGGCGTTTATTCCTTTACTAATCCCACTTTTTATTAGTTCTTTTAAGCGTGCAGAGGACCTGGCTTTAGCCATGGAGGCCAGAGGTTATCGGGGAGGGGATGGTCGTACAAAGTTACGTCAACTGTGCTGGACGTTTCGTGACACGACGATCGTCATTGTTGTTATTAGTTTTGGAGTAGGCTTATTCTTTTTAAGGGTATAGGTGAGGTGGAATTATGAGAAGGTTTAAGTGCGTCATTTCATATGATGGAACAGATTTTTCTGGCTATCAAGTTCAACCCCAAAGGAGAACAGTTCAGGGAGAATTAGAGAAAGCACTAAAAACGATTCATAAAAATCAAACAGTTCAAGTGTTTGCTTCAGGTAGGACGGATGCTTCTGTTCATGCTGTTGGCCAAGTCATTCACTTTGATACGCCTCTTCACATACCGACTGAAAAATGGGGACAAGCTTTAGCTGCAAACTTACCAGATGATATCACAATCCGTAATGTACAAGGAGTAAATCCTGATTTTCATGCACGATTTCATGCGGTTCGTAAAGAGTACCGATACCGTGTCTTGAATCATAAACTTAGTGACGTCTTTCGTCGGCGTTATACGTACCACGTTCCGTATGAAATCAATATTGATGTGATGAAGGAAGCGACTAATTTCCTTATAGGGACACATGATTTTACTTCCTTTTGTTCAACAGGTTCGCCAGTTGAAGATAAAATCAGAACCATATATCAGCTTGAAATTCTAATAGAAGAGGATGAGATTATTTTTAGTATCCAAGGAAATGGTTTTCTCTATAATATGGTTCGAATTATTGTAGGTACTTTATTAGAAGTCGGTACAGGAAAACGGGATGTAAAGGACATAAAGGATATCATCTTAGCTAAAGATCGAGCGATGGCTGGAAAAACAGCTCCAGGACATGGTTTATATTTATGGGAAGTTGATTATAAATGAAGATGTGGGTGTAAGAATCTCTGTAAAGACAAGAAAAAAAATAAATTTAACAAAACAACTCATCCTAGTGTAACAAGTTATTGACATCATGTGATATATATTATAAGATGTTAGATGGTATTTCTAAATGAAACCCACTAGCCCCGGGTTGTTTAGGCTTGTTACTAAAAACAATGCAATTACCATAAAATCGAAATTAAAAAAATTTATGAATGTTTAAATAGGAGGGAAAATCATGCGTACAACATTTATGGCAAAGCCAAATGAAGTTGAACGTAAATGGTATGTTGTTGATGCAGAAGGCCAAACTTTAGGTCGTCTTGCTAGTGAAGTTGCCTCTATTCTTCGTGGTAAACATAAACCAATCTTTACTCCGAATGTAGATACAGGTGATCACGTAATTATTATCAACGCATCAAAAATCGTTCTTACAGGAAAGAAATTACAAGACAAAATTTACTACCGTCACACAAATCACCCAGGTGGACTTAAGCAAACTACAGCTGGCGAAATGCTACAAAACAAACCAGAGCGTATGTTAGAGCTTGCAATTAAAGGCATGCTTCCAAAGAACACTCTTGGTCGTAAACAAGGTATGAAGTTACACGTTTATGCTGGTAGCGAACATAAAAACCAAGCACAAAAACCAGAAGTTCTTGAACTTCGTGGTTAATTAAAGGGAGGGTATTACTTTGGCACAAGTACAATATTATGGTACAGGTCGCCGTAAGCACTCTGTTGCACGTGTTCGTTTAGTGCCAGGCGACGGTCGTATCGTTATCAATAATCGTGAATTCAATGAATACTTCGGAAACAAAGAAGTATTAAAGTTAATCATTCAACAACCACTAGTTGAAACAGGAACAGAAGGACAATATGATGTTGTTGTTAATGTTACTGGTGGAGGCTATACTGGACAAGCGGGAGCTATCCGTCACGGAGTTTCTCGTGCGCTTTTAGAAGTAGATCCAGAATACCGTGCGTCATTAAAAAGCGCTGGTTTCTTAACTCGTGATGCACGTATGAAAGAGCGTAAGAAATACGGTCTTAAAGCAGCACGTCGTGCACCTCAGTTCTCAAAACGTTAATATACATGCGTTTCAAGGCTCTCAGGCATTTATGCTTGGGGGTCTTTTTTGTATATGAAATGTGCACTTAAGGGTTCGATTTTAAAATTGGGAATTTGACTAAAAAAATTTGCTGTTAGACCAATAAATGAGCAAGTAGACCAATAAAATTGGAATTAGACTGATAAATCTAGAATTAGACCAATAAAATCAACATCGCCCCTCGTTAATTAACATTTCATTTACTTATTGGATAAATTCAACGGTATTTCCATCGCATGAGTCTGTTTGTTTTTCTCGATACTAATGAAAAAAGGTACGAGGAGAGGTCCCTATGACAGTCATAACAACGTTCTCAGAAAAACAACGAGAAAAGCGCTGGAAGTTTGAACGTAAAGTATTGAGACAATTGTCGTTAAATGATCTACGAAAAGATGCTCAGCAACACTTTGAACATTTGTTTCCTTTCCACTTTCAATATGAGCCGTTTTTAGTCGATCCTATTATTGATGCAGCGATTGATTCCTTTTTAATTGGTGCAGAATTTAGCCGTTTTGGCTACTATGGAGAGACGGTTCTAGATGTTCGCTTTCGTTGTGAAGAAGAACTAAAAGATATTTATACACAATTATTTTACATTCTTGAAGGTTGGTACACATATCGAGATATCGGGTTGGATTCATTATATATAGCAGTAGAACAATTTGTAGAACAGTGGTGGGAAAAGGGGTTCACGGAAGGTACAAAACGGTACCGAATGCGTCTTCATTAAGAAAGACAAGTTTCTGTTCATAATTTCCTCCTTGTCCAAATATAAATAAAGAGAAGAGGACGTAGGAGGGACTGGAATGAAAAAGTGGATTAAAGGGGGCGGCTTCGCTCTTGCGGTTGTTGGACTATTATTTATTGTGCAATACCAATTTATTAGCGATGACTCTTGGTCAACGTGGCAACTCCCCTTGTCAGGAAAAGTAATTATACTTGATCCAGGTCATGGAGGTCCAGACGGTGGAGCAGTATCCAAAGACGGATTACTTGAAAAAGATGTAACGTTAGACATTTCATTAGAGCTTCGCGATTATTTACAAGAAGCAGGAGCGCTAGTTCTTATGACTCGAGAAGAAGACAGAGATTTAGCCGATAGTGATATAAAAAAAATACGCCAGCGTAAAGTACAAGACTTAAAGCGAAGAGTCGAGTTAATCAATGGTTCAGATGGAGATATGTTTGTTAGTATTCACCTTAACGCTATTCCTTCACCGAAGTGGAAAGGGGCACAAACCTTTTACAACCGGACAATAGAAGAAAATGAGTACATTGCTAAGTTTGTTCAAGATGAAATTCGTCGAAATTTAGAAAATACTCACCGAGTGGCCAAACCGATTGGTAATGTTTATTTAATAAAACAAGCAGTAACCCCAGGTGTTCTCGTCGAAGTTGGATTTTTATCCAATCCAGAAGAAGCCGAATTACTTGAAACCGAAAAGTATCAACAAAAAGTGGCTGCATCTATTTATCAAGGAATTCTCCGTTATTATTCAGAAGAACCAGTTCCCGCTTCATAACTCATGTAAGCGAAATCAACGTATTCCTTAAACGAGTTATGCTATACTAATTATATCTACATAAAAAGGGTGGTGTGCTCGTTGTTATCAGAAGAAAAAGTAATAGGCGCATTAAAAACAGTGATGGATCCATTTTTAGATAAGTCCATTGTTGAAGTTGATGCTATTAGAGAAATCAAAATAAATGATAATCATGTAAGTTTAAAAGTAGCTATTGCAAAAACAGGAACAGCTGAACAAATGCAATTACAACAACAGATGGTCAATACACTTAAAGAAGCTGGAGCTGAATCCGTTGGACTGCGTTTTGAAAATCTAACAGAACCAGAATTGCAACAGCGAGGTGGAGTTCAACAGAAGCAAGCTCCATCATTACTTACATCTCAAGATACAACGTTTATTGCAGTGACAAGTGGTAAAGGTGGTGTTGGAAAGTCAACAGTATCTGTAAACCTGGCAACAACACTCGCTCGATTAGGTAAAAAAGTAGGAATTATAGATGCTGACATATACGGGTTTAGTGTTCCTGATATGATGGGTGTAGAAGAACGTCCAAAGGTTATCGCTGAGCGCATTTATCCTGTAGAACGTTTTGGCGTAAAAGTAATTTCAATGGGATTTTTCGTCGAAGATAATGCACCTGTTATTTGGAGAGGGCCGATGTTAGGGAAAATGCTTAACAACTTTTTTAGTGAAGTAGAGTGGGGGGAGCTCGATTATTTAATTTTAGATTTACCTCCTGGTACTGGAGATGTAGCGCTAGATGTTCATACAATGCTTCCGACGTCTAAGGAAATTATTGTAACTACGCCACATGCAACTGCAGCATTTGTTGCTGCACGTGCGGGCGCAATGGCGATTAAAACGAATCATGAGATCATTGGAGTAGTTGAAAATATGTCTTATTTCGAAAGCAAAGTAACAGGAGAAAAAGAGTACGTATTTGGTCGCGGTGGTGGAGAGCGTCTTGCTGAAGAATTGAAGACGAAGGTCATAGGGCAAATTCCACTAGGTCAGCCAGAAATTAATAAAGATGATTTTGCACCTTCAATTTATGATGATAATCATCCGATTGGAAAAATTTATACTGAAATTGCAAAACGTGTTATTGAAAAAGTAGAAAAATAAATTAAAGAAGCAGTCCCATTGTAATTTTGGGACTGCTTGTTTTGGCTATGAGCCTTCTCCGCCACCTTCACCTTGTTGTTCTTTCTCTTCTTGTTGTTTCGCTTCCTTTTGTAATTGTTCCGCTGTAACCTTCCCTAATATTTGGTTAACTTTTGAAACGAAGAATGGACTTTCAAAAGCATCCGCCATAATGGTCATCACTTGTTGGCGGTATTCTTTTGTTCTCATTAAATCAAGAGCGGCCTTTTCCATTTCCGGGTCTTTTAGTATATCCATCATCATTTGTTGATACTCTGGGTCCTTCATTAGTGCTTTAAGCATTTTTTCTGTTTCGGGTTTTATACTTTCAGCTAATGCTCGTGCAAATTCGGGGTCTTGCATCGTTTGTTGCCAAAAGGCTTTTCCTTGTTCAGAAGTTAAGGTTTGTTGGATTGTTTGCTTAACAAAAGCCTGTTCCATAATTAGTTCCTGTTGGACTTCTTCATCCGTTATCGCTTCTGAGATGGCTTTTTTTCCTTCATCTGTTTGCAACATATCGACCATCATTTTTTTCATACTCTCGTAATCAGGTTGGGAGTTTCCGCCACCTTCGGCAGTCGCACAACCAGTAATGAAAAAGATGAGGATAGTTGGTATTATGATTAGTTTGCGATATCGCCCCATAAATCTCTTCCTTTCGCTCATTTTGTCATTAATATGCAATATTTCTACAAATTTTATGCGTATCTTCAAGCCATAATCTAGATTTTTTAGAATGTCATTGGTACAATCAATAGAGCATGATTAGAAAGATGGAGGAGCGTTCATCGTGAATAGCCGTAAAGTTGTTTATTTGTTTTTCACCTCTCTTTTAATTGGAAGTATTAGTGGTGCGATTGTAGGACTAGTCATTGACTGGTCATTGTATACAAGTGAAGGTGCCATGAACTTTATCTTTGGTTTAGTTTGGTTACTAGGTATTAGTGCTGCCTTTAGTTTAATTAGTCAAATGGGTTTCTTTGCATATTTAACTATTCATCGCTTAGGGTTAGGTCTATTTAAAACAGCGAAGCTGTGGAACAAAGTTCAAGTTATTGTTATTGCTTTTGTCATTTTTGATTTAATATACCTTCGTTATATTGCTTTTGCCGAAGCGGATGAAACCATTTTTAATTATGTATTGATGCCTATTCTAATTTTGATTTACGGTATTATTATCGCGTATATAAAAGCAAAAGATACGAATCAAGGAGCTTTCATACCTGCATTATTCTTCATTGTAGTTGTCACTACAATTGAGTGGGTTCCAGCACTTACTGTAAATGACCCAAAATGGTTATGGATTTATTTTGCACCGTTGTTAGCAGCTAATACGTGGCAGTTATTAATATTGCACCGGCTAACTGGAAATCAAACGAAATAAAACCAACGATTAATAAAAGGAAACAGATGTAAAATTCCCATCTGTTTCTTTTTTCTTTTTATTAAAACTATAATTTTTCCAGAATTAACAGGCGGTTAACATCTAACTTGAAGACTTCGAGGAATTAAAGAAGCTTAAGTTGGGAATAAGTTGCCAGTCTTAATGAACATTGCCACGTCCTATGGCAACATCTATGAGACCTGCATTACATCGTGTGGGTCTCGACTAACCAACAGTGGGGGAAGAGGAACACCCTCACTGTTGGTTGTTTAGCTTTATCAAATTGTAGATTTAATAGGAAGAACTTTTGACCGCATTGTCGGTGGTACTACTTAATTTCTTCACTCTTAGTTGTTGTACTAGCTATTAATTCAGTTACTGTTGTGAACTGATACCCTTTACTTTTTAGGCGGTCTAGAATGATAGGTAATGCTTTATGAGTTTGTTTCACGGAGTCTGATGCATGAAATAGAATTACATCTCCTTTACTAGATTGTTCTAGCGTTTGATCGACAATTTGGTCCACTCCAGGGTTTTCCCAGTCATTAGTATTAACACTCCAGTGGACAATGGAGTAATCTAGTTTGTCAGCTATTCCAAGAACGCGTTTGTCAAACTGTCCATGTGGGGGTCTCAATAAGGTAGGTTTTTTTTCCGTTAGTTCAGTAAGAACTTGATCTCCTCTTCGAATATCTTTTTTTATTTTTTCATCATCCCAAGAAGGGTAGCTTTCATATTGATAACCATGGTTACCAATTTCATGTCCATCCTCAACGATACGTTTGACGGTATCTGGGTGACGTTCGGCCCATGCACCTGAGAGAAAAAAAGTAGCCTGAACATTTTTATCTTTTAATATGTCCAGAATTGGTAAGGCTCTTTGATCACCCCAACTAATGTTAAAAGTTAGAGACATCACTTTATCATCGGTTTTTGCTTTGTGAAACGCTTGAGGTCCATCCGATGTCGAAAAAACCATTAATTCATTTCGTTCGACAAACAATAGTCCAGCGGTAAAAAAGGCCGCAACAATAATAATTGATAATTGCTTTATTTTTTTTCCATTCCACACCAAAAAGAACTTCATTTTACCCCTCCCTTGTCCCATGCCCTAAAATAACTCTATGCAATAACGGACAAGATATGAATAAAATTACAAGTTTTAGAAAACAATTTTAAAACAGACTCTTAAATTTATTGGTAGAGGTGGAAAATAATGCTTGGGTTTTTACTAAACATGAAAGAAGTACAAGAAGTAGAATATTTGTTGAAGAGAGAGATGGAGGAATTACTTCTTGATTTAACTGATCCAAGAATAGATAACGTAGTAAAAAAAGCTATGGAAGAAAAGTATCAAATCATTTTTGGGATATATCGTCGCTTTGCATCACCTAAAGAATGTTCAAAGTATATTAGAACATCACAGTATAAACATTTAAATTAAGTAAGCTATTCCTACTACCTCGTGAAGTAAGGTGTATCTACACGGGGTAGAATTTTTTAATATAATGTATTGACGAATATATAGGAGTTTGTTATAGTATTTCTTACGCACTAATTAAACACTAATTATCAACAAGTTAATATGTTTCTTCGTTTAAAAAATATATTGACTTCAAGTTTTGAAATGTGTTATGATTAATAAGTCGTCGTTAAGATGAGACGAAAAAGTTCTTTGAAAACTGAACAAAAAGCCAAGCGAAATAAAGAGATACATGATATCTCGTCAAAGTTTTAAAAACGTCACGTTTGTGACGATGAGCTTAATCAAACACTTTATTGGAGAGTTTGATCCTGGCTCAGGACGAACGCTGGCGGCGTGCCTAATACATGCAAGTCGAGCGGACCTTTCAAGAGCTTGCTCTTGAAAGGTTAGCGGCGGACGGGTGAGTAACACGTGGGCAACCTGCCCTGTAGACTGGGATAACTTCGGGAAACCGGAGCTAATACTGGATAATCAATAACATCACATGGTGTTATTGTAAAAGTTGGGTTTACCTAACACTACGGGATGGGCCCGCGGCGCATTAGCTAGTTGGTGAGGTAATGGCTCACCAAGGCGACGATGCGTAGCCGACCTGAGAGGGTGATCGGCCACACTGGGACTGAGACACGGCCCAGACTCCTACGGGAGGCAGCAGTAGGGAATCTTCCGCAATGGACGAAAGTCTGACGGAGCAACGCCGCGTGAGTGATGAAGGCCTTCGGGTCGTAAAGCTCTGTTGTTAGGGAAGAACAAGTACCGTTCGAATAGGGCGGTACCTTGACGGTACCTAACCAGAAAGCCACGGCTAACTACGTGCCAGCAGCCGCGGTAATACGTAGGTGGCAAGCGTTGTCCGGAATTATTGGGCGTAAAGCGCGCGCAGGCGGTCTTTTAAGTCTGATGTGAAAGCCCACGGCTCAACCGTGGAGGGTCATTGGAAACTGGAAGACTTGAGTACAGAAGAGGAGAGTGGAATTCCACGTGTAGCGGTGAAATGCGTAGAGATGTGGAGGAACACCAGTGGCGAAGGCGACTCTCTGGTCTGTAACTGACGCTGAGGCGCGAAAGCGTGGGGAGCAAACAGGATTAGATACCCTGGTAGTCCACGCCGTAAACGATGAGTGCTAGGTGTTAGGGGTTTCGATGCCCTTAGTGCCGAAGTTAACACATTAAGCACTCCGCCTGGGGAGTACGGCCGCAAGGCTGAAACTCAAAGGAATTGACGGGGGCCCGCACAAGCGGTGGAGCATGTGGTTTAATTCGAAGCAACGCGAAGAACCTTACCAGGTCTTGACATCCCTTGACACCTCTGGAGACAGAGCGTTCCCCTTCGGGGGACAAGGTGACAGGTGGTGCATGGTTGTCGTCAGCTCGTGTCGTGAGATGTTGGGTTAAGTCCCGCAACGAGCGCAACCCTTGATCTTAGTTGCCAGCATTTAGTTGGGCACTCTAAGGTGACTGCCGGTGACAAACCGGAGGAAGGTGGGGATGACGTCAAATCATCATGCCCCTTATGACCTGGGCTACACACGTGCTACAATGGATGGTACAAAGGGCAGCGAAACCGCGAGGTCGAGCCAATCCCATAAAACCATTCTCAGTTCGGATTGTAGGCTGCAACTCGCCTACATGAAGCCGGAATCGCTAGTAATCGCGGATCAGCATGCCGCGGTGAATACGTTCCCGGGCCTTGTACACACCGCCCGTCACACCACGAGAGTTTGTAACACCCGAAGTCGGTGGGGTAACCTTTTGGAGCCAGCCGCCTAAGGTGGGACAGATGATTGGGGTGAAGTCGTAACAAGGTAGCCGTATCGGAAGGTGCGGCTGGATCACCTCCTTTCTATGGAGTATTTACTCTAGTCGATACATACTTCGTATGTACGCTTTGGTCTTTTTTGTTCAGTTTTGAGAGAACTCAAAACTCTCTGATTTACTTTTTGCATCTGTGTCTACGAGCAACGCTTCGAAGTAAGCTTCCTCGATGCAAGGCTGCAAGAAGTATAACTTAGATGACTGTTCAAGTTGTAATTGAAGTCAGTTGCCTTGTTCAGTTTTGAAAGCATTTACTTCTTTCAATTGATATATTTCTAAATTAAGTGACGAATTAGAAGCAAGGAGTACGAGGCGGCAAGCTCACGAGTAGCGGAATGTACGTTTAAAGTGTACATGAGCAACGCAGAGAGCGCAGTCAACGAGTAATCCGCCGCTTATCATTTGTCGAATGGTTAAGTTAGAAAGGGCGCACGGTGAATGCCTTGGCACTAGGAGCCGAAGAAGGACGCGACGAACAGCGAAATGCCTCGGGGAGCTGTAAGTAAGCTTTGATCCGGGGAGATCCGAATGGGGGAACCCACCATCCGTAATGGGATGGTACCCATACCTGAATACATAGGGTATGAGGAGGCAGACCTGGGGAACTGAAACATCTAAGTACCCAGAGGAAGAGAAAGCAAATGCGATTTCCTGAGTAGCGGCGAGCGAAACGGAATTAGCCCAAACCAAGAGGCTTGCCTCTTGGGGTTGTAGGACGTCTCACATGGAGTAAGAAAAGACGATCATAGGCGAAGCGGTCTGGAAAGGCCCGTCAGAGAAGGTAACAGCCCTGTAGCCAAAATGATCGTCTCTCCGAGACGGATCCTGAGTACGGCGGGACACGTGAAACCCCGTCGGAAGCAGGGAGGACCATCTCCTAAGGCTAAATACTCCCTAGTGACCGATAGTGAACCAGTACCGTGAGGGAAAGGGGAAAAGCACCCCGGAAGGGGAGTGAAAGAGATCCTGAAACCGTGTGCCTACAAGTAGTCAGAGCCCATTTACGGGTGATGGCGTGCCTTTTGTAGAATGAACCGGCGAGTTACGATCCCGTGCAAGGTTAAGCTGATAAGGCGGAGCCGCAGCGAAAGCGAGTCTGAATAGGGCGGATAAGTACGTGGTCGTAGACCCGAAACCGTGGGATCTACCCATGTCCAGGGTGAAGTTCCGGTAACACTGAATGGAGGCCCGAACCCACGCATGTTGAAAAATGCGGGGATGAGGTGTGGGTAGGGGTGAAATGCCAATCGAACTCGGAAATAGCTGGTTCTCCCCGAAATAGCTTTAGGGCTAGCCTCGAGGGAAGAGTATTGGAGGTAGAGCACTGATTGGGCTAGGGGTCCCCACAGGATTACCGAACTCAGTCAAACTCCGAATGCCAAATACTTATCCTCGGGAGTCAGACTGCGAGTGCTAAGATCCGTAGTCAAGAGGGAAACAGCCCAGGCCGTCAGCTAAGGTCCCCAAGTATACGTTAAGTGGTAAAGGATGTGGAGTTGCCCAGACAACCAGGCTGTTGGCTTAGAAGCAGCCACCATTTAAAGAGTGCGTAATAGCTCACTGGTCGAGTGACTCTGCGCCGAAAATGTACCGGGGCTAAACGTATCACCGAAGCTACGGCTTGTCCTTACGGACAGGGGTAGGGGAGCGTTCTAAGTGCAGCGACGTCAGACCGGAAGGACTGGTGGAGCGCTTAGAAGGGAGAATGCCGGTATGAGTAGCGAAAAGAGGGGTGAGAATCCCCTCCGTCGAAAGCCTAAGGTTTCCTGAGGAAGGCTCGTCCGCTCAGGGTAAGTCGGGACCTAAGCCGAGGCCGAAAGGCGTAGGCGATGGACAACAGGTTGAAATTCCTGTACCACCTCCTCACCGTTTGAGCAATGGGGGGACGCAGTAAGGTAGGGTAAGCGCGCTGATGGATGCGCGTCTAAGCAGTTAGGCTGGTAAGTAGGCAAATCCGCTTACCATAAAGGCTGAGCTGTGATAGCGAGGGAAATTAAGTACCGAAGTTCCTGATCCTACACTGCCAAGAAAAGCCTCTAGCGAGGTGAGAGGTGCCCGTACCGCAAACCGACACAGGTAGGCGTGCAGAGAATTCTAAGACGCTCGGGAGAACTCTCGTTAAGGAACTCGGCAAAATGACCCCGTAACTTCGGGAGAAGGGGTGCTCTGGTAGGGTGTATGCCCGAGAGAGCCGCAGTGAATAGGTCCAAGCGACTGTTTAGCAAAAACACAGGTCTCTGCGAAGCCGCAAGGCGAAGTATAGGGGCTGACACCTGCCCGGTGCTGGAAGGTTAAGGGGAGCGGTTAGGCGCAAGCCGAAGCTGTGAACCGAAGCCCCAGTAAACGGCGGCCGTAACTATAACGGTCCTAAGGTAGCGAAATTCCTTGTCGGGTAAGTTCCGACCCGCACGAATGGTGTAACGACTTGGACACTGTCTCAACGAGAGACCCGGTGAAATTATATTACCTGTGAAGATGCAGGTTACCCGCGACAGGACGGAAAGACCCCATGGAGCTTTACTGTAGCTTGATATTGGATTTTGGTACAGCTTGTACAGGATAGGTAGGAGCCTTGGAAGCGTGAGCGCCAGCTTACGTGGAGGCGTCGGTGGGATACTACCCTGGCTGCATTGAAGTTCTAACCTCGAACCGTGATCCGGTTCAGGGACAGTGTCAGGTGGGCAGTTTGACTGGGGCGGTCGCCTCCTAAACAGTAACGGAGGCGCCCAAAGGTTCCCTCAGAATGGTTGGAAATCATTCGTAGAGTGCAAAGGCATAAGGGAGCTTGACGGCGAGACCTACAAGTCGAGCAGGGACGAAAGTCGGGCTTAGTGATCCGGTGGTTGCGCATGGAAGGGCCAGCGCTCAACGGATAAAAGCTACCCTGGGGATAACAGGCTTATCTCCCCCAAGAGTCCACATCGACGGGGAGGTTTGGCACCTCGATGTCGGCTCATCGCATCCTGGGGCTGAAGTAGGTCCCAAGGGTTGGGCTGTTCGCCCATTAAAGCGGTACGCGAGCTGGGTTCAGAACGTCGTGAGACAGTTCGGTCCCTATCCGTCGTGGGCGTAGGAAATTTGAGAGGAGCTGTCCTTAGTACGAGAGGACCGGGATGGACACACCGCTGGTGTACCAGTTGTTCCGCCAGGAGCATAGCTGGGTAGCTACGTGTGGACGGGATAAGCGCTGAAAGCATCTAAGCGTGAAGCCCCCCTCAAGATGAGATTTCCCATTACGTTAAGTAAGTAAGACCCCTTAGAGATGATGAGGTTGATAGGTCTCGGGTGGAAGCGTGGTGACACGTGGAGCTGAGAGATACTAATCGGTCGAGGGCTTATCCAAAACATAAAGCGTTGATATTCTTCTAGTACATTATCCAGTTTTGAGAGAATGACGCTCCATCATAAGCATCGTAGAAATGCGAAGCTTATCACCATTTTATAAGTCTAGTGGCGATAGCGAAGAGGTCACACCCGTTCCCATGCCGAACACGGAAGTTAAGCTCTTCAGCGCCGATGGTAGTTGGGGGCTTCCCCCTGTGAGAGTAGGACGTCGCTAGGCTATTACATAATTTCTCGTTCCACAGTAGCTCAGTTGGTAGAGCAATCGGCTGTTAACCGATCGGTCGCAGGTTCGAGTCCTGCCTGTGGAGCCAACTCGCTTCCATAGCTCAGTTCGGTAGAGCACTTCCATGGTAAGGAAGGGGTCAGCGGTTCAAGTCCGCTTGGAAGCTCCAGCACACTTACATATTTGGTATAATGACTTTCCGTAATGGAAGGTCTTTTTTTGTATCTAAAAAATTTCAACAATTTCTTGAATAAAATAAAAAATACTAAATTTGTATAATAATATTATAATTTGAACTGTTTAATTATTTTGATTTATTTGTTACAATAGTGCATAATTATAAAGTATTAATTATAGGAAGATGGTAGGTTATAGACTGAGTTTGCATTTCAAGAAAAATATCAGAATAGTTTTTAAAAACCAGAATAGAGAAAAAGACGATTGCTCGCTGTAGTTAAGTCAGAAGGAGATAGCCATGTTAAACCACATAAACGAATTAAAAAAATTGATATCCAATGAAAGAGTTACTACGAATGAGACGATGTTAGAACAACATAGTAGAGACGAATCTTATCATCGTCCTAGCCTTCCAGATGTCGTTATTTTTCCTGAGTCTAAAGAAGAAGTTAGTAAAATCTTAGCTTATGCAAATCAACATAAAATTCCAGTTGTTCCTTTTGGATTAGGGACAAGCCTTGAAGCACATGTTATTCCTTACAATGGAGGAATTTCACTCGATCTGTCGCTCATGAATCAAATTGTTGAAATAAAAGAAAAGGACTTTCTTGTAAAAGTTGGGCCAGGGGTGACAAGAACGCAATTAAATAAAGAGTTAAAAAAATATGGGTTGTTCTTTTCTGTAGATCCAGGAGCGGATGCTACCCTCGGTGGTATGGCTGCAACAAATGCTAGTGGAACAACATCGGTTAAGTATGGAATTATGAGGGATCAAGTACGAGACCTTGAAGTCGTCCTTGCTAATGGTGACATTATTCATACAGGAGGTTTGGCAGCTAAGTCGTCTTCTGGTTATCATTTGAATGGTTTAATGGTCGGTTCAGAAGGGACATTAGGTGTAATAACTGAGTTAACGTTAAAAGTGTACGGGATCCCAGAGGAGACTATGGCGGCGAGAGCATCTTTTCCTTCAGTAGATAATGCTGTAGATGCGGTTGTGTCAATTTTATCGGCAGGCATTCCTATTGCTAGAATTGAATTAGTAGATGCACGTTCCATAAAACAAGTAAACCAACAATTGAAAACGACGTATGAAGAGAGTCCTACGTTATTCTTAGAATTTCATGGAAATGAAGCTGGTTTACAACAGGATGTAGAATTTACGAAAGAAATCGTACATGACTTAGGGTGTAAAGATATCTTGTTTGAAATAGACTCAAAAGCGAGACATGAATTATGGGAAGCTCGCCATAATTTAGCTTATGCTTTTATACACGGTTCACCAGGGCGAAAGTTAATGGTTACTGACGTTAGTGTTCCTCTTTCAGAGTTGTCGAATGCGATTGCGCACTCAAGAAGTGAAGTAGATAAATTAGGTTTAGATGGTGCGATAACAGGCCATGTAGGCGATGGTAACTACCATGTATTGTTAATGGTTGATTTAAACAATGAAGAAGAAATGAAGTTAGCTCAAAAATTCAACCAGACCATTGTTCAATACGCTATTTCAAAGGGTGGAACCTGTACTGGTGAACATGGTGTCGGACTTGGAAAGGCCAAGTACCAACGGTTAGAGCATGGCAGTTCATACGAAGTGATGAAGGCTATTAAAAAGTCTTTAGATCCTAATAATATATTAAATCCAGGTAAAATTTTTGTTGATTAATCGATCAACAAAACAAAATAAATAAAAAATTAAATTTGGGGGATTCAAAATGAAAAAGAGAAAGTATTTAGCACCATTTGTTGCTGTCCTTGCTAGTTTATCACTAGTAGCGTGTGGCAGTGGGTCAGACTCAGACTCAACAAATGAAGGAGAAACTACTAGCGGAAGTGACAGTACTGATAGTGGTGAAGTTTTTAAACTTCAAGCAGGTCACTCTTTACCAGAAGATCATCCTTATGAAAAGGCTTTTCAGAAATTAGCTGAAACTGTTGAAGAAAGAACAGATGGCCAAATTGTAATTGAGACGTTTCCAAGTAGTCAAATTGGTGCAGAAAGAGAATTAACAGAAGGGCTTACTTTTGGTACAGTTGATTTAGTAGTTTCTTCAACTGCACCTGTAACGAACTTTGTTCCTGAATTAGGTGTGCTCGATTTGCCATTTTTATTTAATGATCGTGAAGCTGCAGTAGAAGTATTAGAAGGTGAAATTGGACAGGGGTTATTTTCAAGTCTAAGTGAGCAAGGAATTATCGGATTATCTTGGGGTGAGAATGGCTTTAGACATATTACAAATAGTGAACGACCAATCAATAGTCCTAGTGATTTAGAAGGGTTAACGATTCGTACACAAGAAAATGAGTTTCATTTAGCTGCATTTGAAATGTTAGGTGCTAGTCCGTCTCCGATGGCTTGGACAGAAGCTTTAACAGCTCTTCAACAAGGTGTTGTTAAGGGACAAGAAAATCCTGCAATCGTTGCTGATCAGTTTGATTTATATAATGCAAATCAAGAACATATGACATTAACTGGACATGTCTATTCTGTAGCCATCTTTATGTTAAGCCAAGACACATATGATAAATTACCAGAAGACTTACGTGAGATTTTAGTTGAAGAAGGTCAAAATATTGGTTCGTATCAAAGAGATTTAATTGTGGAAATGGAACAAGAATCTCTTAACAAATTAGCTGAGCAAGGTATGCAAATTATTGAAGATATAGATGTTGAACCTTTCCGTTCAGCGATTTCTGATGTATATGATAGATTTGAATATCAAGAGTTGTTACAACAAATTTTAGATGCACAACAATAAGCATTGAAGTTAAGGAAAGCGGGAAGTTGTCTTCCCGTTTTTCTTCTTATCTGGTCTTTAAATCTGTCAATAATCCTGTGGTAGTACTACATGTTGATAATAATGTTATATTAAAAGTTGCCAAAAGGCGGTGATTATGTTGAGAAAAGCCATAAAGGGAATGAATCAAACATTAAATATTATATTAGTCCTGATTTTTGTAGTCCTTACTGTAGCTGTTTTTTGCCAAATTATATTTCGTTTTGTACTTAACCAACCTTTAGCTTGGACTGAAGAACTATCGAGATATAGTTTAGTTTGGATTACCTTTCTAGGAGCAGCCTTTGCCATGTCCAAAAATGCACATATCGGTATGGAGGTTCTTAGAGATCGAGCGCCTGCTTTTCTTAAAAAAATTTTGGCGATCGTGGCAACAGTTGTTTGTCTTGGATTTTTCTTCATTATGATAAAAGAAGGTTATAGTTTAGCTGGAAGATCAATGAATCAACTGTCACCCGTATTAAAGATACCGATGGGAATAGTATATTCTGTAATACCAATAAGTGGCGTTATACTAGCAATTAATATTATAGATGTAACCATTCGGCAATTAAGGCAAAGAGAGGAGGGGTAAGGGTGGGCACTATTTTATTTATCTTATTATTTATTTTATTTATTATTAACGTTCCTGTAGCTATTGCACTAGGGATGTCCGCAGCAATTATATTTATCATTCAAGACTCGGTTCCACTCGTTGCAATCATGCAACGTATGTTTAATTCTGTAGATTCTTTCCCTTTACTCGCGATCCCTTTCTTTATTTTAGCCGGTAAATTAATGGAAAGTGGGGGAATCTCCAAAAGGCTTATTCATTTAGCAAATGTGATCTTTGGTAGAATTAGAGGAGGTTTAGCAATCGTTTCAGTGGTTGCCTGCGCCTTTTTTGCAGCTCTTTCAGGTTCGGCTGCTGCGACAACAGCTGCAGTAGGGTCTATTCTTATCCCTGCAATGGTTAAAAAGGGATATGACAAAAATTTTTCAACAGCCATTCAAGCTGCTGGTGGAACAGTTGGCGTAGTCATCCCACCGAGTGTTCCACTCGTATTATTTGGTGTAGCGGCAGGGGTTTCAATTAGTGATTTATTCATTGCGGGGATTATTCCTGGCGTGTTTATTGTTTGTTCATTAACAGTATTAGTTTATATCATTTCTGTAATCAAAGGCTATGGTGGTGGGGAACCTTACAATTTTTCAGAGTTCCTGAAAGCTTTTAAAGATGCGTTTTTAGCACTTATGATGCCAGTAATTATTTTAGGTGGAATTTACGGTGGGATTTTTACTCCAACGGAAGCCGCAGTAGTTGCAGTCGTTTACGGGTTAATTGTCGGTGTATTTATATATCGAGAAATCAAACTAAAACAATTATATGAAATTTTTTCGGCTTCTGTCTTGATGACATCAGTAATTATGTTCATTATTGTAGGAGCTTCAATCTTTGGTTATTACTTAACGAGAGAAAAGATTCCAGCTCAAATTACTGAGTTTATGTTAGGGATTACTGATAATTGGATTGTAGCGCTTCTAATTATCAATGTCTTATTATTGATCATTGGTATCTTTTTAGAGACAGCTGCAGCGATTATTATTTTAACACCTATTTTAGCACCAGTTGCGCTAGCATTAGGGATTGATATGGTGCATTTTGGAATTATTATGATAGTGAATTTAGCAATTGGTTTTATTACTCCGCCTGTAGGGATAAACTTATTCGTTGCTTCTAATATTGCAGGAACGAAATTTGAAAATATTGTTCGTGCCATTATTCCATTTATAATAGTGATGATTCTTTGTGTATTAATTATTTCTTTTGTTCCTCAAATTAGTTTATTTTTACTTTAGAAAAGTATTGTGAGAGGCTGAATATAGAGTCTATTGGTTTTTAATGAAGAAATTTTGTTCTGACATCGTATAAATAGAGATGTATGTCAGAGCAAAAACTTTTTCAGCCTCCATTATCGTTTTTTTATTTCAAAAGTTTTTAAAAAGGGTTGCAAACGAATGGTTACCTCTGATATAATCTCTTTTGTCAGTATAAAAGGTAACACATGGCCCGTTGGTCAAGCGGTTAAGACACCGCCCTTTCACGGCGGTAACACGGGTTCGAATCCCGTACGGGTCACCAATTTCTAAAAGATTTTTAGAAGCAAGAAGTTCGAGGAAGTGAAGTCCTGAGGAACAGATCGTATCTAGATACGTGAGTACAGAAGGGCGAAACTGACGAAGAAATTCGCAGCTTATCAAAATCTTAATGGAGGATTAGCTCAGCTGGGAGAGCACCTGCCTTACAAGCAGGGGGTCGGCGGTTCGAGCCCGTCATCCTCCACCATGCCGGTGTAGCTCAATTGGTAGAGCAACTGACTTGTAATCAGTAGGTTGGGGGTTCAAGTCCTCTCGCCGGCACCATTTTCAGCTTACAATTAAGCAAAGTACAATCTTTTGGAGGGGTAGCGAAGTGGCTAAACGCGGCGGACTGTAAATCCGCTCCCTGAGGGTTCGGCGGTTCGAATCCGTCCCCCTCCACCACTAAATATAGGATGGGCTATAGCCAAGCGGTAAGGCAACGGACTTTGACTCCGTCATGCGTAGGTTCGAATCCTGCTAGCCCAGCCATTCGAGCCATTAGCTCAGTTGGTAGAGCATCTGACTTTTAATCAGAGGGTCGAAGGTTCGAGTCCTTCATGGCTCACCATTTCAATGCGGAAGTAGTTCAGTGGTAGAACATCACCTTGCCAAGGTGAGGGTCGCGGGTTCGAGTCCCGTCTTCCGCTCCAAATGGTATAACAATGTAAGTGAATTGCAGGTATAGCTTAATGGTAAAACCTCAGCCACGAGCGAAACATCTGTGAGATAACATCGAGTTGCCTTGACGCAAGAACATCTATGCATCTGCTAGAAGAGGAAGAGGCATGATAATGTAAGTGAATAAACTGCGGGTGTAGTTTAATGGTAAAACCTCAGCCTTCCAAGCTGATGTCGTGAGTTCGATTCTCATCACCCGCTCCATAATATTTAGTGGGGCCTTAGCTCAGCTGGGAGAGCGCCTGCCTTGCACGCAGGAGGTCAGCGGTTCGATCCCGCTAGGCTCCACCATAATTTACTACAACCTTAGATAGAATATCTAAGGATTTTTTTGTTTTTGTGAGGTGTAATCTATTATTCTATCTTATTCCTTCAATTTCCATATAAACATGGTAAAATAGGAAGTATGTTTTGAAAAAAATTAGTGAAATAGAAACTTTTTCTACAGTGGTTCGTATATAGACTAACCGCAATTTAAGCGGAGGTAATAAAAAATGGATAGAATTGTGCAGCAACTAATTAAAGAAGTGAAAAAAGGTGACCAACAGGCTTTTGGTGAACTTGTAGAATTATTTAAAGATAAAGTGTATCAGTTGTCATATCGGATGGTTGGTAACGTACATGAAGCACAAGATATTGCCCAAGAAGCTTTTTTACGTGCATATACTAACCTTGATAGTTATGACACTTCTCGTAAATTTTCTACTTGGCTGTTTAGAATAACGACAAACTTATCAATTGATCGGCTGCGAAAGAAAAAGCCAGATCAATTTTTGGGTGATCCAATTTCTGGGGGCGAGGGACTGACGGTTCAATCACAAATTGCAGCTGATCAAGAGCTTCCAGAAGATCAAGTGGTCGTATTAGAAATGCAAGAGTGGATTCAGGATGAAATTAGTCAACTTCCTCCGAAGTATCGTTCAGCGATTATACTCAAATACATCGAAGATCTTTCTCTCAAGGAAATTAGTGAAGTCCTAGATTTGCCTATTTCAACGGTAAAAACAAGGATACATAGAGGGAGAGAAGCATTAAGAAAGAGAATGAGAAATAAGTAAAAGGAGGACTTTCAAATGGCATGTGAATCGAAATATGTTTCATTAATGCATAAATATTTAGACGGTGAAGCGTGTGACAAAGAACGTGCTAGCCTTTACGAACATATAAAACAGTGTGAAGACTGTAATGAACATTATAAAGAGTTAAAACGAACGATAGCATTTGTCCAAAGTTCTTCTCATATATCCGCCCCTAAAGATTTAACGGCGAACGTATTAAAGCAATTGCCTGAAGATAAAAGAACTACTTCGCGTGTTTGGAAAAGTTGGATTAAACGCCATCCTTTCTTAATTGCTGCTGCTATATTTTTAGTATTTATGTCTTCGAGTGTTGTTTCCTTATGGAATCATCAAGAAGGACAGTTGACGGTCTCTGGTGCTGGGAACTTACAAATAGATAAGGAGACTGGAACAGTTGTTGTCCCAGAAGGTGAAGTTGTTGAAGGGGATTTGACGATACGAAATGGAAAGCTTGAGGTAGCTGGTGAGGTTAAAGGGAGTATACTGCTAATTAATAGTGAGCAGTATTTGGCTTCTGCTGGTTCAGTAAGTGGAGAAATCAAAGAAATTAATCAAGTGTTAGATTGGACTTGGTATCATATTAAGCATTTCCTATTAGAAGTGATTAATGTTTTTGAACGTGACTCAGAGGAGTAACTTTTTTGAGCGTTCATAGTTTTAAAGTAAAAGTAAAAATATTGAAGTATTTCTTTATGGTATAATGAAAAAGCTATTTATTAGAGTATAGTTTCGTTTTAATAATGTTTGGAGGACGCAAGTATGTTTCCTGACGGTGAAATACAAATTCTTACGCATTTAGGAAGTATAATTGATATATTATTAGTCACCTATGTGATCTATAAGCTTATTATTGTGATCCGTGGAACGAGAGCGGTCCAATTATTAAAGGGGATTACCGTTATATTAGCTGTATGGATATTAAGTAACATCCTCGGCTTACGGACACTTCATTGGCTTATGACGCAAACAGTGACATACGGTTTATTAGCGATTATTATTATTTTCCAGCCTGAGCTTAGAAGGGCGTTAGAACAATTAGGGAGAGGACGCTTCTTTTCAAGAACGAATATCCCTCAAGAAGAGTTAGCGACGAAGTCAATAGAAGCAATTTTAAAAGCTTCTAGTTATATGGCGAAACGTCGAATTGGTGCACTTATTTCAGTCGAAAGAGAAACGGGCATGAATGACTATGTTGAAACTGGAATTGGTATGAATGCAAAGTTAACTTCAGAACTTTTAATTAATGTCTTTATACCAAATACACCATTGCATGATGGAGCCGTCATTATTAAGGAAAATTCAATCCTTGCTGCGGGTTGTTATTTACCTTTATCAGAAAACCCGTTTATTTCAAAAGAACTCGGTACAAGGCACCGCGCAGCTCTAGGAATTAGTGAAGTAACGGATAGTATAACAATTGTTGTATCCGAGGAAACCGGGAATGTTTCTCTTACCAAAAATGGAGAGCTTCACCGTGATCTAAATGAAGAGCAACTACGTCACTTACTAGAAAAAGAGCTTATGTTGGAAACAAGACCAACTACCACCTCTCGTTGGCAATGGGGAGGGAAGAAAAATGGATAAATTCTTTAATAGTCCATGGTTTGTTAAGATTGTATCTTTTTTCATTGCCTTAATGTTATTTATGATGGTCAATTATGATAACTTAACTAATCAACCAGTAGGGGTCTTACCTACCGTTACTCCTGGTACATATACGTTAGAAGAAGTGGATGTTACCGCATATTATGATGAAGATCGTTTTGCTATAACAGAAATGACAGAAAGCGTTCAAGTCAACTTAAAAGGACCGCAAAGTTCAATTACACTTTTTCAAGTGACGCGGCCATCCTATGAGGTGTTTGCAGATTTAACGGATCGAGAAGCGGGCGTGCATCATATTAGTATTGAACATAGAGGCTTCCCAAATGACGTCTCGGTTACGATTGTCCCACAGTTTGTTCGAGTGGTTTTACAGGAGAAAAGAACGGTATCGTTACCTGTTGAAGTTGATTTAGTGAATCGTGCCGAAATCGCTGAAGGGTATTCTATAGGTACACCAATTGTGACGCCAGTAAATGTAGAGATTACTGCAGCAGAAGAATTCATTGATCAAGTGGCAATAGCAAAAGTGTATGTCGATGTAAAAGATGCAGATAAAACCATTGAAAAAAGTGCGCCAGTAAAGTTGTATGATCATTTTGGGAATGAGCTACATCTTGATATTGAGCCATCAGTAGTCGATGTGCGTGTTCCGATAACAAGTCCATATAAAGAAGTACCCGTTAAAGTAACAAAACAAGGGGAGCTACCAGAAGGAGTAAGCATAAATTCTATCACTGTAGATCCAAAAGTGGTGACAATTTTTGGACCACAAAATGTATTAAACAATATTTCATTAATTGAGGGGATCATTTTAGATTTAAATGAAATTTCTCAAAGTCAGACAGTACAATTAAATGTACCGAGACCGCGAGGAGTGGAAAAGGTAGATCCTGAAGTAGTTAATGTAACGATTGAATTAAGTGTGGAAGAAACCTTAACGATAGAAGATATACCTTTAGAGATTACAGGGTTACCTGAAGGGTTTACGGCTGAAATTATAACTCCTGAAAATCAAGTAACCGATATACTAGTCAAAGGGTCTAGGTTACTTTTAGATAAATTAACGACTGAAGATATTCAGGCATTTGTCGATATTAATCAGCTTTCTCCAGGAGAACATGAAGTCGATATACAAATAGTAGGTCCACAAAACTTATTGTTTTTTACGGAAATTGAAAAAGCGTTAATTGTAGTAGAAGAAATGGAACAAGAAGATCAATAAGGGATTTATTGAAGGAGAGATTATTCATGGGTAAATATTTTGGAACTGATGGAGTCCGTGGAGTTGCGAATACTGAACTAACACCAGAATTGGCGTTTAAATTAGGTCGCATAGGTGGATACATATTAACCAAAAACACACAAAAGCCAAAGGTATTAATCGGACGTGATACACGATTGTCTGGTGAAATGCTTGAGGGGGCCCTCATTGCAGGTTTACTTTCCATCGGAGCAGAGGTTATGCGCTTAGGTGTAATTTCTACGCCAGGTGTTGCTTTTCTTACAAAAGCTTTAAGTGGTCAAGCTGGAATTATGATTTCAGCTTCGCATAATCCAGTTGCCGATAATGGAATTAAATTTTTTGGTCCAGATGGATTTAAATTATTGGATGATCAAGAAAAGGAAATTGAAAGACTATTAGACGAAGAAGATACATTACCACGACCAGTTGGAGCTGAATTAGGGCAAGTAAATGACTATTTTGAGGGAGGACAGAAGTACCTTCAATTCTTAAAGCAAACCGTACAAGAAGATTTTTCAGGCTTAAGTATTGCTCTTGATTGTGCTCACGGTGCGGCATCTTCTTTAGCACCTCATTTATTTGCTGATTTAGAAGCGGATATTTACACAATGGGAACATCACCTAATGGTGTTAATATTAATGATAAAGTAGGTTCGACTCATCCAGAAGTGCTTTCCGCATTTGTTGTTGAAAAAGGAGCACATCTCGGACTAGCATTTGATGGTGATGCTGATCGATTAATTGCTGTTGATGAAAAAGGAAATATTGTAGATGGCGATCAAATTATGTTTATTTGCGCTAAATATATGAATGAGCAAGGTTGGTTAAAGCACAATACCGTTGTATCGACGGTCATGAGTAATTTAGGGTTTTATAAAGCAATAGAAGAAGTTGGGATTGAAGCCAAACAAACAAGTGTCGGTGACCGTTATGTAATGGAAGAAATGCGTAAAGGCGGTTTTAACCTTGGTGGGGAACAGTCTGGCCATATTATATTTTTAGACCATATTACAACGGGGGATGGTATGTTGTCGGCTCTTCAATTAGTCAATATCATAAAAGCAACAGGTAAGCCATTGTCTCTACTTGCAGGTGAGATGAAAAAATTCCCGCAAGTACTTGTCAATATTCGAGTAACAGATAAAGAAGCGGTTCAAGCAAATGAAAGAGTTTCACAAGTGATTGCAAAAGTGGAGGAAGAAATGGCAGGTAATGGTCGTGTACTTGTGAGACCTTCTGGTACAGAACCATTAGTTCGTGTCATGGTCGAAGCAAAAACAGAAGAGCTTTGTGAACAGTATGTGAACGAAATTTCTGACGTAGTACGAGAAGAAATGGGAATATCGGAGTAAGTGATAGCGGCACAAGACGTGCCGCTTTTGCATATTTTTAATATTATATGATCTGAAATTGAAAATTTTTTTGAGTTAATATGTCGTGGGAGTTTTTTACAATTTTTATTTCAATTAGGAAATGGATTGACCAATTTCAGTTTCATATTGTATGATTATCTTTGACTTTGAAAGGAGATTGGAGGTCAGACAACTGTATTTTTTAAAGCGCCTGAACTATTCACGGATGAGAAGAATAGTTGACGAGGAAGGGGTTTATCGATGATCGGCGGATGCCCCTCGGTTGAACATCACAACCGAAAGTTTTTGTAAAAAACAGAGAGGTGACTTTCTGTACAAAATCAAAAACATTGATGCACTAAACGGTATTAACTAAGAGTGGGGGCAAGAGAATGCCCTAGGGTTATGTAAATTTACATGGGTGTTACTTGCCTCCCGATCATAGGAGGAAATTAACCATGTGCGGAATAGTAGGATATATTGGAACACAAGACGCAAAAGAGATTTTATTAAAAGGGTTAGAGAAGCTTGAGTATCGTGGGTATGACTCTGCAGGGATTGCCATTGTTAATGAAAAAGGAGTGCATCTTTTCAAAGAAAAGGGGCGAATAGCCACTCTTCGAGGAATTGTTGATGCGAATGTAGCTGGAACAGTCGGAATCGGCCACACTCGTTGGGCGACGCACGGAGAACCGAGTAAAGTGAATGCTCACCCGCATCAAAGTACTTCACATCGATTTACGATCGTGCATAATGGCGTGATTGAAAACTATGAACAACTGAAACGTGATTATTTACAAGATGTAACGTTTGAAAGTGATACAGATACAGAGGTTATCGTACAACTCGTAGAAAAATCCCTTAATGAAGGGCAAACGGTAGAGAAAGCCTTTCGCCAAACATTATCACTTTTAAAAGGATCGTATGCAGCTGCATTGATCGACGAGAAAGATCCAGAGAAAATTTATGTAGGTAAAAATAAAAGCCCACTCTTGATCGGTATTGGTGATGGTGTCAATGTTGTGGCAAGTGATGCAATGGCGATGTTACAAGTGACAAACACCTTTGTTGAATTAATGGATCAAGAGATTGTAATTGTGACGCGTGAAAACATTGAGATTAAAAACTTAGCTGGAGTTACGATCGCGAGAGAACCATTTACAGCTGAGCTAGATGCTAGTGATATCGAAAAAGGAACGTATCCACATTTCATGTTAAAAGAAATCGATGAGCAACCCGTTGTTATTCGTAATATTATTTCTAAGTACAAAGATAGTAATGATAAGCTTCAGTTAGATGATAATATTCGAGAAGCAATGAAAGTAGCGGATCGCATTTATATCATTGCAGCAGGAACAAGTTATCATGCGGGGTTAGTTGGAAAACAACTAATTGAGCGTCTTGCGAAAAAACCAGTAGAAGTTCACATTGCGAGTGAATTTTTATATAATATGCCATTGTTATCAGAAAATCCACTCTTTATCTTTATATCACAAAGTGGTGAAACAGCAGATAGCCGAGGTGTTTTAGTCAATGTACGAAAACTCGGGTATCCTGCCTTAACGATTACCAATGTACCAGGTTCTACATTATCGCGTGAAGCGAATTATACCCTTCATACGTATGCAGGACCAGAAATTGCAGTAGCCTCAACGAAAGCTTATACAGCACAAATGGCGGTTCTGGCTATATTAGCAGCGGACACAGCAATTGCTCAAGGATTAGATATCGATTTTGATCCGATCTATGAGTTAAGCCTTGTAGCCACATCGATTGAAGCGTTATGTGATCAAAAAGAATTGATTGAGAAATTAGCTCGTGATTATTTATCGACGACACGTAACTGTTTCTTTATTGGCCGTGGGCTTGATTATTTTGTCGGTTTAGAAGGTGCTCTTAAGTTAAAAGAAATATCGTATATCCAAGCTGAAGGATTTGCTGGTGGAGAGCTAAAGCACGGTACAATTGCACTGATTGAAGATGGAACACCTGTAATTGCATTAGCAACACAAGAACACGTTAACTTGAGTATCCGAGGAAATGTGAAAGAAGTTTCAGCACGTGGAGCGAACGCATGCATTATTAGTATGGAAGGTTTAGATGATGTAAATGATGCATTTGTTATTCCAAATGTACATGAAGAGCTTACACCGCTAGTTAGTGTCATTCCATTACAATTGCTCGCTTATTATGCAGCATTACACCGTGGATGTGACGTAGATAAACCACGTAACCTAGCAAAGTCGGTTACCGTGGAATAATCTCGAATTTGATTTTTTTGTTCACCGACAATAATGTGGGTAACCACTGTTATTACTTCTAAGTCTCTTTTCAAAGAAAAAAGATAGGGAACTAAACTTAATTTACAAGTATAACATCAAAAAGGAGTTGGTATGAGCCGACTCCTTTTAGTATGAATAATGTTAAATAAATGTTTAATTAAATATGTGTTGTGTCGCTTTCTTAAGGTATACAAACGAAAGATGCCGATCGTTTCAATGAATATAAAATGAAATATAACCAAGTTAGTTATGTCTTTACAACGTTATTAGGAGCCGAAAAACATGTACATACCTCAACACTTTAAAATCACAGATAACATGATTACGACATTATGATAGAAAGTATGAAATTGGTATTACTATTTGAGGACCTAGCTAATGAAGATTTTTTTAATAAACAAGCTAAATATTTAGGAATATATAGAACTTGTGTCATAACGACATTAAAATGCAGAGAGTAACCTCTGCATTTTATTAGTTGGGGCATGCGAGCTGACACATATCTTTTTCCCTCAAAAAATTCATGAAAATCCTTGCTGTTTTTCCAGGTTGGTCGGTGCGGATTAAATGAATAACTTCGACATCATATGAAGTATTTACGCTTCAAAAACTTGAATGATTCATTTAAAAGGGTCGCGGTAAGTTTGATTTAATCTGGGATTCTGTGAATGTTTCGAGAAAATCAACATTTACAGATATTTTTCTCTAAAATAGCTTACTACTAACATCTTGAAATATATTAAGGGTAATTGTATAGACGAGATATACGCCTAAATACGCTCCTGTTAATAAGAAAAAAGGGTTTAGTAGGATACCGTGTATATTCGTCATGAACACGGTGTTATCATGTAGAATTTGGTAAATTGCAAGAGATAACATATTTCCAAAGGTCAGTGCAGCTAATATAGCTATTAAGTTAAAAATCAATCGGAATTTGGACCATTTATTTTGCATGATTACCATAATCATTGGAACAACAAAACTACCTAAAATTAAAAGTACCTTCACTTCAATCACCTCATCATCAGTCTTGTCTATATGATTAAGGCTTAAACGAATTGGAAGACGTATTAATAATTGAATTGCATGATGTAAAAGTACAAATTACATGAAAAAATTACCGGGTTTATAAACTCAGTTTGCGAAGATAATATTATTAAATCTAATTAAGGAGTTGATTTCTAGTGGCAAACAATAATTCTTCAAACCAACTAGTAACACCTAATGCACAACAAGCAATTGATCAAATGAAAATGGAAATTGCGCAAGAATTTGGTGTACAACTCGGAGCTGACACAACCTCTCGATCAAACGGATCTGTAGGGGGAGAAATTACGAAGCGATTAGTACAAATGGCCGAGCAACAACTTGGTGGATTTCAACGATAATAGGTGAAAAGGGAGAAAGAGTATAAGCTCTTTCTCCCTTTTTTGAGCCTTTTCTAACCATTTGTTAATTGATTACTTTGTTTTCTTTAATAACGATTTGATTGCTGTAAAATGCAATCCCTCATGGAAAGAGATAAAACCTACTGCATCGGAAACATTATCAAAGCTTGTACCAAATAAAACGAAAGGTTTGGAGAAAGTAGTATCTCCATAGTTTTGACTTAGCTTCTGTACAGCTTCTAATTGTTTCTTAGACATCTCAACGATTTCTACAACAGAAGGTGGTTCTTCTGTCCACCCTGAAGGGCTAGTACCCATATCAAATAGTGTTTTATATAGACTTGGTAAGACAGGCTCGTAATGATCGGAATGGCTTAAGACATTTTCTGCGATAACGAGCACATGCCCAGCATTCCAGCGTATTGAATTGTTGAAGCCTTCTGGAATAGCATCCAGTTGGTGTTCTTTTGCAGCTTGTAGTACTTGTAGATTTGCCGATCGGGCAAAAGTAAATGCGGTAGTAGCCATTAATAAACCCCCTAATAATTTTGACTATTTAGATAATATTGTAAACGATTTTATATAAAAAGAAAAATAGTTTGTCCCGCAAATCAGCAAATAAATGTTCAAATGTCTGCTTAGAAGGCAGTATTTAAAACGGAATCCGTATGGTATATTTATCCTGTAATAAAAAAGTGGTTGAGAGGAGAATACCGATGATTGTAACGACAACCCATATTTTACAGGGGAAAGAAATTGAAACTTATTATGGAATTGTTAGTGGGGAAGCAATAATGGGGGCAAATGTTGTTCGTGATTTTTTAGCTGGAATAACAGATATCATTGGTGGCCGAAGTGGTGCATATGAAAGTAAGCTTGCTGAAGGGCGAGAGTTGGCCATTAAAGAAATGGTGGAGAGAGCACGGCGGATGGGTGCAGATGCGGTTATTGGTGTTGACCTTGATTTTGAGACATTAAGAGATGGTATGATGATGTGTATTGCGAGTGGTACGGCAGTTAAAATAAAATAAGAACATAGTAAAGTGAAGGTGTATCCATGTTTCTTTTTGGAGTACCTTCACTTTTTACATGTTTAATTAGTTTGTATACTCTTTTTGGATGAAATGGATTTAATAATCGAGTGAATGAGATGTTTAGGAGCCATTTCACCGCCAGAAAAAAGTTGGATCGCAGATTGTCGCGAGAGTAGTCTTTTTGTTATCTTTTCTTCACTCCACCCACGGTTGTACAGTGAGGTGGTGTCTTGAATAAGTTTTTGAAGAAAGGATTGTTTTGCTTTGAGTGCTTCATGTCCATGCCCTACGATCCCAGCATGACCACAAAAGACGGTATCAAAGTCATAGGACAAGATGTTACTCACAGAATGATATAGTTGCGGAATAGATTCACCTTTCATACCGTACAATAGGCGCTTTCCTAAAAATAAGTCACCTGAGAAAAGCCAACCGTTTACCTCATTTACGAGACATATATGGTCAATGGAATGGCCTGGTGTTTTGACAATCGAAAATTGATATTTATCTGTGGAGATAGAGTGTTCTACAATGTCTCCTTCAATAGCTTTAAGCTCTTTTCCCCAAATTAAGCGACGGTATAAAGGAATAGTAGGGGACGTTTTTAATAAGTCAGCGGTTAAAGAGCTCGTCCTTATCGGTATATTAAAAAGCTTAGATAAGGTATCGGCATTGCCCGAATGATCTTCATGAAAGTGAGTTAGAATAATTTGTTTCGGTTGTACTTCCTTAGCAAATTCTACGACAGTATCTTTTACACACATTGGTCCAGTATCAATAAGTAAACCGTCCACGTAATAAACATTAAACGTAAAAACGCGACCGAACTTTTTAATTGTCCCGTGTAAACAAATTACATCTTCATGTGTTGTAATGGTTTTAGAAAGTTTCATTGATATCACCTAGTTTTTTTATACTTCCAATAATATTAATTTCTCTTCATAGATAAAGTGGAACTTCCATCAGTGAGGGTTTTCCTCTTCCCTACTGAAGGTTAGTTGAGGCCCACACGATCTGGGTCACACAGACGTTGCCGCAGGACGTGGCGTCTTTAGTCTGTGTTGACTTTGTCTTTACTGGCAGTTAATCCCCACTTATCCTTCTTTGCTTCATCAAGTCTAAAGTGGGGGTATTACTGTTGTTGCGGAATAAAATAACATATATATCAATATTTCCCTTTATTAGCCAAAAACGTGTTCTTCTAATGAGACTTATTGAGTATATATTTTACCACAATTTATGAACAACATTTACACCATTTTGCGTTTGTGAAATTTCTAGGACAATGATATATTTAGGGAGACGAAACTTAATTTTGGAGGTAGGTTTATGCATGAATATTTAATTGTTTTGAATAAGGACGAAGATACCATATCCATTGTTGAATTAGCAACAAACGAAGTAGTTAAAACGATTGATACTGACTATAATCCCCACGAAGTAGTAGTAACTCCAGACGGTAAAAAGACATATATAACGTGCTCGTTAGGAAATAAAATCAATATCATGAATAATGAAACGTTTGAAATAGTAAAAACGTTAGAACATCCTGAATTCAACTTTCCGCATGGACTCGGTGTTACAAATGACGGAAAAAAAGTTTTTATGGCCTCTACATATAGTGAAAAAGTGTTTATTATCAATAGTGAGACGGATGAAATTGAAAAGGTATTTCCTACATATCAAAAATTATCTCATATGATTTCGTTTTCTCCAGACGGGAAAACAGTCTACGTACCTAATATAGGTTCTGATAATATGACAGTTATTGATGTAGAAAAAGAGCTAGTTATTAACCACTTTCCAGTAGGGAAAGCACCAGAAGGTGTAGCGGTTCATCCGAATGGAGAGCAATTGTATGTAGCTAACCAAGGGGACAATAATTTATATGTGATAAATACAGAAACATTTGAAGTCGAACATAAACGTCGTATAGGAGAGATACCAATTCGAGTAGTATTTTCACCAGATGGAAAGTATGCCTTAATTCCTAATCGTGAATCAGGTGATTTATCAATCATAGATACGGCACATAAATTAAAAGGGAATGTTCGTCCTTGGGAAGTGAAACGAATCCGTGTAGGTGTTTGGCCTGGGGGTACCGTGTTTAACGAGGATGGAACGTTAGCTTATGTTGCCAATAACAAAACTAATGATGTTTCGGTCATCAATATGGAAACGTTAAAGGAAGATAAAAGAATAGACGTTGGTATCCACCCTGATGGAATGGCATACATAAAAAAATAAAACGTATTAAAAACCATGAATAAATGAGAATCCTATTATGTAAAGTCCACTACATAGTAGGGTTTTTATATGCTAAGAAGGAGGGATCTTGAAATGAAAAACACAATAAACTGGGGGATTTTGGGTGATTCTAGTATTGCAAAGAAAGCGGTCATTCCAGCAATACAACGATCAAAATATGCGGAAGTTGTTGCTATAGCTAGTCAAAAAGGAGCGCCACAAGAAACGGCAGAAGAATTTAATATTGCAAAAGCATACTCATCATACAATCAATTATTAGCCGATTCACAAGTCGATGTTATTTATCTCCCACTGCCTAATGCTCTTCATAAACAGTGGGTCATTGAAGCTGCGTTAAAGGGCAAACATATCTTGTGTGAAAAGCCAGCAGCGTTAACGAGTGCAGAAGCAGAAGAGATGATTATGGCTTGTCGGCAAAAAAACGTACAATTCATGGAAGCATTTATGTATCAATTTCATCTGCAACACCGTCGCGTACAAGAAATCATAGCATCAGGGGAAATCGGAAAAGTAAAACAAATGAATTCCTCATTCACCTATTTGCTCAACCTAGAGGAGGATAATATTCGGCTCAACCAAAATCTTGGGGGTGGTAGCCTATATGATGTCGGCTGTTATTGTATCCATGCCAGTCGTTCCATATTACAAGTAGAACCTATTTCTGTGTACTGTGAAGCTAATATAGACTCTAGAACAAATGTTGACGTTACCGTTCAAGGTGTCCTGTCTTTTCCTGAAAACGTCGTGGCGACGTTTACTTGTAGTTTTGAACAGTTTCCAATGAATGACTATGAGATAATTGGTACGAAAGGAAAAATTGTTGTTCCACATGCATTTCGACCCGATAAACGAAATGGAGTAGGAGAAATCATAGTTACAACTAATGATGGAGAAAGAAGTGAAAAAATAGAGACGGATCAGTATCGAGCTCAAATTGAATATTTCTCAAGTGTAATCTTAGAACAAACCGAGCCTATCTATAATGGACAACAAACAATACAAAATATGCGGATTATGGATGCTTGTTTTCAATCGATGTCTCAAAAAAGTAGAGTAGAAGTTACCTCTTAAATAAAATATAATTGTATGTCGTTAAAACTTTCATTATACTATTGGGATAGCAGCAATGACAGGAAGGAAGCAAATAGATGAGTAAACAAGAAGTATTACCCAGAAAAACATTCGCTATTATTTCTCACCCCGATGCAGGGAAAACGACCTTAACAGAAAAAGTGTTGTTACTCGGTGGAGGAATTAGAAAAGCAGGGACAGTAAAAGGGAAGAAGTCAGGTGTCTATGCCACATCAGACTGGATGGAAATTGAAAAGCAACGTGGAATTTCTGTTACATCAAGTGTCATGCAACTCGAATATGAAGGTGTTCAAATTAATATTCTAGATACTCCTGGTCACCAAGACTTTAGTGAAGATACATATCGAACCTTAACGGCAGTAGACACTGCGGTCATGGTGATTGATGGTACAAAAGGTATTGAGGCGCAAACGTTGAAGTTGTTTAAAGTATGTAAGATGCGAGGAATTCCTATCTTAACCTTTATTAATAAGCTCGATCGTGAAGGAAAAGAACCATTAGACTTATTAGCTGAAATTGAAGAAGTATTGGAAATGGAAACGTATGCGATGAATTGGCCGATTGGTATGGGAAAAACATTAAAAGGCATTTATAACAGAACGGATCAGTCGATTGAAGTTTTTATTGAAGGGCAAGAACATCAAGTAGTGAGTCTTGAAGAAGCGGGGCTTCGTGATTATGAAACCGAAAAGTTAGATGAAGATATCATGCTTCTTGATGAAGCGGGTAACGATTTTGCTATGGAAAAAGTAAGAGAAGGAAAGATGACGCCAGTATTTTTTGGGAGTGCCCTAAGCAACTTTGGGGTTCAAGGTTTTCTTGATCAGTTTGTTCGTTTAGCATCCCCACCACAACCGAGGCAGTCATCAAAAGGGGAGATACAGCCAGAATCCGCTAAATTTTCTGGGTTTATTTTTAAGATCCAAGCGAATATGAACCCAAAACATCGTGACCGAATTGCGTTTCTACGTATTTGTTCAGGTTCTTTTGAACGAGGGATGGATGTAACTCTTGCTCGAACAGGCAAAAAAATAAAGCTTGCTCAATCTCATCAATTTTTTGCTTCAGAGCGGGAAACGGTGGATACAGCTTATGCTGGAGATATTATTGGAATTTATGATTCAGGTGTTTATCAAGTTGGAGATACGTTATTAACAGGGAATGAAGTATTTCAATATGAGGAATTACCACAGTTCCCACCTGAGCGCTTTGCGAAAGTCTTGGCAAAAAATGCTTTAAAACATAAACATTTTCATAAAGGTCTTCACCAGCTTGTGCAAGAAGGGACCATTCAGTTGTACCGTACACCTTACTTTGATGATTATATTTTAGGGGCCGTCGGGGAATTACAATATCAAGTCTTTGAATACAGAATGAAAAATGAGTACAATGTCGACATTGAGTTGAATTATTTGCCACATTCACTTGCACGTTGGGTTGTCGAAGGAGAAGTGACGGATCGAATGACCGATAGTCGAAAGCTTCTTGTAAAAGATTTACATGAGCGAACTGTTATATTATTTGAAAATGACTTTACGTATAATTGGTTTGTAGATAAGTATCCTGAAATAAAGCTTTCTTCTGGTTGGGATATGTTATTTTAAGAATTTGACTCGTCAAGCTTAGCTAAGGCTTTAAACAGGTTATTAGAAAACAAAAAGCTGATTCCTAATTGGGGTAGGTATATAGATATAACGATTGCTGCTAAAAGAGTTGCAATCGTTTAGTTCGTCTATAGCCTGAACACTAAGGAAATCAGCTTTTTTATTTAAATGATTTGAGCTGTATTTTGCGTGTTTTGTTCAGTAATCCATTGAAATGTTAGTTCAAATAACTGTTGTTCAAATGTATAGCTTGAAAAGGTGTGATCTGCCTTTTCGATGTAAGAATAATGCGTAGTAGAAGTAGTTTTTTTATTACTAAAAGCTTGATAATAGTCAAATGCATTCTCTTTAGGAACATCCTCATCCAACGCTGCATGAATGATATATGCAGGCCCACGGTAGTTTTGAACACTTTTCAAAGGTTGATGCAGTTTTAAATCCTCAAAAAAAGTAGGGCTTAAATAAAATCCGTTGTAATCATAAGCACCTTCTTCTTTTGTACGAATTACCGCTTCTTGGCCTGTAATTCGTACAATATCCGTGTATGGTCTTGCAACAGGAGACCAAAGGATTAACTGTTTAATTCGCTCATCACGACTTGCGGTTAAAGAAGAGACTGCTCCTCCTAAGCTATGACCAACAATGGTTAAAAAGTTAGGGTCTACGCTATCTATAGATAAAACATAGTCAATAGCTGATTGTAGTTCTTTGATTTGATTAGATAGGGTAACTTGACCGTAGTCACCTTCACTCTCACCACATCCACTAAAATCAAACCGAAACACGAGGTATCCACGCTCTGAAAAAAATCGAGCAGCTTTAACAAATAGACGATGCTCACCGACTTTACTGCCTACAAAGCCGTGAACAAAAATAATGGCAGGTGCTTTTTCTTTTACTGACATTTGTTGTGGATAATGAGTCATAGCCGATAATTGTAGACTTCCTGATGGGAAAAGAACGGGCTTAATCAAGTATAACGCCTCCTAATCACAATAAAACTTATTAGTTTACTTGGGATTAGTATAATGGGAACAACAAAATATTTCAAGACAAATCTTTGAAAAAAGAAAAAACTGAGATTAGAGCTTTAATGCTCTAACCTCAGTTTTGTTTTGGTCAATTTGATGATCCCATTTTTGTAAAGAAGAGATTGCTTCTTCATACATTTGTTTGTTTACATGTTTTGTACCATTTTGGTCATAATGAATATAGTAAGCTAATCCTTCTCCCGTTGTGTGGATACTAACTCCACGAATTTTATCTTTTTTCATATTGATCGACTCCTAAATGTAACTTGTATGTAAATAAGACAGTAGCAATTAAAAGTAAGCGTAAATAACCATACAATTGTATATAATACATGATAATCTTCTATAAATAAATATAGATTTTTTAATAAACATTATCTTTTTATGCAAAGGTAAAATAATTCTAAAACAAGTCAAAAAAATATTATTTTAGAAAAATGTAATAATGCAGAATTTTCTAGGTTTTTAGAAGTAAAAACTTTCTACTTTATCTTAAAATTTGTTTTGTTATATAATATCGTAGGAGAGAAAAAAGGATATAGGGGATGAGACAGATATGAAAAAGTTTTTAGTAGTAGTAGCAGCAGGTTTGCTATTAGTTGGCTGTGGCACGGCAGAAAATGAGCCAGTAGAAGAAGCAGAGCAAACAGGAGCACCAGAAACGGAAGAAGTGACTGAAGAAGAAGGCTATTTAACAGCTGAAGAGTTTATTGAAAGAGCTCCTGAAGGAAAAACATATAGCTCGTATGCAACTGAATTACTTTTATGGGGTTCTGCACAAGAAGTACGTTATATGGACACAATTGATACAGATAAAGAAGAGTATGGTGCTTATAAAGTTGATATCATCAAAGTCGAAGATGGTTTTGTTGCCGTTGCTTTTGATGGTGAAGAAATTACAGGATCATGGACATTTGAAACAGTTGAAGAACTGAGAGAAGAAATTCAAGTAGAAGCAACTGAATAATTAGTAAAAAGTGAGGAGAGGAATTTCCTCACTTTTTTTCAATATTTTTACTCGATGGTTGTGTTTTATATCGAATAATAAGAAAAAGGACTACAAGTAGTAATATAATAAATAGGTATATACTAAACTTTAAAAAGTATTTTTCAACAATAAACCATTTATTCCCAAGTTCATGTCCTAATGCAATAAAAATAAATACCCATGTAAACGCACCTGTGTAGGCAAATAATGCGAATTTAACTAGCCTATACTTAGATATTCCAGATAAATAGCCTGTGATGTGACGTATCCCAGGAATGAAATAACCGATAAAAAGAAGGACAGGTCCATATTTATGAAAGAGTTGTTGGGTATATTCAATTTTCTTATGCGAAATATGAAAACGTGGTCCATACTTCATTAAAAATGGTAGTCCAAGTTTTGCTCCTAAAAAGTAACTAATTGTAATGCCGATAGCCGAACCTATAAATGCAGATAAAATGGCTAAAAAGTAAGACATCTTGCCAAGGTATGTATAATAGCCAATCAATGTAAGTAATACTTCATCTGGTATTGGAAGACCAACGATCCCCCCCATAAGTATTAATACAATCGCAATATAGCCATATTTCATTATTAAAAATTCAAATAATTCCATAATGTCCCTCAATCATAAGGTTTTAACGTACAATGTTAATTTATTATAAACTGATTATTTCATATACGTAAATGACATTTTCAATAGAGATTAATTATTCGTTAATAGAAATGGTCATACTCCTTTACGAACTAAGTGAGTAGGTAAAAAAGAAGGTGTATAGGATACCAACTCAAGCTTTAACTAGTTACATTTGACTATTCTTCAATGACCTTCTTGGTATTTTAAGGTATACTGATTGTAAGAAAAAGTGAAATCATTCTATTAATATTTTACTAATATAGGCTAACCAGGTGAGGTAGTTTCATGTACATTTTCTTAAAGGGGGCTTTTCATGTTTAAACGTATATTACTTCCAGCTGATGGGTCAGAACATTCCATAAGAGCTGCGGAAAAAGCGATCACAATTTCAAAAGGAACCAACGAAGCCATGGTAACGGTATTATATGTAGTCGATGGGAATATTTCAAAAGCGGATGTGCTAAAGAATTGGGATGCATTAGGGATAGCTTCACAAAGAAAAGCGAAGCTAAGTGCAATTGAGCAACAAGCGAAAATGGAAAAAGTTAAGTATGAGATCAAAATTGTTCGGGGTGAACCAGGAGCTGCTATTGTGAAATACGCAAATGACCATCATTATGACTTAATCGTGATGGGGAGTAGAGGATTAAATGTTCTACAAGAGATGGTCCTAGGAAGTGTCAGTCATAAAGTAGCCAAGCGTGCTCATTGCCCAGTTATGATTGTAAAGTGATATTTTGAAAAGTAAAAATTGTAGATGTAATAGTATCAATTCCTCTATCATTCAGCCAGAGGACTCCTTCCTCAAAAATTCGGTTAATTTTAGGTGAACTGGCGGTTTTCAGGACTAGATTTCGTTAAGAAATTAAGTAGCGGGAGTATTCATTTTAATGTATTTAATATAATTGTAATGTTTGAAACCTTGACAAATTTTCAATATTTTTTTAAAATTCAGACATATACATCTTAAGTAGTGTAGAACAGCCTACCGAAAAGGTTGTTTTTTTGTAGCTAAAGATGAAAGCGTTTACAAATAATCAATGGAATGGGGGATGAATGTTGAAACGTGCTAGCTATTCGAAGGAGTTCAAAGTTAAGGTGGTGAAAGAAGCAATTGAAACAGGAAATAAATCATTAATTGCTAGAAGGTACGTGTTAAGTGTCGGATTAGTACATCGTTGGGTGGTTGAATACGAAGCAGGTAAATTCCAAAAAAGACGATTCAGAGGCAATGTTGCTCTAGAAAAATAGCCATGCTAAACGAAAAACTCATTATACTACACTAGAAACCCTTCTTTTCTTCCTTCTACAATATCTCCTAGTATATAAAGTTCATAGTTGGCTCGACGATTTAAAATCTAGCCGTACGAGCGCTTAATCAGTTTGTCTTAATGCTTTACATTTATTTTGCTATTCCCTATGCTATAATGTGATACAGAAAACGGTCAGGGTGGTGGATGGCATTTGAAATTATCCAATAGAGCACTATTTCTACTAATAGCGGGAATTGCGTTACTTTATGGTTTTTTATATTGGATTATTGGCAGTAGATTTGTCGAATAAATTGTGTTGTCAATTTCCAAACTTTCACATAATCTTATCTTCAAGGAGATAAACAAAAAAATTGTGTAGGAAGCTCACAAGGTTTCTCCCTTTTGGGCTTTTTTTGTGTTTTTTTACTTAAAGAAAATGTGGATAGTAGGTGGTAATGCCATTATTTTGCTACTTTTTAAGTAAATCCTACTTTCTATGTAACGTACACATGCGTTTATCGTCTGTACTAAGGGGAGGTGTCCTTTTTGGAGAGCACATTTGATCGACTATATGAAACGTATCACCAGTCATTATTTCAATATTTATTTTATATGGTTCGCAGCAGGGAAACAGCAGAAGAGCTAGTTCAAGAAGTTTATATAAAAGTTCTCCAGTCTTATACTACTTTTGAAGGGAAAAGTAGTGAAAAGACGTGGTTGTATTCGATTGCGAGGAATGTCGCAATTGATTGGATTAGAAAACAAAACAGGCAAAAAAGAAAATGGTTAGGCTTACTTGGACCTATTGAAAAGGTAGATATTCGTGATCCCGCCCCCTTACCAGAAGAAATTGTAACGCAATCGGACGAATTACGTCTAATTTATAAAGGACTCGAACAATGCTCTACTGATCAACGACAGGTCATTGTATTAAGGTATGTCCAGTCATTAACAATTACTGAAACAGCACAAGTGCTAGGGTGGACGGAAAGTAAAGTGAAAACGACAACACATAGGGCGATTAAAGCGTTAAAAGATTATGTTGGACAGCCAAGTTTAGGAGCAGTAAAGGAGGGATAACATGGACAAAAAAGATAATTTTGATTTCGAAGAGTTTGAAAAAAAGCTCAGGCAATTACCAAAAGTAGAAGATAATCGTTCGAAAGAAGTCATATATCAAAATATAAGAAAACAAATGAATACTGAACCAATGAAGAAAAGAAAACAGTGGCTCGTACCGACAGTAGCCAGTACTTTTGCTGCTTTTCTCTTGATTTTACTCATTCCAATGATGTTAAGTAATGAAAGCAATGAAAGTGAAGAAGCCTTACCAGTCACCGAGGAAGCAGAAGATAATGAAATGTTTGCTATTGAAGTTGATGAAGTAAATGAAAATGCAGCAACAGAGCAAGAACTATATATTTCAGCGTTAGTAGATGATATTCTTCTTGAAAACCAGCGGATTGTGACGGTACCATTTGTTGATGAACAGGCAAACTTTATAGTTCCTGTAAGTTTTATCGTAAGAGATGACGATGCCATATTGCATCAAATGACAGCTATTCTTGAAGAGTATGATCCGTCTTACATTGGATTAAGTGAATCTCCTCTTAAGGGTGTAACATTTGAAGAAGTGTCAGACACAACAGTTGCAGTTGATATTCCAGAAGTGCCTATTGGATCTGCTAATGAGAAAATATTGGTCGAGGCAATAAAAATGGCGATCAGACCGTTATCCTATAGTTTTGCTACCGTCTTAGTAAATGGAATAGAAGGAATAGATATCGGACAGTATGGTCCGCTAGACAGCTTAGATGTAAAAAGTTTTGTTTCGGGATATTATTTTTATGAAAGTGCTAGCGGAATAAAATTATTAGTAAAAGGTCCAAGTGAAGAAACAGGGGCCCTAGATTTTGAGGAGAATTTACAAATGATGCAATCTACAAATCAAGGTTTATTTCCTACAATCCCAGAAGAAGTGGTGATTGAAAGTGTAGTAGAAGAGAAGTCAGGTACTACAACAATTACATTTTCGAATGATACAGATGTATTAACGACTCCAACCCCATTAATGATGATTGAAGCTATATTATTAACAGCTAGAGATTCTGGCATCCAAGAAATTCGCTTTGAGAATATTGGGGTTGAGGAATTAGGCCATTATAAGTTTAATGATGCAATTTCTACAAAAATCTACCCTAATGGTGTTGCTTATCGTTAAAACAAAAAATGAGGCTGGCGTTATGACCAGCCTCATTTTTTCTTTCAAGGTATAGCAATTAAGCATTAGAAACTTGCCGCTGGTCTTCTAATAAAAACAGAGACTAGTGGGAAATGTGAAAGTCGAAATTTGCTTTCCTGGGAAATAAACTGTCGGAAATACTAAAATGATGTATGTATAGTTCCGTGAGTATCTAAAGTAAGGAGCATTGTGGAAAAACCTGTAGCTGTAACGGCAATAACGGATAATAGAACCTCTGTAGGTGTAATGACAAAAATCCCACCGATAACAACAAGAAAGTCAATAATGAAAATCATAATTCCGATATTGACCTTCGTTTTCTCAGCAATCATTTGCGCTAGTAGATCGAACCCACCTGTACTAATATCTTCTCTAAACATAATGCCGACTCCAGCTCCTAATATAAGGCCGCCTAAAATAGCACTGAGTAGTGGATCTACTTGATAAGGGAGAACTAGAAAGCTAAACCAATCAATAAACAACGAAGAAATGATAAAGCCTGGAATACTGTAAAAGAAAAAAGCGCGATAATAGATCCATGCGAGGATGTAAATGGGAATGCTTAACAGTATAATTGAAAATCCGACGTCTAGTTCCCAAACATAATGAATAATTAATCCAACACCAATCATGCCACCATCGAGAATGTGGTGAGGAATGAAAAACTGGTTGATACCGTAACTAATTAAAAGACTACCAATAAGGATGGCGGTTAAACTTTTTAACATGAGAAGCACCCTTCGCATTTAGAGTTTAGGAGCTTGGCCCTCTAATATGTAAGGTATATGCATGTCTCATTTTCTTAGAACAAAAATAAGAAAGAGGCAGTGAACGTATCGGGTTCGGTTTAAGAGTACAAAGTAGAAAATAACACACCAAATAGCAGTTCAATTAACCAATAGAATTGGACGCTATTCAACTAACGAAGCAGGGGTGAAAAAATGAAGAAAATATGGCTTATTTTTATTGGCTTTATATTTCTGGTGGCTTGTTCAACTGATGGGACAAGTAGTACGATTTATGGGTTTGTTCAAGATGGACATGAAGGACCGGAATGGTTACTACCAAATTCTTATCAAAATAACTATAGATAATTCGTTTGAATTGGTTTCAAAATATGTAAGAGAATCATCTGATGAGCATATGTACTTTTGGCATGCGCCTTCAGCTAGTGAATATCCATTTGAACTTGATACAACACGAGAAATTCTTGAAGAAGATGTACCAACTATCGAGATTAGACCTGTCAATATACATCAATATATTTATATGGAAAATTATTTTTCTTTTGATTTAACTGAAACGGAAGCCCAAGAGATTATGGAAGAAGTTAAACAGGAAGCTGAAGATAAATCTGAAGTATACCTCGAAGAAATGAAAGAAAAATCAATGGAGATGTTAGAGGTCGATCCGAAAGTTTATACCAATGAAGAGTATGATATCGATCCTTTCACTTATATGATTGAAAGTGAATCAAAACAAGGCGTGATTCATTACGAATTGTTTGGGGAATCAGAAAAGGACTATATAGAGTGTTGCTTGTGAATTATCTCACTTCAACAAACGGGTGTTTTTTGTTGAAGAGGACATTAAAAAGAAACGCTCTGAGTTTTTCACACTCAACGCGTTTTTCTATTGCTAATTATAATGTGTTTACCTTGCTGATTTGGTTGGTAAAAGCAATGTTATCTTACGTTCTATTTGTAATTTTGCACTTCAAAACCGAACCCGTTACAGTGAACGCCGCTTCTTTAAAAGTCTTACAATAAATGCGTAAGTAATGCACTCGCAATCCCGAAATATATCAAGAGTGAGAAAATATCATTTAATGTAGTAATTAGAGGACCAGATGCTACTGCTGGGTCGACTCCAACTCGGTAAAGAACGAGAGGAATAATTGTTCCAGCCATTGTTCCGATGATTAGGGTGATCAATAAGGAGACACCGACAACTATTCCAAGAATGAAACTTCCTTGCCATATATAGGCGATGAGGAGGATTAGAATTCCACAAACAATCCCAATTGTTATTCCAACACGAAATTCTCGTAAAATTAGTTTGATCACCGTTTTTCGATCAACCGTCGTTGTAACAATCCCCCTTACGACAACGGCAAGTGATTGAGTCCCTGTGTTTCCAGTCATACCAGCAATCATTGGCATAAAAAAGATAAGCGCTAGTACTTGGTCTAATGTCTCTTCAAAGCTATTTAAAATTTGACCAGATACAAGCCCAATAAAGAGAAGTAATATGAGCCAAGGAAGACGTCTTGCGGAAGCGGTTAGAGCTTTTGTATTAAAATCTATAGATTTACCAGTAGCTGAAAGCTTTTCAATATCTTCGTTAGCTTCTCTAATCACAATATCAATTGCATCATCGACGGTTATAATACCTAGTAATGTATGTTCATTATCAACGACAGGGACTGCGATGAAGTCGTATCGTTCAATAATTTGAGCAACTTCTTCTTGGTCGGCATCTACAAGTACTGATATCACACGATTGAACATAATATCGGATATTTGGTCATCGATATGAGCGATAAGGAGGTCACGATAAGAGACAACACCAACCAGCTTTTTTTCCTCATTAATTACATATAAATAATAAATGTTCTCTGACATACTTGCATATAACTTGAGTTTATCTACTGCTTCTCGAACAGTAGCTTGTTCTTTAATCCAAATAAATTGGTTTGTCATCAAGCCGCCCGCAGTATCAGCAGGATAACTCATAAGGTCACGAACTGTATCCGATTCTTCTTGTTTCATAGCATTAAGAAATTCTTGAATTTTATCTACTGAAAGGTCATTCAGTAAGTCAACAACATCATCATTATCCATTAAATCCATGACCTTTGAAGAACGTTCAATCCCGAGTTTGTGGAGGATTTGTATTTGAAGTTCTCTCTCTAACTCTGCAATTAATGCTGCGATTTGATTAGGTGTTAAAAAGGTTAGAAATTTATGATGGTGTTTATCGGGTAACCCCCGATACAATTGTGCAAAATCATATGGATGAAGCTCATCTAAAAGTTGTTGCAGTGACCCACGTTTAGATTCCTTTAAATATTTTATAACCAAAACAAGCATTTGGTTTTCGGACATATTTGCAATCATGTTATCACCTACTCGAATTCGTTCTATATAGTATGCGTCATTTATTGGATTTGAATGGATAAAACCCTATTAAAATGTACAAGAACTTTTGGTAATAGTAAACATTTTTAATAAAAAAACAAAAGTTAATGATACATTTAGGGTCGTTAACCTGTAATTAGGTGTTAAACAAGTAGGTTTAGTGTATAATGAAAAAAATGTGATGACGGGGGGCGTATGTGATGGGCATGCAATACGATGATAAAGTGAAAAATAGATTGAAACGTATTGAAGGTCAAGTCCGAGGCATCCTTAGAATGATGGAAGATGAAAAAGAATGTAAAGATATCGTTGGACAAATGGCTGCAGTTCGTAATGCCCTTGATCGTGCAATTGGAGTAGTTGTAAGCTCTAATTTAGAAGCTTGTATTCGTGAACAGATTGAAAATGGTGAGAATACAGAAGAGACGATTAAGGAAGCAGTAAACCTGTTAGTAAAAAGTAGATAACTTTTTTGAAAGTATGAAAGAGGCTGACTCAGGAAAGTGTTAGGCTCTCAAAACGATCGATAATCGAGTGGTCGTTCAATGAGGGTTACTAATACTAATGTGTCAGTCTCTTTTTGTTTTGTATTGTATGAAGGTTGATGTCTAGTGAGGGAAAGAAAATATATCAATTTTTCTCAAACGCTATAAATGGTGTTTATCTAATAAGAATAAGTATAGAGGACAGAGTTCATCGCATAATAAAGGGAGAACAACTATGAAATGGAGCGTTAGCATGTTCTTCCTAAAGAAAAACTCAAGCAACAACCAACGTTTAACACGTATGATTATGAAGATTACTTAAAACCGAAAATTAATATAGAAGATAGTAAGAATATTTCTAAGAATCATGAGAGTGTAAAAGATACATTAACTAGATTGGCACGAGTTAATCGAACGGTGTATGCGAGGAGAGGTCGTTTGCCATTTTTCGGGAAGGAAACCGATTACGATTGCTCTTGGTGATGTTGAAACGAGAAGTTTAGAAAATCCATCGACTGAACAACAAGTGTATGGGCCGAAGGTTGGTTTTATTGAAGATGTACATAAAAATATGGCCATTATGAGAAAGTATTTTCCTGACCCACGTTTGAAAATAAAAAAATACCAAGTAGGATCTGTCACTCATACGCAAATAGGTGTCGTTTATTTAGAGGAATATGTAGATCCGAGTGTATTACGAAAGCTTCAAGACCGCCTAAAAAAAGTAACGACAGATCAAATCATATCTTCTAAAGTATTAAGTCAGTACTTAGTAGATTTTTCAAAATCCCCATTCCCACTTGGAGTCGAATCCGATCAACAAAAGACACCAGTATCGTTAAGTCGAATGAATTTAAGAATGAAAAGTTATTATGAAAAAACAAAACCAGTGACGTTTCATTTAGATGTGAAAGGTGATGCAGAAGTTATCGATGTGGCTACGATTGAAGAACTTACAGACATCAAATTTATTGAGAAGCTAGAAAGAAAAATGGAGCAAGAAATAAAAAAAGAAATGGAACAAACGATTGCCAAAATGAAAAGAATTAACGTAGAACCTTGGTTATTGGGGCATAAAATATGGGCTACTGACCCTAAGTTTTATGAAACTTTAAACTGGAGAGAAACAGGGTGGGTCGAATCTAAATTTAACATTAATGTTTCCTTTAATATTTCGAATACTGGACAGAGAGGAAAATATGATAAAGAAAAGATTGGACGGTAATTCCTAGTAATTATCTGTCTTTTCATTGACGTCTGAGTTGTTCCTATGCTAAAATCTTAACAATGAATATCATTCTCAGTGAAAGTAATTGAGGAACATCGGAGGTTAGTTATGAGCTTCATTCAGTTTGATAACGTTACCAAATATTATAATAGAGCAGCAACACCTGCCGTAGATCAGTTAAACCTTGAAATACTAGAGGGTGAAATTATTACTCTATTAGGTCCTAGTGGTTGTGGGAAGACGACGACACTTAGAATGCTAGCTGGTTTCGAGCAACCGACTACAGGGAAAATTCGCATCGGTGATGAAGTGGTTTATGATGATCGCCGTGCCTTACCTCCTGAGAAAAGAGGAATTGGGATGGTGTTTCAAGACTATGCCTTATTCCCGCACTTAACAATTGAAAAGAATGTAACCTTTGGATTAAATAGATGGAAAAATCGAGATAAGAAAAAACGTGCGCAAGAAGTCCTTGAATTAGTGGGACTTGGTGAGTTTGGTCATCGTTTACCAAGTGAACTTTCGGGTGGCCAGCAACAAAGGGTAGCTTTAGCACGGGCATTAGCACCAAGACCGAAAGTTATTTTGATGGATGAGCCATTTAGTAACCTTGATGCAGGTCTAAGGGAAAAGATGCGTTATGATGTTACAAATATTCTGCGTAAAGCGAACGCTACAGCTATTATTGTTACCCATGATCAAAAAGATGCGTTTGCTGTTTCTGATCGTGTAGTTGTTATGAATGAAGGAATTATTCAACAAATAGCAGCACCGAAAGAAATGTACCGCTGTCCTGCCAATTGTTTTGTTGCGCAATTTGTGGGTAAAACAAATTTAATCTCTGGGACTTTATGTCCAGACTTAAAACATGTAGAAACACATATCGGTCGCGTTTGTTTGCCACAAGAAACGGATAAAGTTATTGAAAACGTTATGGTATCTATCCGTCCTGAAGGTTGTCGCCTTGCAGAAAAAGGGCGTTATGCTGGTTTGGTCGAACGCGTTACATATAGCGGAGAGTATCAAGAAGTACATGTACGCTTGCAATCAGACCAAGTATCTAATGATCCGATGATTATTTATGCACCAATTGAACAGGACATTGAAATTGGAAGTGTCGTTTCATTTGATATAACACCTGAATTAGTAGCTTTAGTGGATTGAATTAAATAAAAGACTGACTCATTAAATGTCCTTATTCTTCGCATAATATAGGTAGCTATTTTGTATCTATAAGACTGTGTTTGAGTAGGAAACATTTAGCTAAAGTCAGTCTTTTTTGTTGTCTACTAAGTTAGTACAAAAACGTTAAAACTTTTTTGAAAACTTATTGACAATGATTATCAGTTGCACTATACTACGAATTGTGGTTGGAATTGAGAATGAGTTTCATTCTAACTATAACAAAATACATGTACATATATAGGGGGAACATACGCATGAAGAAATCATTAAAACTTTTAATGTTGGCAATGATGTCATTAGCAATCGTGTTTGTAGTGGCAGCTTGCGGACAACAAGATGAAGCAGAGCCAGAAGCTGAAGCAGGTGGAGATCAACCGCAAGAAGAACAACAAGGTGAACAAGATGAAGAAGTAGTAGAACTTGGTGGGCAACTTGTAGTATACTCAGCACGTAACGAAAATTTCGTGCAACCATTATTAGAAAAGTTTGAAGCAGAAACTGGAGTTGAAGTGGTAGCGTTACATGGAGCTGAGCCTCTACAAATTGTAGAAGAAGCAGGGAATGTTCAAGCTGATATTTATATCTCCAATGATCTAGGAGCACTTGGTTACTTACACAACGAAGGTTTATTAACAGGAGCAAACCCTGAAGGAATTGAAACAATTCCAGCAGAGTTCCGTGCTGATGACAATGCGTATTTTGCAATTTCTGCTAGATCACGTGGGTTTATTTACAATAAAGATATGATTACAGAAGAAGAAATGCCGAAGAGTATTGAAGACTTATTTGATGCAAAATGGGCAGATGTTGAAGGTGGTTACGCAATTACTCGTGGTGGAAACGGCGGTATGATCGGAAACGTATCAGCACTTCGTTACGAGTGGGGTGATGAGAAAGCAGCTGAGTGGGTTACTTCAATTAAAGAAAATGCAGCTGGTATTTACAATGGCCACGGTGACATTCGTCGAGCTGTAGGAGAAGGTTTGCATTCATTTGGTTTAGTAAACAACTATTACTTCCATCAACAATTACTTGAGCCTCAAGATAATAATGTAGGATTTATCTATCTTGACCAAGAAGAAGGTCAAATGGGTGTTATTGCAAATGCGGCAGGTGTAGGTCTTGTTGCTGATGGACCAAATGAAGCTAATGCACTTGCATTTCTTGAGTGGGTATTGTTGCCCGAAAACCAAGTAGCGTTTGTTGGTGAGTCTTTAGAATTGCTAATTAACTCAGAGTACGGTGCAGTTTATCCACCAGAAGTAGAGCCACACATTGTAGAATTCAGTGAGCTTAAAGTTCAAGATATGCCTATGAAAGAATTAGGAGAATACTTTGAAGATACAAAAGACCTTATTGAACAATCAGGGTTAGACCTTGAATTAAGATAAGTGTAAACGATTTACGACTTAGGAGAGGGCATAATGAGTAATGATAGTCAACGCAAAAAACAAATAAATAATGATCAGAATGCCGAGGTTGGGGAGAGTAACTCCCCAGCCATTCTCCGTTTCTTTCGGGGAAAGTGGTTTGATATTTGGAAAGGGAACCCTCCTGGACCAGTTTTACTCTTATTCGGTATTTTTGTTGCACTCATTATGTCTATCCCAATAATTTACGTAATTTGGCGCTCCATGTTTGCGGGCGTAGATCGGTGGATGCGCCTTCTTGATGGAAGAATTCCACAATTATTATGGAATACGTTCTCACTTACATTTGCCGTTACGGCTTGTGCTGTGACAATAGGGGTCATGCTTGCTTGGATTGTTGTGCGAACAGATTTACCTGGAAGGAAAATGTGGCAATGGCTTTTAGCAATGCCACTCGTTATTCCACCTTATGTTGGTGCAGTTACGTATATAATTGTCTTTGGCCCTAGTGGATGGGTTCGTGACTTTTGGAGAGATACACCTTGGCTTGTTGATCTTTTTGGTAATTATCCGTTGAATATTTATTCATTTTGGGGAGTGTTTTTCGTATTAACGATGTTTACCTACCCATACGTCTTTTTAATTGCGAGTGCATCGCTTCGCAAAATGAACCGAAACTTTGAAGAAGTGGCACGTTCCCAGGGGATGACGACATCACAAGTGTTTTGGAAGGTAAATCTTCCATTTTTGCGACCTGCGATAGGGGCAGGAGCTATATTAATTTCATTGTATGTATTATCTGATTTTGGCGCGATTGCCATGCTTCGGTACGTCACATTTACCGCGGCGATCTATTTTCAGCGAGCAAGCTTTGACACTGCTTCTGCATCCGTCCTAAGCTTAGTGCTTATTTTCTTTACGATTGTAATACTTTGGATTGAAGCAAGAACTAGAAAGAAAAATAAGTACTACCAAACGTCGAATACGTTTAAGGCCCCAGATATTTTATCTCTTGGAAAGTGGAAGCCACTGACGCTAGTTTTTGTAGTAGGAGTGTTTTTCGTATCGGTTGTCCTTCCGATTGTCGTTTTAGTTTATTGGTCTATTATTAGTATTGGTATGGGGGCTTTAGATAATCGGTTCTTTGGTTTTGCCTGGAATAGTTTAAAAGTTTCAGGGTTTGCGGCAATATTATGTATGCTACTAGCTATGCCAATCATTTATTTGAAATCTCGTTATCCTTCAGTGATTTCAAGTGGTATTGATAAATTAAGTTATGCAGGATATGCGCTTCCTGGTGTTATTGTGGCCTTAGGATTTATTTTTATCTTTAACAACCATATTCCGATGCTTTACAATACATTTTATATGGTGGCTCTAGCGTTTGTAGTTCGTTTTCTTCCACAAGCAATGCAAGCGGGAGAAGCCTCATTAAGTCTTGTGTCTCCTCGAATTGATGAGGCAGCACGGAGTCTTGGATATCCACCATGGAAAGTAATGTTTAAAGTGATCCTCCCATCTATTTTGCCAGGGGTTCTGGCTGGAGGAGCTCTCGTATTCGTTAGTTCAATTAAAGAGCTTCCAGCTACACTTATGCTCAGGCCACCAGGGTTTGATACGTTAGCTGTACGTGTATATTTTGAAGCGTCAGAAGCTATCTATCATCTAGCAGCACCCGCTGCACTAATTATTATTCTAGTATCGATTGTTCCACTACGATACTTGTTAAAAAAGTATTAAATAAACGTTTGTTTAACAAAGGTTGACTTAGAATTTGTGGTCTCGTCGTTTTTATAGATGAGTACTACCTATCTAAATCAGCCTTTTTTTGTACATTTTTGCAAATGGTGTTGACACCGATAATCATTATCAATTAAAATAGTGATAATGAAAATTATTATCACTTGAAAATTAAAGGGGGATATAATGTGTCTGCTCTTCTCATTGTTGGTGCCGATCATTTAGGTAAAATTCCAAGTAAATTAGCGTCAGTTGGTTTTAAAGAAGTCATTCATATTAGTGGAAGGAAAGTTCAACAAGTAAAAAGAGAAATTCCAACTCATGTTGACTTAGTACTCGTACTGACGGATTACATAAATCATAATTTATCGTCCGTATTAAAAAAGAAAGCAAATGAACAAGGGATCCCAATCTGTTACGCAAAGCGGTCTTGGTGTTCCATTTATCAGGCCATTGGCAGTTGCGATTATGAGGGCTGTCCTAATAAAAAGAATTGTCAAATTTCAAATTAGAAGGGACGTGAAGACGATGTCTCGCAGTAATATTAGTTTAAAGAAAACGTCTTTTGTAAATGAAAAGGAATGCAACAATAGAATTCAAGCTATAGTTAATAACGTTGTAGAAGGTTACCTAAAGGTAAATATGGCTGAAAGGACGGCTTATCGCATACTATTGCTGATCGCAGAACAATGGAAAAAGATTAACATCAATTACTTTTATTCAACAACCGATTATTACAAAACTTTAGCTCAAACTACAGACCTCTTATTGAAAGGTCTAGCTTACAATAAAGGCGGCAGTCTTAAAATCATTAAAGGTCATTCAGTGATTATAGATGAATCAGTCAGGGGAATAAGTGCTACCGTTTTTCTGATGGAAGTAGATGTAGAAGTGGCAACAAATCTTTGTAATAATATTAGAAGGCATATAGAGAGACCTGGAATATCTAGAGAACTAGTGGTAAGCATCTGCTCTTTAACAGATGGAAGTATGTATAAACTTTATGATAAGAAATAAAAATGCGTGCTAAGGTGCCCATTTTTATTTTTTTGTTTAAAACCTCTAGACAAAAATACATATTTATGAAAAAATAAATGTTGTATTAAGTCAACATTATTGTTAGTGGTAAAGAATGAGCTATATTTTTTTGCTCAAAAACTTGCCCTAAGGAAACAATTTTATATGAATGAAAAAACTTGTACTAACGTACGTATATTTTAAAGGAGGGAATTGTTGTGAGGAAAAGATTAATTTTATTAGCATCCGCTATGGTTATGTCGTTGTTTTTAGTAGCATGTGGTGGTGACAATGGAGAGCAGGGAGAAAGTACAGGAGAAGGTTTAAACATTACGACCAGTTTTTCTATATTAGGTGATGTTATTGATAATGTTGTAGGTGATCGTGGGAATGTAGAGTATATTGTTCCAATTGGTGAAGAACCACATGAATATGAGCCTATTCCAAGTGATTTCCAAAAAGTAAGCAATTCCGATGTATTTTATGTAAATGGATTAGGTTTAGAGGAGTGGCTTGAAAAGCTTGTGCAAAACACAGCTGATATTCCAGTAGTCACTCTTTCAGAAGGTGTAACTGTAATCCCGCTTAATAATGAGGATGGAGATGACCCTCATATTTGGCTAGATGCACAAAATGTAATTATAATGGTAAATAATCTCGTTGAAGACTTAGTTGAACGTGACCCTGATGGAGAAGAGCTCTACCGTGCCAATGCAGAAGCTTATAAACAAGAATTAGAAATCCTTGATACTTGGATTAAAGCTGAAATTAATAGTATTCCTGAAGCGGCACGTATGATTGCTGTGAGTGAAGATGCATTTCGCTATTTCGGGCAGGGATACGGAATTGAAACAGCAGGAATTTGGGAACTGAACTCCCATGAAGAAGGAACACCAAGTCAAATTTCTGGTTTAGTCGATTTAATACAAGAACGTAACCTACCAGCTGTATTTGTTGAAACAACAGTGGATCAACGATATATGGAGACAGTAGCCAATAATGCAGGAGTTGAAATTGCTGGAGAAGTTTATACTGATGCTATTGGCCCAGAAGGATCAGGAGCAGAGAGTTATATTAAAATGATGGAACATAACGTTAATATATTTGTCAACGGGCTTAAATAGACTTCACTAATAACAGGTTTAGGAGAAGGGGTTCTCATCTAAATACTCTCCTTGTTTTCTAGTTAGTTTAAAATGAACATCTTTCATATGAAATTTGTTATTAACTTTGTAACAATAAAGAGCTAGCACTTTTTCCTGAATGGATAGGTGCTAGCTTCTGTCTTTTTTCTTCTTTTTTTAGAATAAGCGCATTATAATTCCAAGTGCAACTAGTACACCGAACCCAATCCAAATGACTTTTTGAACTAGTTTACTATTCATCCGTCGGCGTCTCCAACGATTCGGATTAAAAGTAACTTCTTCAGGATCATGTACATGTGTATAGGCATAAAAAGGGCGTGCTTTTGCAAGGAAAATAGGTGCTAATGCTGCTCCGCCGATTAAGCCAAACAGGTGGGCAAGGATGTTAATATTGCTGTTTACAAAGGTCATCACAAGACCAATAATTAAAATCGTCATGACGATTTGTGAGTTTGCTTGGTCAATTAAATCTTTTCTGTTTAATACCATGTAAAGATAAACTCCAAATAGACCAAAGATCGCGCCGGAAGCTCCAAGGTGTGGAGGGTACGAGAGACCGCCTAAATAAAAAGTAGCGATGTTAGCAATAATTCCTGTCAACAAATAAATGGTAATAAATTTAACTTTCCCGAGCATCTTTTCCAGTGCGGGTCCAAATAAAACGAGTGAAAATGAGTTAAATAAAACGTGACCTAACCCTATATGCATAAAGATAGGGGTAATCAAGCGCCAGTACTCACCTTGAGCTACTGCTGGATTGAACCCGATCCCAATATTTCGAACGAGGTAGCCGAAAGGTAAAAAGTTCATCCAAACAAAAAGAAGTAGGTGAATGGCAACAATAACTGTAATTATAGGATAATTACGTCGGAAAGAGTAAAAACTTTCATTTCTTATAAACATAAAAAAACCACCTTTTTACTTCATTTCTCTTACATACTACCATGAAATGAATAGGTTATGATAAGTTTATGATGATCATAATGAGAGTAGAATGTAAAAAAGGAGCCCGTTTCTTATGATTAAAGGGATAGGAATTGATATTGTAGAGATTGCAAGAATTAAACAAGCGATAGAACGAACAGATAAATTTATTTTGAGAATTTTAACTGAAAATGAAAGAAAAAAATATCATACCCTGACAAAACAACGACAATTTGAATATGTCGCTGGACGCTTTGCTGCCAAAGAGGCTTTTGTCAAAGCAATAGGCACAGGAATTTCAAAAGAAGTGGGATGGCAAGATATTGAAGTGGTTAACGACGTGAATAGTGGAAAACCAAGCATTGCCTGGAAAGGGAATGATAAGGTTCATGTTTCAATTTCACATTCCAAGGAATTTGCCGTTGCTCAAGTAATTATTGAAAGCTTGTCAAGCTAGTCTGCATATTGTGGGAGTTTGTCTCATATAGTGTTAGTGCGGTTAGGAGAAAGCCTCGTTACAAAAAAGAGTAATGGATTAATAGACTTTGAGCAGAAAGGACGTGCGCTATTAATGATGGATGTCTAAACACGGGGTTTGTGATAAGCGATAGAAAAAATCTCGGGGGATGTACCCGATGTCATCATTGATAAACTTCTTAGTAGAATTCCTTGAGATTAAAGATTGATATCTTCTGTCGGCTATGGCTTTGACTCAGGTCCGTGACATTACAAAATGAAATGATAGGCACGAACGGATACTCTTTGCTTTTAACGAAATTACTTAAAAACTTGTAACGGATGTCTTTCTCTTTTGTCGTTAATTATGAGACAAAGGGGTGAACTAAGTGAGAAGGAAAGGACTAGTTGCATTGTTTGTCAGCGTCATTCTCACTCTTGTATTAGCAGGTTGCGGTGAAAAAACGCAGGAGGACATTATTGAAGGGTTAGATCAAAAGCTTAGCGAAATGACAGGTTATAAGACAGATGCTACCATGATTTTACAAACGGGAAAAGAACCACAACAGTACGATGTTGAAGTATGGCATCAGGTGGAAAATCATTATCGTGTCGCATTAAAGAATGACGAGAAAAACCAAAGTCAGATTATTTTACGTAATGATGACGGAGTATTTGTATTAACACCAGCTCTCAATAAAAGCTTCCGTTTTCAAAGTGATTGGCCGAAAAATAACAGTCAAGTCTATTTATACGAGTCTTTAGTTTCAGATATTTTGAATGACCCAGAAAGAACGTTCCAAGCTACTGAAAATCATTATGTGTTTCAAACGAGAACCAATTATCAAAATAAGAATTTAAACAGCCAAGAAATTATGCTCAATAAAAAAGATTTAACACCTGCTTCTGTGAAAATTATGAATTCAGATTTACAGGTACTTGTGCAAGTCAACTTTAGTGCGTTTTCAATGAATCCAAGTTTTAATGAAGATGATTTCGATATGGAGCGAAATATGACAGCGGCGCAAATGGGCCAAGAAATTCCGACTATGGCGGATGTGTCAGAACCGCTAACTGTACTTTATCCAATCTATGAACCACAAGGTACAGCACTAACAGGTTCCGAAACAATTATGACAGAAGACGGTGAAAAAGTCGTTTTAACTTACACAGGGGAAAACAACTTCACATTAATTCAAGAAAAGAGTAGAGTTGTACCCGCTAGTACACCAATGAATGTAAGTTCAGGAGATCCTGTCGATTTAGGATTCACGGTTGGTGTTATGTCAAACGGTTCATTAATGTGGACATATGAAGGGGTGGACTTCTACCTAGCATCGAATGATTTAGACGCAGAAGAAATGATGGCGATAGCTCGTTCGGTTTACGGTACACTTGAAAAATAAAAATAAGAACTGATTTGCAGAGGTTGACTCAAATTGATGTGGCTATGCACTCATGCACGATCGTGTGTAAAAATGGGTGCTTAGACATTTCTAGTCGACCTCTTCTTTTTAGTTAAACAGGGCTAAAAAATACGGTTCATTTTATCAATGTAACTTTTGAATTGTTGACAAGTGTGTACAAAGAAAACGATAATCACAATAAAGAGAAAAAGCTGCATTTTGGAAGGTGGAGAACGTTTTGCAACGTTGGAATGACTCTTTTTATCGTGATACGTGGGTTGAGGTGAACCTTGATCATATTAGGGAAAATGTACGAAACATAAAGGCAAGTTTTAAGCAGAACATGGAAATTATGGCTGTTGTAAAAGCAGATGGTTATGGTCACGGGGCAATACCTGTTGCGGAAACAGCACTTGAAGCAGGTGCTAGTTATTTGGCGGTTGCAATATTAGATGAAGCTCTTCAGTTACGAGCAGCTCATATTCAAGCCCCTATTCTTGTGTTAGGTGCAATTCGACCAGAAGATATAGAAGTTGCTGCAAGTCATGACATTACGATAACAGTCTTTTCTGCTGAATGGTTGGTTCGAGCTAAATCATTATACCAAGGGGGAAAGAAAATTAAGTTCCACATGAAATTCGATACAGGCATGGGGAGAATTGGTATAAGAGACCAAGAAGAGGGAAAAGCTGTTATTGAAGCTCTTCATGACGATAAACGGTTTCAACTAGAAGGTATCTATACGCATTTTGCTACCGCAGATGAGCTGTGTGATGACTATTTTAATATGCAATACGAGCGGTTTAATTTAATTGTAACTATGATGGAAAAATTGGAAGTAGATATTTCTATCATTCATTGTGGGAATAGTGCGACAGGATTGATGCACCCAAATCAGGCATTTAATATGGTTCGACTAGGCATCTCGATGTACGGGCTTACCCCCTCTATTGAAATCAAGGATAGATTACCGGTACAATTAAAAGAAGCCTTCTCTTTGCATGCAAAGCTTATTCAAGTGAAAAACGTGCCACCTGGAGAAGGAATTAGCTATGGAATAACGTATAAAACAACAGGGTGGGAATGGATTGGAACCATTCCAATCGGTTATGCCGATGGATGGTATCGATACCATTCTACAAATGGCGGTACGGTTCTAGTTAATGGTGAAAACGTTCCTTTTGTTGGAAGGATATGTATGGATCAATGTATGGTTAAATTACCTCGGGAACTCCCCGTTGGAACTAAGGTAACGCTGATTGGTTCTCAAGGAGAACGAATGATTTCAATTGATGAAGTCGCAGGCCGATTATCAACGATTAATTATGAAGTTCCTTGTATGGTTGGATCTAGAATACCGAGAGTTTATATCAAAAATCACGAAGTTTATACCGTGAAAAATAAATTAGTACCATAATGAAAAGATAAATAGTTATAAAATATTGAAGAACGACTTTGCAATTCAGTCTATAGAGTGCTATTATAGATACGGAATGTAAATAGGTCGTACCGTACGTTGGGGGTGTATGTTTGTGTCTGAACAAGCCACAAAGCGAATTATGATTAGTTTGCCGCAGAACCTTTTAAACGAAGTAGATGGGGTAGTAAAGCAAGAAAATGTTAACCGGAGTGAGTTTATCTCCCAAGCTACAAAAATGTATCTTCGAGAACGAAAAAGACGTCAGATTCGTGAATCTATGCAGCAGGGTTATATGGAAATGGCAAAGATCAATTTAAACATTGCATCAGAAGCCTTTCTTGCTGAGGAGGAAGCAGAGCACACCCTAGATCGCTTAGTAAGTGGGGTGTAGCTGTTGATTGTAAAACGTGGCGATGTTTACTTTGCTGACTTATCTCCTGTTGTTGGTTCAGAGCAAGGTGGAGTTAGGCCTGTTCTCATCATTCAAAACGATATCGGGAATCGGTTTAGTCCAACTGTCATCGTCGCGGCGATAACAGCCCAAATTCAAAAAGCGAAGTTACCGACTCATGTAGAGATCAATGCCAAGCGCTATGGGTTTGATCGGGATTCGGTGATTTTATTAGAGCAGATAAGGACGATTGATAAGCAACGGCTGACTGACAAAATCACACATTTGGACGATGATATGATGAGTCGAGTGGATGATGCGCTTCAAATTAGTTTAGGTCTTATTAATTTTTAATTTTATTGCAAATGTAGAAAAGTTACTTCTCCTCACTAGATGAAGTAGCTTTTTTTATTTGCAAAAAAGTTACTACTTGCCAACCGCAACAGAAGTTGAGACAGGACGCTGGAACTAAGAAGGGTTTATAGTGCCCGCAACAGCGGGTTGAGACTCGAGTCTGGTAACTAAGAAGGGTTTATAGTGCCCGCAACAGCGAGTAGAAACTCGAGTCTGGTAACTAAGAAGGATTTATAGTGCCCGCAACAGAGTTTGAGACTCGAGCCTGGTAACCAAGAAGAGTTTATATGTGCATTAGCGCTCACCGTATATCCTTTATCTCCTACGGGAGGGCTGCAGTCCCCAGCTCCTCGAGGACAATTATCCTGTCAAGGTAAAGTCAAAAAGCGGACTTTATTCCTGCTAGAACATTTGCTGGCTGGAGCTACCCAGGGAGCTTCCGCTTTTCTAATAAAGTACATCTTTTGCAACTTTTTTGTTGACATGAAATAATAGTAGGAAATGGAGGTGGCATCATTGCAGCCAGATATTATTGAAATTATTTTGCAAAACAAAGTTGAAATAAAAGCCCGATGGTTAAAAGAAGTAGAAGCAGTCCGGAAAGAAACGTATATGGAAAATGTATCAGAACATATCTTTGAAAATACGAATCGAGAGTTTGTAGAGTTAATTTTAGATACGCTTCATTGGAGTCAGGTTGAAGCAACAGAACGGATAGGACAATATTCGGATCGCTTAGTTCAAGTAGGTTTGCAGTTGGAGTATATTACCCAAGGTCTACAAGCATTCCGTCGTGTCATCTTAGAGATGTTAACAGAAAGAGAAAGTGATGGTAAGAAAATCGTTTCTTTATTTTATGAGATTGAGACGTGGATTGATGGCATTATTAATAAAGTAATCCATAACTACACAGGTTCATGGGAGAATACTTTTGAGTTACAAAAGTTATCTTTATTAGAGCTTTCTGCTCCACTCATCCCTATATTTGAAAATATTTCAGTTATGCCTCTGATTGGAACGATCGATACAGCTAGAGCAAAATTAATTATGGAAAACTTATTGAATGGTGTTATTAAGCATCGCGCTCAAGTTGTCCTAATTGATATTACGGGTGTACCAATTGTCGATACAATGGTGGCTCATCATATTATTCAAGCAGCAGAAGCTGTGCGTCTGGTAGGATCTAAGTGCATTTTAGTTGGAATTAGGCCAGAGATTGCGCAAACAATCGTGAACTTAGGCATTGATCTAAGTCACTTCCCAACAAAGAGTACCCTCCGAGTCGGGGTGCAAACTGCGCTTGAACTCACAAATAAGTAAATCATAGAGAAATAGATTTATAGAAGTAGGTGGCTTAAAATGAGTATGCGAATCCCGATATTAAAGTTGAAAAATTATTTACTGGTCAGTGTTCAGATAGAGCTCGATGATCAAACAGCTCTTCAATTTCAAGAAGATTTGCTCAATAAAATTCATAAAGAAGGATCGATAGGTGTTGTGATTGACTTAACATCTGTAGAAATGATTGACTCTTTTATTGCAAAAGTACTAGGGGACGTTGTTGATATGTCCAGTTTAATGGGAGCAAAAGTAGTGCTTACCGGAATACAACCTGCTGTTGCCATCACGCTAGTTGATATGGGAGTCGGGTTAGGTGGTGTCCAAACGGCGCTCGATTTAGAGCAAGGGTTGGAAAAGTTGCAGCAAGTATTGGAGGGGTAAGGATGGAAATCCAATCCTGTGTAGAGGTAAAGAGTGAATGGGAAATTGTTGCAGCTAGACAAGCTGGTAGAAACTTGGCTAAAGAAATTGGCTTTGGTACCGTAGATCAGGCTAGGATTGCAACTGCGATTTCTGAACTTGCTCGTAATATCTATTTATATGCAAAACAAGGGAAGGTCTGTATAGAACGAGTTGTTGGTACAGAAACAAACTTGTTTCAACAAGGAATAAAAATTACAGCTTTAGATGAGGGACCAGGAATAGAAGATGTACGACAAGTGATGGAGGATGGTTTTACAACATCGGGTGGATTAGGTGCTGGACTGCCTGGTGTTAAGCGCTTGATGGATGATTTTCAAATTGAAACAAATGTAGGGGAAGGGACTATAATCACGATTACGAAATGGATGAGATAAGGAGGGAAACATGTGATTGAAGCTGAAAGTCGCGATTTAACTTTACAATCCGATTATAAAGATTTACTTCGTGGTTTTTTAGAGAATAAAAGTGAACAGGACTTGTATGGTGCTCAGCAATATAGTAAACGTCTACTTGAAAATCAAATTTCCCCCGAAGATATGGTAAGTTTACATTGTGAAGTTTTAGAAGAGATGTTTGAGGAGATTTCTCCTGAAATTAAAGAATCTTTTTCGGTTTTGCTTGAAGTGATGGTAGGTTACGGACTAGCCTACCGAGAACATCAAAGCTTAAGAGATAAGCAAAAAGAGTTAGAGATGCAAATTGATGTAGCCGCTAAAATGCAACAGACACTATTGCCTAAAAAAATACCACAGTTGCCTGATGTTGATATAGGTGTTACAAGTGTCCCAGCAGGAAAGATGAGTGGAGACTATTATTACTGTGTAAAAAATGAAGGTGGACATCTTGGGGTTGCGATTGCAGATATTATCGGGAAAGGGATTCCGGCAGCGATGTGTATGTCAATGATCAAATACGGGATTGACAGTATACCAGCTCATCGTATGGAACCGAGTTCGTTACTCGAAAACTTAAACCGAGTCGTTGCTCAAAATATTGATGCCAGTATGTTTATTACGATGATGTATGGGTCTTATAATCCTAATCAACACACATTTACTTACTCAGGTGCAGGTCATGAACCAGGTTTTTATTATATTGCGGCCAGAGACGAATTTGTAGATTTATATGCTAAGGGCTTGGTTTTAGGGGTGTCCAAAAGCACGACTTTTCGTGAGTACAGTCATGAAGTTGAGGTCGGCGATGCTATTATTTTATTATCAGACGGTGTAACAGAATGTAGAGTGGGAGAGCGTTTTATTGAACGGACAGAAATTACGGACATCATTCGTCGGTATATTGATCGGCCAGCACAAGAAATTGTTGAGAAAGTATACGATGAGTTGGCTCAACTACAAGACTTTGAATTAAAAGATGATTTCACGTTAATGTTTTTACGAAGGCAGGTTTAAAAAATCTTATTGTGTGGTAATTACATGAATAAGTACTTTTTCAGGAGGGTTATTATGAATTTAGAAATACGTCAGGAAACAAAAGGGAATATGCACTTATTACGCCTATCAGGAGAAGTAGATGCTTTTACAGCGCCAAAATTGAGAGAAGTACTCATACCGCTAACCGAGGAAAGTGGGATGAAGATCATTGTCGATTTAGCTGACGTAGATTACATTGATAGTACAGGGTTGGGGATTTTTATCGGGGCGTTAAAGTCAACTCATAACTATGAGAGTCACATTCAACTTCAAGGTCTATCGAGTCGGTTGCAACGACTGTTTAAAATTACAGGATTAGATGAAGTGATCGATATAGAAACTCAAGAAAAGGAGGAAATGCAATGACTTGTCAAAGTGATCGCATCGAGATGAAAGTTCCTGCAAAACCAGAGTATGTAGGAGTCATCCGTTTGACTGTTTCTGGAATTGCCAATCGAATTGGGTATACGTACGATGATATAGAAGATATAAAAATTGCTGTTGCAGAAGCATGTACGAACGTAGTAGAACACGCTTACGAGGGAAGTGGTTGTATTTCAGTTACTTTTCATGTATTCGCGGACCGTTTAGAAGTAGTTGTGGCGGACAACGGTGAAAGTTTTGATATCGATGGGATTAGAGATAAATTAGGACCAATTGATAGCAGTCAACCAGTCCATGAGTTAAAAGAAGGAGGGCTGGGGCTCTTTCTTATTAATACATTAATGGATAAGGTAGAAATTAGTGATGAAGATGGCGTGATTTTAATGATGACGAAGTATTTGGGAAGAGATGGGGTGGAACGATATGTCGACGAAACCTCAGCAACGACCCAATAGTAAAGATGATGTAATCCTTTGGATCAAACAGTATCAGGAGAATGAGCTAGAAGAAGCGCAGACAAAGTTAGTCGAGCATTATAAGCCACTTGTACAAACACTTTCACGTAAGTTTTCGAGAGGTCCTGAACATGCTGAAGACCTATTTCAAGTCGGAATGTTAGGTTTATTAGGTGCTATTCGCCGTTTTGATTTATCGGTAGGGAGAAGTTTTGAATCATTTGCAGTTCCAACTGTTGTTGGTGAAATTAAACGCTATATTCGCGATAAAACGTGGAGCGTACATGTCCCAAGAAGAATAAAAGAGCTAGGGCCGAAGATTAAAAAGGCTGTTGATCTATTAACAAATGACTTACAACGGTCTCCTAAGGTCGACGAAATAGCAGAGTTTATCAATGTTTCCGTTGAAGAAGTGTTAGAAGCAATGGAAATGGGCAGAAGTTATCAAGCTTTATCGGTGGATAAACCGATAGAGGCTGATCAAGAAGGCGGAGAAGCTACATTGTTAGATCTTGTCGGTCGACAAGAAAAAGGATACGAACAAACCGATCAACAAATCCTTCTAGAAAAAGCTTTCAGCGTACTAAATGAACGTGAAAAGCAAATATTACAACTGACGTATTTTGAAAATTTAAGTCAAAAAGAAACAGGAGAGCGCTTAAGTATTTCACAAATGCATGTTTCGAGGTTGCAACGAAGAGCACTACAAAAGTTAAGAGATTCTATTCATATTAAACCAACGGAGTACCTTAAATGATTGAATTTCTACTAAAGGAATATGTGAATATCGCTACCTATCAAAAACCAAAAGAGGGGAATTCTCTTAATGGGGATTCGTTTGTTGTGCTTGAAGTGGATGGTTACATCGTTTGCGCTGTTTCTGATGGATTAGGTAGTGGTGAACATGCTCACTCATCTTCGGTATCAGTAATGAATGTTATAAAACAAAACCATGAAAAAAGTGTAAAAGAAATCATTCAACGATGTAATGAGACGCTGGTCGCGAAACGAGGGGTTGTCCTAACTGTCGTTAAGTTTGATTGTAAAAAAAAGAATGTTCACTATAGTAGCATTGGCAATATCGGTTTTTTGTTTTATTCTGCAAATGGACAAATGATCAGGCCGATACCGAATAGAGGTTTTTTATCAGGGAGAAAAGTTGATGTGAAAACAGAGCAATTTCCATATGACTCGGGAAGTACTTTTGTTATCTTTTCAGATGGAGTTAAGCTTAGTAGTATGAAACGGGAAAATTTAATCGATCTATGTTCTGAAGAAAATGCGAAGCAAATTATTCAAAAACATGTACAAGTTACTGAGGATGATATTACGATACTTATTGGACAACTACATTAAATTAGCAAAGAGCTGATTCACTAGTGTTGGGCCTCGTTTTATGGGGAGAATACAAGGAATCAGCCTTCTTATTTTGATGAGGTATTTAAAAGCATAGCTTATTTAAAGGAATGAAGCGGGTCATGTCGAAGGAATAGTATGGGTTATTCACATTTGAGCATAATTCAATATAATAGAAGAAATGCTAACATGGGTAAGTTGTTGTTTAGAGGAGAGATGAATTTGAGTAGTAATGAATTGCGTCAGCAAATGATGATGAAAATAGGGAAAGAATTAAGTTTACCAACGAAAACGGTACAGCAAGTCATTGAACTTATTGAGGAAGGAAATACAGTCCCATTTATTGCACGTTACCGAAAAGAGTTAACGGGTGGAATAGATGAAGTGCAAATACGTTCGATAACGGAAACGTGGCAATATGCAATGAATTTAAGTGAAAGAAAAAGTGAAGTCATTCGGCTTATTGAGGAGCAAGGGAAATTAACAAGTGAGTTAAAAGTGGCAATTGAAAAGGCAGGAAAGCTCCAAGAAGTAGAAGATCTTTACCGTCCATATAAACAAAAACGTCGTACAAAGGCAACTGTTGCAAAAGAAAAAGGACTAGAACCTTTAGCAAATTGGTTATTCTCGTTACCCAAATCTGCGAATGTAGAAGACGAAGCGAGTAAGTATATTTCTGAAGAATATGAAGTGTTATCGATTGAAGAAGCAATCCAAGGCGCAAGAGATATTATTGCTGAGTGGGTTTCTGACGATGCTGAAGCAAGAAAACATATAAGAGAGTTAACGTTTAAAGATGGAATTATTGTAACAAAAGTTAAAGACGCGGATAAAGATGAAAAAGGAATTTATGAAATGTACTACGAGTACGAGGAACCAGTAAAACGAGTAGTCCCCCATCGAATTCTTGCGATGAACCGCGGTGAAAAAGAAGATGTATTACGTGTAGGGATTACTTTTCCTGTTCAAAAAATTGAAAACTATATGCAAAAAACCTACATAACAAATAGGAGTTCAAGTGCAGCATCGTTTGTTACAACGGCAATAGAGGATGGGTATAAACGGTTGATTGAGCCCTCAATTGAGCGCGAAATTCGTAGTGAACTGACAACGAAAGCTGAAGAACAAGCCATACATATTTTCTCAGAAAACTTACGAAACCTCCTATTGCAGCCACCGATTAAAGATCATACAGTACTAGGTCTTGATCCAGCTTATCGAACAGGTTGTAAGTTAGCGGTTGTTGATGACACAGGTAAAGTACTGGACATTACTGTTATTTATCCAACGCCACCACATAATAAGATAGATGAAGCTAAAAAAGTAATAAATCGTTTAATTGAGCAGCATAAAGTTGACGTCGTAGCAATTGGTAATGGCACGGCTTCAAGAGAATCGGAGCAATTTATCGCTGATTTAATTAAGGAAAATAACTTGCCTGTATCTTATTTGATCGTTAACGAAGCCGGTGCAAGTGTTTATTCTGCGTCTGAACTCGGCCGTGAAGAGTTTCCTGATTTACAAGTGGAAGAGCGAAGTGCGGTCTCTATTGCCCGCCGACTTCAAGATCCTTTAGCAGAGCTTGTAAAAATTGACCCGAAATCTGTTGGTGTTGGACAATATCAACACGATGTTTCCCAAAAAAGATTAGCAGAGTCACTAGGGTTTGTTGTAGAAACAGCGGTAAACCGTGTAGGAGTTAATGTAAATACAGCATCTTCATCGCTTTTACAATATGTTGCGGGTTTATCGAAGGTTGTTGCTAATAACGTCGTTAAAAAACGAAATGAGGAAGGGAAATTTACTTCTCGCCAACAGTTGAAGAAGGTACCTCGACTCGGTGAAAAAACCTATGAACAGTGTATTGGTTTCTTGAGAATAGCAGAAGGAAACAATCCATTAGATAATACGGCCATTCATCCAGAATCATACCGTGAAACAATGAGACTGCTTGAGGTTGTTAATGCAAGTATGGATGAGTTAGGCACGGAAGACTTGAAAGAGAAATTGCAACGAATTTCATTGTCGGAAACAGCTCAAACGTTAGAAATAGGAGAACCGACCTTGAAGGATATTATTGAGGCTCTTATTCGCCCTGGACGTGATCCTCGTGATGATTTAGCAAAACCATTATTGAAAAAAGGGGTGTTAGCTCTCGAAGATCTACAAAAAGGGATGGAATTACAGGGTACCGTACGTAATGTAGTTGATTTCGGTGCATTTATTGATGTTGGAGTTAAACAAGATGGACTTGTTCACATTTCTAAACTAAGTAACCGATTTGTAAAACATCCACTTGAAGTTGTAGCGGTAGGTGAAGTTGTTACGGTTTGGGTGGATGATGTGGATTTTAAGAAGCAGAGAGTTGCTTTGACGATGGTGGAACCAGAAAAACAAATACAGTAACGAATAAGAGGCTGACCTAAGTCAGCCTCTTATTAATTACTTTTCTCCATTGCAGTATTTCTTTTGTATTGTGTTTTTTGATAATAGAACCAACATTGGTTGAGTAGTTTGATTTGATAACGGTTTTTTTGAGAGAAAGCAGTTTTTAGTTGCTT